>NZ_CP189561.1:5811044-6129548 GCF_050154705.1 Muricoccus radiodurans | reverse complement strand
AACCCCGTCCGTCAGAGGCAGAAGCGTCGCCCAGCGGCTCTTTCGAACCACTTGGCGATGAACCCCTGCTGCCGAGGGAGGGGCCGGCGGGCGGAGCGTTCCGCGCCGTCGGTGTGGGGCGGCTTATATGGGGGTCGGACGACCCCGTCAAACCCTTTTTCGCCGAGTTGCCTCACTTTCCGCAGGCGTCATGAGGCGGCGGGAACGAGCCTGTTTTCAACGAGTTCCAGGATCGCATGACCGAGGGTGATGTGGGCTTCCTGCACCCGGGCCGTCTCCGCGCTCGGCACGACCAGCGCGTGGTCGCAGAGGGGGAGCGCCGGCCCCCCGCCGGCCCCCAGCAGGCCCACCGTGGTGATGCCCATCGTCCGCGCCACGGCCAGGGCCCGCAGCACGCTGGAAGACCGGCCGCTGGTGGTGATGCCGAAGAGCACGTCCCCTGCCCCGCCCAGGCCGGAGAGCGGCCGGGCGAAGACCTCGGCGAAGCCATAGTCGTTGCCGGCCGCCGTGAGCGCGGTCGGATCGGCGCCCAGGGCGACAGCCGGCCAGGAGGGACGCTCCACCGCGCCGCGCAGGCGGATGGTCCACTCGGTCGCCAGGTGCATGGCGTCGGCGGCCGAGCCGCCATTGCCACAGAAGAAGAGACGCCGGCCGGACCGGGTGGCCGCCTCGCAGACCGCGACCACCGCCAGGACGGTGTCGGTCGCCTCGGTGGCGAGGCGGCGCCGGATGACGGCGCCCTCTTCCATCAGGGCCGCGAAACGCGCCCTCTCCTGCTGGGACCCGAACAAATCCCTAACCGTCGGCGCGGATGTCGGCGGCACGGATCACACTGGCCCACTTCTCCACCTCATTGGTGAAGAATCGGGTGGCGGCCGCCCCGTCCGAGGCCACGACGTCGGCCCCTTGCTCCTCGATCTTCGCCTTGACGTCGGGCTCCTGCACCACCTGCCGGATGGCGGTCCGCATCCGCTCCACGATCGGCTCCGGCGTGCCGGCGCGGCCCATCAGCATCCACCAGGTCGGCGCCTCGAAGTCGGCCACTCCCTGCTCGGCGAAGGAGGGGGTGCCGGGAACGTGGCGGCTCTCGGTGCGGGTGGTCACGCCCAGGGGGCGGAGCACCCCGGCCCGGATGTGCTGGGAGATAATGACCACGTTCGACATGAAAAGCGGCACATGGCCCGCCACGGCGTCCTGCACGGCCGGGCCGCCGCCGCGGTAGGGGACGTGCACCATGCTGTAACCGCCGCGCTGCTGGAGCAGCGTCGTCGAGACATGGGCGAGCCCGCCCACGCCCGAGGTGGCGTAGTTGAGCGTATCGGGCGCGCGCTTCGCGGCCTCCACCAGTTCCGCGTAGTTGCGCCACGGCCTGGACTGGTGGGCGACCAGCGCCAGAGGTCCGGTGGCGACGAGGGAGATGGGGACGAAGGCCTCCAGCGCGCGGTAGGGCAGGCGCATGACGGTCTGGTTCGTCGCCTCGTTGTCGTAGGCAAGCATCCAGGTGTAGCCGTCCGGCGCCGCGCGCGCGGCCTCCCCGGCACCGATGGCGCCGGAGGCGCCACCGCGGTTCTCGATGATGATCGGGCGGCCGAGAACCTCCACGAGGCGGGGCTGGAAGATGCGCGCCACCGTGTCGGTGGAGCCGCCTGGCGGCCAGGGCACGATCAGGCGGATCGGGCGTTCCGGCCAGGAGCCGGTGCCGCTCCCCTGGGCGCGGAGCACCGATGGCATGGCCAGGCCCGCGGCACCGGCCACGATCAGGCTCCTGCGGCGAAGGATCATCAACTGCCTCTCCCGGACGCTTTTCCTTGTCGGCGCGCACATGACCACGCGCGCGCGCCGGGCTTCAAGGTGCCGGCCGGGATGGAGGCGCGGTCAGGCGGCCATCGCCGGCGGGGCGCGGCGCGCCTCGAAACCGGCCTTGATACGGGCCGCCAGGGCGGAGGCTGCGGGCAGGTCGGGGTTGCGGAGAAGGGCGATCTCGAGTTCCGGCAGCTCGGGCAGCCCATCCTCCGCCCCCAGCAGGCGGAGCCCCGGCGGGAGGGAGGCGTTCAGCCCCACCGTAACGCCGAGGCCTGCCAGCACCACGGCATGCGTCCCGGTCTGGGAAGCGGAGGAATAGGCCATGCGCCAGGACACGCCCGCCCTCTCCAGCGCGATCGTAGCGGCGCGGCTCCAGATGCAGCCGTTATGGGACAGGGCCAAGGGCAGCGGCCGCATCAGGTGGACCGGCCGCGCCGCCGAGCCGACCCAGCGCAGCGGACCGCGCCACAGCCGCTCCGCCCCGACGGCCGGGCTCCGCTCATTGCCGTAGGAGTAGAGGGTAAGGTCGAGCTCGTCGCGCTCGAAGCGTTCCAGCAGCTCGGTGGAAGGCATGCAGATGACCTCCACCTCCACCGCCGGGTGGGACTCGGCGAAGGCGGCGAGGATCTCGGGCAGCCAGACCAGCGCGTAGTCGTCCGGGGAACCGAGCCGGACATGGCCCGCGATCTCCGGCGTGCGGAAGTTGGTCACGATCTCGTCATGCATGGCGAGCAGGCGGCGCGCGCGGTCGAGCAGCCAGGTGCCGTGCGGGGTGGGAGAAAGCCCCTTGGGACCGCGCAGCAGCAGGGGCTGGCCGAGCGCTTCCTCCAGCCGTCGCATTTGCATGGACACCGCGGATTGCGTGCGTCCGACGCGCGAGGCCGCCCGGGTGACGCTGCCGCCCTCGGCCACCAGCACGAAGGAGCGCAGCAGATCAGGATCGATTCCAGCAGGAATGTTCAGCATGGCGTCATCAGCATTGCTGATGCCGCGATTCAAAACAACTCGTTTCCCTTATGCTGCATCCGCACCGATCTTTCTCGTGGGCCACATCAGAGAAGGAGCTGCCCACCATGTCCGGTCACGTCATCCACCATCCCGCCTTCGATCGCGCCGCGGTCCGGAGCACCCAGGGGGGGCTCTGGATGAAGACGTTCGCGCGCATGGTCCGCGCGATCGAGGAGCGCCGCCTGCTGGCCACCCTTGATGACCGCATGCTGGCGGATATCGGCGTCAGCCGCTCCGAGGCGGCACGCGAGGCGAACCGCGCACCTTGGGACATTACCACCCGCCGGGGATGACCGGTGCGGGCGCCGATGTGGCGCCCGCCTCTTTTGCTAAGCGCGTTTTGCTATGCACGCCGGCGGGCGGCTATGGTCGGCCATCGGCACCGCGCCCGGAACGAGGAACGCGATCGGGTTGCCCGTCGAGCAAGAACAGGCGGGAGAGCATCCATGCTGCGTCGTACCCTGATCGCCACGGTCGCTGCCGGCCTCTCGGCCCCGCAGATCGCCTCGGCGCAGGGCAACTGGCCCGCCCGTCCCGTGCGGATCATCGTTCCCTATCCGCCCGGCGGCTCCAACGACGTCGTCGCCCGCATCCTCCAGCCGCGCCTGCAAGAAGTGCTGGGGCAGAGCGTGATCGTGGAGAACCGCGGCGGCGCCTCCGGCAGCGTCGGCTCCACCGAGACGGCGCGCTCCGCACCGGATGGTTATACTTGGCTGCTGGCGAACGACACGGTCGCCACGAACGACACGCTGCTGGAACTGCCCTACAAGACGATGCAGGCCTTCAGCTTCTGCACCGTCGTCGGGACCTGCCCCTATGCCCTGCTGACCCAGCCCACCACGCCCTACCGGACGATGGAGGCGCTGGTGGCCGCGGCGAAGGCGGCGCCGGAGACGCTCAACTACGCCACGACGGGCACGGGCAGCCTCGCCCACATCTCCGCGACGCTGTTGCAGCAGCGCGGCGATTTCCGGCTCGTCCACGTGCCTTATCGCGGCGGCGGGCCGGCCCTGCAGGACGTGCTGGGCGGGCACCTGCCGCTGTTCATGTCCAACATCGTGATCGTGCTCCCGCATGTCCGGAGCGGCGCGCTGCGGGCGATCGGCGTCAGCTCGGCGCGCCCCTCCACATACCTCCCCGGCGTCGCCCCCTTCGCGGAGCTCGGCTTCCCGGGCTTCGAGGCGCTGACCTACTGGGCCCTGCTCGGCCCGGCCGGCGTGCCGGCGCCGATCGTGCAGCGCATGCAGACGGTCATCGCGGGGATCGCCGCCGAGCCGGCGGTCCGGGCGCGGTTGCAGGAGCAGGGCGCGACGGTGACCACCACCTCCCCCGCCGACACGGAGGCCTTCCTGCGGCAGGAGGTGGAGAAGTGGGCGACCGTGATCCGGGAGAACAACATCCGCGCGGACAGCTGACCGTCCGCACCCGACCCTTTCCGGCCCGCCCCACGTTCAAGGGGCGGCCGGAAAGGCGTGGCGGGCGCTCGGGAACATAGTATGAACAACTATGCCCCCCGATTCGCCGTCCCTCCCCTCCCCGGCCGATCCGGACCCGACCGGCACCGGTGCGGGCGGGCCTGGTCGTGACGGGGCGCTCGACCGGCGGGCGGTGCTGGCGGCGCTGCGCGCCCGCGTCGCGCGGATCGAGCGCAGCGGCCTGACGGAGCGGGAACCGCCCCCGGCCATCTCCCTCTGCCCCGGGATGGACGAGGCCCTGCCCGGCGGCGGGCTGGCCCGGGCCTCCCTGCATGAGATCCTGTCCGATTCGGGCGGCGCTGCGACCGGCTTCGCGGCGCTGCTCCTCGCGCGCTCCGGCGGCACGGTGTTCTGGATCGCGCGGGAGGTGGATGCTTGGCCGCCGGGGCTGATGCGCTTCGGCCTCTCCCCATCCCAGCTTGTCCTGGCGCAGCCGCAGACCGCGGCGGACGCGCTCTGGGCGACCGAGGAGGCGCTGCGCTGCCCCGCCGTGTCGGGCGTGCTGCTGCTGTGGGAGAACCCGGACGCGACCGCGGTGCGGCGGCTGCAACTGGCCGCCGAGACGGGCGGCGGGATCGGCCTTCTGCTGCGCGAGACGAAGGATGATGCGGGGTCGGATTCGGGGCCGTCCCTGGCCACCACGCGCTGGCGCGTCACGGGACGCGCCGGCGGCGCCCCGCACAACCTGGGCGACCCGCAATGGACGCTGGACCTGCTGCGCTGCCGGGGCGGGAAGCCGCGGCGCTGGAACGCGACCTGGCGGATGGGCACGGAGGAGCTGGTGCTGGACGACGAGGCGGAGGGCGCCGAGGCGCCGCGCCGCAGCCGCCGGCACTGATGCGTTTCAAGGGTGATGCTCGGGGAGAGTCCGCTCGCGTCACCCCTATGGGTCAGCGCACCGGAGCAGTGGCCAACTGCGTCTGCCCGGGCAGGCGGACGGGAATGTTGCGGCCGATCTCCTCGGCCCCCCTGGCCAGGCTGACCCAGCGCCCCTCGCCGCAGCCCAGCCGCATGGCCTGCCGCACACCGGCCCGCACCCCCTCGTCGAAGACGGCATTCCATGCGAGCCGCGTCGCCTCAGGCTCGATCGGCACGGCGTGCACGGACACCCAGGTCCGGGCGTCCTGGAGCATCTCCGCCGCAACCCCGTGCTGGCCGCAGGCCTGGGCCTGCCCCGCCGCCGTGCCGAGCATGCTGACCGCCAGGCGGCCGAGCGCCTCCGCATCCTCGGAGAAGGCGGCCGGCTGCGGCTGGGCCCCTGCGCCGCCCGGAACGGCGAGGACGAGGAGCATTGCCAACCCCATCGCGCGGACCGTGAACCCGTCCAACATGACCATGTCTCTTGATGCGATCCCTGGGATCAGGATCGCATCCACTCCTTAAGGCACCGTAAGCGACGCCCCGATCACTCCAACAGCTTGTCGATGGTGATGGGCAGCGTGCGGACCCGTTTGCCGGTGGCATGGAACACCGCATTCGCGATGGCGGCCGCCGTGCCGACGATGCCGATCTCGCCCAGTCCCTTCACGCCGATGGGGCTGGCCTTGTCGTCCTTCTCCTCCACGAAGATCACGTCGATGTCGTGGATGTCGGCATTCACGGGGATGTGGTACTCGGCGTAGTTGTGGTTCATGAAGCGGCCGAGGTTGTGGTCCGCCATGGACTCCTCGTGCAGCGCCATCGAGATCCCCCAGACCACGCCGCCCAGCACCTGGGATCGCGCGGTCTTCGGGTTCAGGATCTTCCCCGCCGCGACCGCGTTCACCACCCGCGTCACGCGGATGACGCCCAGCTCCTCGTCCACCCGCACCTCCACGAAGACCGCAGAGTGGGTGAAGGCGGAGTAGCGGAGCTGCACCAGCTTGCTCGGGGTCGCGGTCTCCTCCGCCTCGATCCGGTCCACGCCGCCGGCGCGCATCGCCTCTGGGATAGAGACGGAGCGGGTGGGGTCGGAGATCAGCGCGATCCGGCCGTCCCGGAACATCACCCGCTCCAGGCTGGCATTCGCCAGGGGCGAGTCATCCATGGAACGGGCATAGGAGAAGAGCTTCTCCCGCACCGTGTTGCAGGCGAGCTGCACGGCCGATCCGGCGGAGGCCGCGGCCCAGGAGCCGCCCTCCACCGGCGAGGTCGGCAGGGAGGAGTCACCGAGCTTTGCCGTGACCTCCTCCATCCGCAGGCCGAGCGCGTCGGCGGCGATCTGCGTCAGGATGGTGTAGGTGCCGGTGCCGATATCGGCGGAGGCGGTGCCAACCTCCAGCTTTCCGTCCGCCGTCAGCACGGCGCGGGCGGAGGTCTTCTGCATCTGCGCCTCCCACATGCCGGAGGCCATCCCGTAGCCGACCAGCTCCCGCCCCTCCTTCATGGAGCGCGGCTCGGGGTTGCGGCGGGACCAGCCGAAGCGCTCGGCGCCGAGCTGGTAGGCGGCGCGCAGCTCCTTGCTCGTGAAGGGCTTGCCCGTGTTCTCGTCGATCTCCGCATAGTTGCGCAGGCGGAGCTGGAGCGGGTCCATCTTCAAGTTGTGTGCCAGCTCGTCCATGGCGGATTCCATGGCGAAGAGGCCGGTGGGCGCGCCGGGCGCGCGCATGTCGCCGGGGGTGGCGGTATCCAGCTTCGCCACCTTGTAGATCATCTCGATGTTGTCGCAGTGGTAGAGGCCGTTCGACCAGTTCACCACCACCTCCTGGTAATCCTCGTAGGTGGAGGTGCCGCTGACGCCTTCGTGCCGGAGCGCCTGGAGCGTGCCGTCCGGATTGGCGCCGAGCGCGATCGCCTGCAGCACGTCGGGGCGATGGGTGAAGGTGAACATCTGGTCGCGCGTCAGCGTCACGCGGACGGAGCGCTTCAGCGCCAACGCCGCCATGACGGCAAGGGTGAGCTGGTACTGCGGCCGCAGCCCGGAGCCGAAGGCGCCGCCGATGAAGGGCGCAATCACCCGCACGTCCTTGGGGGAAAGCCCGAAGACGCTGCTGACGTAGGACTGGGTGTTCTGCGCCCCCTGGATCTTGTCGTGGACGGTGATCTTCCCGTCCCCCTCCCACACCACCGTGGAGGCGTGCATCTCCATGGGATTGTGGTGCTCGACCGCGATCCGGTACTCGTTCTCCACCTTGTAGGGCGCCTCGGCGAAGGCCGTCCGCATGTCTCCCCGGGCCTTCGGCGGCGGCGAGATGCCGGAGCGCTTCTTCGGCGGCTCATAGGCCTTGTCGCGCACGGCCAGCAGGTCCGTCTCGTGCGGCTCGGCCACGTACTCCACGCGGACGAGGGTGGCGGCGTGGCGGGCGGTGTTGAAGTCCTCCGCCACCACCAGGGCGACGGGCTGGCCGCTATAGACGATCCGCTCATCGTGCAGCGGGCGGAAGGGCGTGCCGGGCGGCGCCACCTCGTCCTGATAGGCCTTGCCGCGCCAGGCGGTGCGGGGGCGGTTCTTATGGGTAAAGACCTGCACGACGCCGGGCACGGCCATCGCGGCCGTGATGTCGATGGACTTGATGCGCCCCTTGGCGACGGTGCCGGAGACGACGACGCCGTGCAGCAGGCCCTCGGCGGTGAACTCGGCGGCGTAAGTCGCCGTGCCGGTCACCTTGGCGTGGCCGTCCACCCGGCTACGGGGGCTGCCGACATGGGTCGAGGTGATGGACATGTGGGCGGCCCCTACTGGATGCGCTTGTCGGTCTGGGATTGCGGCGTGCCGGCCGCCGCCTGGGCAAGGGCGCGGCGGATGGCGCGGCGAGCCATGCCGATCTTGAAGGCGTTGCCCTCGTAGCCCTTCGCGCCCTCCAGCAACCGGTCGGCGACCTTTTCCGCCAGCTCGGGCGTTACGGTGGCGCCTTGCAGGATCGCCTCCGCCTCCGGCACCCGCCAGGGCTTGTGCGCCACGCCGCCGAGGGCGATGCGCGCCCGCCGCACCCGATCCCCGTCCATCTCCAGCCCCGCCGCCACGGAGACGAGGGCGAAGGCGTAGGAGAGCCGGTCCCGCAGTTTCAGGTAGGTATGGTGTTCTCCGAAGCCGGACGCCGGCACCTCCACCGCGACGATGATCTCGTCCCGCGCGAGGTTCGTGTCCTGCCAGGGCGTGTCGCCGGGCAGGCGGTGGAACTCCGCCATGGGGATGCTCCGCTCTCCCTGCGGGCCTGCGACCTTCACCACCGCCTCCAGTGCGGCCAGGGCCACGCACATGTCGGAGGGATGGGTCGCGATGCACTGCTCGCTCGTGCCGAGAATCGCGTGAATGCGGTTCACGCCCTCCTTCGCCGGGCAGCCCGAGCCGGGCTCCCGTTTGTTGCAGGGCGTGCCGGTGTCGTAGAAATAGTAGCAGCGCGTGCGCTGGAGCAGGTTGCCGCCCACTGTCGCGGCATTGCGGAGCTGGGGCGTGGCCCCGGCTAGCAGGGCGCTGGACAGCAGCGGGGCGCGTGCCTTCACCCGCTCGTCATAGGCGGCGGCGGTGTTCGTCACCAGCGCGCCGATCCGCAGCCCGCCCTCCGCCGTCTCCTCGATCCCGGAGAGGCCGGACAGGTGCGTGAGGTCGACGAGATGCGTGGGCCGCTCCACGCTGTACTTCATCAGGTCCACGAGGTTCGTGCCGCCCGCCAGCAGCTTCGCCGCCGGGTTGGTGGAGACCTCGTGCACCGCCTCCGCCACGGAGGAGGGACGGGCGTAGGTGAAGCGGTTCACCGGCCGCCCTCCCCGCCTGCCGCGCCCTGGGCCATCACGTCCTGGATGGCGGCAACGATGTTGGGATAGGCGCCGCAGCGGCAGAGATTGCCGCTCATGTATTCCCGGATCTCGTCTTCCGTGCGGGCGCGGCCCTCCTGCACCAGGGCCACGGCGGACAGGATCTGGCCCGGGGTGCAGTAGCCGCACTGGAAGGCATCGTGCTCGACAAAGGCCTCCTGCATCGGGTGCAGCGCGCCGTCGGGGCCGGCCAGGCCCTCGATCGTGACGACCTCGCTGCCCTCCTTGCTGACCGCGAGGGCAAGGCAGGAATTCACCCGCTGCCCGTCCACCAGCACCGTGCAGGCGCCGCACTGGCCGTGGTCGCAGCCCTTCTTCGTTCCGGTAAGTCCGAGGTCCTCGCGCAGAAGATCCAGCAGGCTTGTCCAGGGCTCGACGAGGAGGACGCGCTTCTCGCCATTGATGGTCAGCGTGACCGGTACGCCGCCGGGGCGGGTGGCGGGCGGCGCCTCGCCCTGCACGGTCTTCACGTTGTGATCGGGCATGGGGGTGTCCTGCGCTGGGCAGCGACACCCGGGAGCGAACCCCGGAGCCGCCGCCGGAGTCCGGCCTGGGACGACGGCGCACGCGGCCCGCCATCCCCAGCCGCCTCAACGTGAGGCGCCAGGGACCGGTTGCGCGCAGGGTCCAGCGGACGGCCACGCGGCCCCGTCAGGCCCGGCGCCCATGGGGAGACGGAAGGCCCCCTCCCCGTAGACACCGGCCCTCCGGTTCAGACCAGCTCGCGCAGGGCGTCTGGCGTGAAGCCCTTCAGTGCCCCCTCGCCCGCCTTCACCTTCGCGACCCACTCCGGGTCGGCCAGCAGGGCGCGCCCGACGGCGATCAGGTCGAACTCCTCCCGCTCCATGCGCCGGACCAGCTCGTCCAGCCGCGTCGCGGTGGAGGACTCGCCGGCGAAGGCGTTGATGAACTCGCCGGACAGGCCGACAGACCCCACGCTGATCGTCGCCGCCCCGGTCAGCTTCTTCGCCCAGCCCGCGAAGTTCAGCCCGGCCTCCCCGTCGATCTCCGGGAATTCCGGCTCCCAGAAGCGCCGCTGGGAGCAGTGCAGGACGTCCACGCCCGCCTCCACCAGCGGCAGCAGCCAGTCCGTCATCTCGTCCGGCGTGGGCGCTAGGCGGACGCCGAAATCCTGCTGCTTCCACTGGCTGACGCGCAGGATGACCGGGAAGTCGGGACCGACCGCCGCGCGGACGCCGCGGACCACCTCTGCCGCGAAACGGGCGCGCTCCCGCAGCGTCGCACCGCCGAAGCGGTCGGTGCGGTGGTTCGTGCCGGACCAGAAGAACTGGTCGATCAGGTAACCATGAGCGCCGTGCAGCTCCACCACGTCGAAGCCCAGGCGCTGGGCGTCGCGGGCGGCGCGACCGAACGCGGCGACCGTGTCGGCGATGTCCTCCTCGCTCATCGCCTCACCGCGCGGCTTGTCCGGGGCGAGGAGGCCGGAGGGGCTCTCCACCGGAACCTCGGGCACCCATTCCGTCTGAAAGCTGATCGTCGAGCCGGTGTGCCAGATCTGCGGGCCCATCCGGCCGCCGGCCCGGTGCACCGCCTCGATCACGCCGCGCCAGCCGGACAGGGCGGCATCCCCATGGAAGAAGGGGATGCCGGGATCGTTGCGGGAAGCGGGCCGGTCGATCACCGTTCCCTCAGACAGGATCAGCCCCACCCCGCCCTCGGCCCGGCGGCGGTAATAGGCGACGTTGGGCTCGCCCGGGATGCCGCCCGGAGCGAAGGAGCGGGTCATCGGTGCCATGACCACGCGGTTCTTCAGCGACAGCGACTTGAGACGGAAGGGCTGGAACAGGATCCCGGTCTGCGGGGAGGACATGCGGTCGCGCTCCGAAACTTCGTGAGGCGGACAGGTATATTCGGTATACTTGATGTCAATCAGGCACCTTGCCTGCACCAGGTATACCGGAGGAAACCGCCATGCCCGACGGACAGGCCGGCATTGCCCGGCAGGCTTGCGGGGTCTTCCGCGAGGATTGCGGAAGCCGCGTCGTGCTCGACCAGATCGCCGACAAGTGGTCCATCCTGATCCTGGCGGCGCTCTGCGGCGGCCCGCAGCGCTTCAACGGCATCCGGCGCGCGCTGGAGGGCGTCACGCAAAAGGCGCTCACCCAGGCGCTGCGGCGGCTGGAGCGGAACGGCATCGTAGAGCGGCGGGTGATCCCGGCCTCTCCCGTGGCGGTGGAGTACGCGCTGACCCCGCTCGGCCGCAGCCTGAAGGAGCCGATCGAGGCGCTGTATGGCTGGACCATGAAGCACCTGCCGGAGGTCGAGCGCGCCCAGCGTCTCTATGACGCGCGTCTGGTCGAGGAACGGTAAGCCCCTACCCCGCGGCCGCGTCCAGCGCGTCCACCAGGAACTGACCGGTGCGGGAGAAGTGCTCGCCGAGCAGCCGCACGGCCGTCTCAGCGTCCCGGTTCAGCGCGGCCTCGGCGATGGCCTTGTGCTCCGCCGCCACGTCGCGGCCGGGATAGGCGACGGTGTTCGAGAGGGCGCGGTAGCGGCCCGCCTCCTCGTGCAGCCGGTCGCAGAAGGCGAGCAGCGGCGGGGCATCGCAGGCCGCCAGTAGCGCGCGGTGGAAGCGGCGGTGACACGCCTCCCACTCCGGGTTCGGCTCGAAGCGCTGCGGGTCGAGGGAGCGGGGCTGGCGACGCAGTCGGTGCTCCGCGAGGACCAGCGCATCTTCCCACGCTGCGTCGCCGCGAAGGATGGATTCGCGCAGCGCCGCACCCTCCGCGAGGCAACGGCTGCGGATGAGCTCCGCAAGGCCGCTCGGCGCGGCGGACGCGACGCGAAAGCCGCGCCGCTCGAGCCGCTCGGCCAGCCCCTCGGCCGCGAGCTGCGACAGGGCCTCCCGCGTCGGGCTGGCGCCGGCGCCATAGGCCGCGGCCAGTTCTCGCGGCTTGAGCTTCAGCCCGGGCCGCAGGCGACCGGCCAGGATGTCCTGGCGCAGGCGGCGGTGGACGGTGGTGGCCAGGGTGTCGTCCCGGAGGGTGTCAGGGGGCGGCATCGGCCGCGATGTTCCGACAGGGCGCGCCCAGCCGCAAGTTCTGTCGGACATCCGCTTGACCGGGGCGGATTTTCGATAAAACCTCCGCTCAACCTGGAGGGAATGATCCGGTGCGGCTGATCGCGTTCGAGAAGGAGGGCCGTCCGGCCCTCGGTGCCCGCATGGGCGACAGCGTCGTGGCGCTGGCCGATGTCGTGCCGGACCTGCCGACCGACTTCCTGGCCGCCTTCACCGCGCTGAACCTGCCGACGAACGCGAAGGCCCTCGCCGCCAAGCTGTCCGGCGCGAAGGGCCAGCCGATCGCCGGGCTGAAGCTGCTGCCGCCCGTCCCGCGCCCCGGCAAGATCATCTGCATCGGCCTGAACTACGCGCTGCACGCGAAGGAGGGGAACAACCCCATCCCCGACTATCCCGCCGTGTTCATGCGCGGCCCGACCTCCCTCGCCGCGCCGGGGCAGGCGCTGATCCGGCCGAAGGTGTCCGACAAGTTCGATTACGAGGCGGAGCTGGCGGTGATCATCGGCCAGCGCGCCCGCCACCTGACAGAGTCCGACGCCCTGTCCTGCGTCGCCGGCTATGCCTGCTTCAACGAGGGCTCAATCCGCGACTACCAGCGCAAGTCCAACCAGTGGACCATGGGCAAGAACTTCGAGCGCACGGGCGGCTTCGGGCCGGAAATCGTCACGCCCGACGAGATCCCGCAGGGCCCGAACGCGCTGCGCATCCAGATGCGCCTGAACGGGGAGACCATGCAGGACAGCAACACGTCCGATATGATCTTCTCCGTCCCCCGCATCCTCGCCATCCTGTCCGAGGTGATGACGCTGGAGCCGGGCGACGTGATCGCGACCGGCACGCCCTCCGGCGTCGGCTATGCCCGCAAGCCGCCGGTCTTCCTGAAGCCCGGTGACATCGCCGAGATCGACATCGAGGGCGTCGGCGTCCTCAGCAATCCCGTACAGGACGAGGCGGGCGCCTGACCATGACGGGGCGGCGGGCCCTGCTGGCCGGTGCGGCGGCGGGGCTCGCCGCCCCGGCGATCGCGCAGGTGGCGGGCTGGCCGCGCGGCCCGGTCCGAATCATCGCCCCCTACCCGCCCGGCGGGACGGTGGATGCTGTCTCGCGCCTCGTGCAGCCGGGGCTCCAGGCGGAACTCGGCGTACCGGTGGTGGTTGAAAGCCGCGCCGGGGCTGGCGGAACGATGGGCACGGCCTATGCCGCGCGTTCGGCGCCGGATGGCCAGACTTTCGTCTTCGTCTTCGACAGCCACGTCACCAACCCCGCGCTGATCCCGAACCCGGGCTATGAGTCCGCACGGGACCTCGCGCCGATCACCATGATCGGCACCACGCCGCTGCTGATCGTCACCCCGGCGGCGCGGTCCTGGCAGAGCTTCCCGGAGGTGATCGAGGCCGCGCGTCGCGGGGCCCCGGAAGCCATCTCCTGCGCCACCAACGGCAACGGGACGATGGCGCATCTTGTCCTAGCGCAGATGCAGGGCGTGCTGGGGGTGCAGTTCCTGCACGTGCCCTATCCTGGCGGCGGACCACTGGCGACGGCGGCGGCGGGGAACCAGACGGACATCGCCATGGGTGCGGCAGCCCTGTCCGGTCATGTCGCCTCCGGCCTCGTGCGCGCGCTGGCGCAGACGGGGGCGCGGCGCTCTTCCATGTACCCGGATCTGCCCACGGTAGGGGAGTGCGGCGTGGCGGGGATCGACGCGGTCTCCTTCCTCGGCGTGCTGGCGCCGATCGCGACGCCCGAGCCGATCCAGCGCCGCTTCCGGGAAGCGCTGACCCGCGTGGTGGAGGCGCCGACGACGCAGTCCCGGCTGAAGGACGGGCTCGGCTTCGACCTGACCATGTCCGAGCCCGCCGCCTTCGGCGGGTTCATCGAGTCCCAGACCGCCGTGTGGCAGCGCGTGGTGCGCGAGAACCGCATCCGCATCGAATGACCGACGTCACCCTCACCTTCGACAACGGACCGGAGCCGGAGGTGACGCCGGGCGTTCTGGACGTGCTGCGGACGCGCGGGCTGCACGCCACCTTCTTCGTGCTCGGCCGCAAGCTGGCCGAGCCCGGCCGACGCGCCCTGGCGGAGCGGGCGCGGGACGAGGGACACTGGATCGGCAACCACAGCTGGAACCACGACCGGCCGCTGGGCGAGTTGCCGGATCAGGACTCCGTCGCGGAGGACGAGATCGGCCGCACCCAGGCGATCATCGGCGACCTGTCCCACCCGGACCGCCTGTTCCGCCCCTTTGGCGGCGGCGGGGCCCTGGGACCGCATCTGCTCAGCGCCGCGGCGCTGGCGCATCTGCAGCGACAGCGCATGACCTGCATCCTGTGGAACGCCGTTCCCGGCGATTTCCGTGATCCCGAGGGCTGGGTGGACCGGGCGCTGGAGATGGGACGCCGTCCTGACCCCGTGACGTTGGTGCTGCACGACCTGCCGAACGGCGCGATGCGCCATCTCGACCGTTTTCTCGGCCTGTTGGCCGATACCGGCGCGCGCTTCGTGCAGGAATTCCCCGACAGCTGCGTCCCCGTGCGGCGCGGCACCGTCGTCGGCCCCGTCGAGGGCTACGTCACCTCCGCAGGAGAGGCCGCATGATCGCGATCACCCGCCGCGCGGCGCTCGGTGCCGCCGCGCTGACGGTACTTCCCGCCCAAGCCCAGGCACCCTGGCCGAACCGGCCGATCCGGCTGATCGTGCCCTTCGCGGCGGGCACCACGACGGACGTGCTCGGCCGCATCCTGGGCGAGGCGCTGGCCCGCGAGGCCGGGCAGCCCGTGGTGGTGGACAACCGCGCGGGGGCCGGCGGCAATGTGGGGGCGCAGGCCGTCGCGCGGGCGGCGCCGGATGGCTACACGCTCCTGCTCGGCACGAACGGCACGCACGGGATCAATGCCAGCCTCTATCCCGACCAGGGCTTCGACCCTGTGCGAGACTTCACGGCCGTCGCGCCCTTCGTGACCACGCCCACGGTGCTGGCGGTGCCGCCCTCTCTGGGGGCGGCCAATGTCACGGAGCTGGTCACACTGGCAAAATCCCGGCCGCGGCCGCTGGCGGTCGCCTCCGCGGGGAACGGGACGACGGGGCACCTCTCCCAGGCGCTGCTGAATCTGCGGAGCGGGCTCAACACGGATCACGTGCCATATCGGAACGGCGGGCAGGCGGTGACGGACCTGATCGCGGGGCGGGTGGACGTGATGTTCTACCACCCCCTGGCCTTCAAGCCGCATCTGGAGGCCGGGACACTGCGCGGGCTGGCCGTGACCTCGGCCCGCCGCGTCTCCTCCCTACCCGACACGCCGACCATCCAGGAGGCCGGCATCGCCGATTTTGTGGTGGAGGGGATGTGGCACCTCTACGGCCCCGCCGGTCTGCCGGCCGAGGTCACGGCGCGGCTGAACCGGGCGACAAACGCGCTGCTGGCCGATCCGGCCTCCCTGGCGAACCTGCGGGCGCAGGGGGTGGAGCCGCTGGGCGGCACGCCGGAGAAGCTGGCCGAACTGACGCGCGACGAGGTGGCGAAGTGGCGCCCGATCGTCGCGGCTGCCAATATCCGTCCCGACTGACAATGGGGAGGACCCTATGGCCGACCTGAACGAACACACCGTCACCGATGCCGCCGTCGCGCAGATGGCGAACACGCCCGATCCCCGCCTGCGGGAGATCATGGAGAGCCTGACGCGACACCTGCACGCCTTCGCGCGGGAGGTGAAACTGACGCCGACCGAGTGGCTGGCCGGCATCGACTTCCTGACCCGCGTCGGTCAGGCCTGCACGCCCTATCGGCAGGAGTTCATCCTTCTGTCCGACACGCTCGGCCTGTCGCGACTGGTCAACGTGATGGACGACCGGGAGAACCGTGTCGGCGAGGCGACCGAGACGAGCCTGCTCGGCCCGTTCTACCGGGAGAACAGCCCGCGCTTCGAGTACGGCCAGAGCATCGCGACCCGCGCGAAGGGGCCGGAGATGATCATGTTCGGCAAGGTCGTGGACGAGGCCGGAAACGGCGTGCCGAACGCCATCGTCGAGGTCTGGCAGACCGATGCCGAGGGCGCCTACGACCTCCAGGCGAACGACCCCGAAGTGATGGACATGCGCGGCCAGTACCGCACCGACGCGGAGGGCCGCTACGCCATCCGGACACTGATCCCGCTGGGCTACTCCATTCCGATGGACGGGCCGGTGGGAGAGCTGGTGCGGAAGCAGCAGCGCCACGGCTTCCGGCCCGCGCATATCCACATGCTGATCGGGGCGGAGGGGTACCGGGAACTGGTGACCGCGCTGTACCTGGGGAACGATCCGAACATCGATTCCGACACGGTGTTCGGCGTGTCGGAATCGCTGGTGGTGAACCTCGCCACCGGGCTGAACGAATCGCCCGACCCTTCGGTGCCGAGCGTGCGCTACGACTTCCAGATCGCGAAGCGCGCCGCGCACGACAAGTCGGGACGCGTCGGCGCCGATCCCTCGAAGATCGCGGCCGAATAGAGGCGGGGGTCCGGGGGGCCTCAGGCTCCCCGGCGGAGGTGCAGGAGGCGGAGCCTCCTGCGAGTCAACGAGAACGACGAGCAGGAGGGGATTCCATGGTGGAGATCAGCAGGCGCGCCCTGGGCGGCATGGCGCTGGCGGCGACCGTTCCCGCCACCGCGCGCAGCCAGACCGCACCCTCGGGCGATCCGATCAAGATCGGCTATTCCATGTCCCAGTCCGGCGGGCTGGCGGGGAATGGCCGTCCCGCGCTCGTCGCGCACCGCATCTGGGCGGAGGACGTGAATTCCCGCGGCGGGCTGCTCGGCCGTCCCGTGCAGTTGGTCACCTATGACGATCAGAGCGCCGGTGCGCAGGTGCCGGGCATCTACACGAAGCTGATCGACGTGGACAAAGTGGACCTCGTCGTCTCCGGCTATGCCACCGCGATCATCGCGCCGGCGATGCCGGTGGTGATCCAGCGCGGAATGACCTTCGTGTCGCTCTTCGGCACGGGGGTGAACACCGATTTCCGCTACGACCGCTACTTCAGCATCAACCCGACCGGCTCGGACGTGCGGACGACCTTCGCGAAGGGGTTCATGGACATTGCCATGTCCCTGGACCCGCGGCCCCGCACGATCGCTCTGGTGAATCTGGACAGCGACTTCCACCAGCGCACGGCCGAGAGCGCGCGCTACCTGGCGCGGGAGCGCGGGTTGCGGGTGGTCTATGACCGGGCTTATCCACCGACCACCGTGGATTTCGCGCCGATCATCCGGGCGGTGCAGGCGGCGCGACCGGACGTGGTCTTCGTCGGCTCCTATCCGCCGGACACGGCGGGGCTGCTGCGGGCGGCGAGTGAGTTGCGGGTGAACTTCGCCCTGTTCGGCGGACCGATGATCGGGCCGCACATCACGGCGCAGAAAACGCAGCTCGGCCCGATCCTGAACAACCTGGTGGTGTGGGACGTTTACGCACCGGAGCCGACGCTTCAGTTCCCGGGCACGCAGGCGCTGATCGAGCGTTACCAGCCCATCGCAGCGCGGGAGAACACGGACGCCCTGGGCCATTACGTGCCGCCGCTGGCCTATGCGCAGATGCAGGTGCTGGAGCAGGCGGTGAAGCGGGTGGGCCGGATTGACCAGGCCGCGCTGGCCGCGGACATGCACGCGAACCAGTTCGACACGGTGATCGGCCCGCTGCGCTTCGATGCCCAGGGCGAATGGACGGAGGAGCGGAACCTCTACACCCAGTACCAGGGCGTGCAGGGCAACGGCCTCGACCAGTTCCGCCGCGCCGGGACGCAGGTGATCCTGTACCCGGAGCGCTACAAGTCCGGCACGGTCCGCAAGCCCTATACCGCGGGCGCGTGATGGACCCCGACCTCGTCCTTCTGTTGAACGGGATCGTCTCCGGGCTCCTGCTGGGCGGCCTCTATGCCGCCGCGGCGGCGGGGCTGTCGGTGTCCTTCGGCATGCTGGATGTGGTCAACATCGCGCATCCCGCCTTCATGGTGCTGGGCGCGCTGGTCGTGGCGGTGCTCTCTGTGCCGACCGGGCTCGACCCGCTGCTGCTCTCGATCCTGCTCTCCCCCGTGTTCTGGGCGCTGGGGGCGGCGGTCTACGTCGCCTATCACCACTTCTTCGAGCGGCGGGGGGATGAGGCGATCCAGGGCCTCGCCTTCTTCTTCGGGGTGATGTTCATCATCGAGATCGGGCTGGTGATGACGGTCGGGCCGGAGCAGCACTTCGCCGACGCGGCCTATGCCACCACCACTTGGCGCCTGGGCGAGATCGACCTGCCGCTGCGGATGCTGGTGCCCGCGGCGGTGGCGCTGGCCGCGATCGGGGCGCTGGTGCTCTTCCTGCGCCGCACCTTCATGGGGCGCGCCATCGCCGCCGTGGCCCAGGACCGCGAGGCACTGCGGCTGCTGGCGATCAACCCGACCCGGATCAAGCGGTTGGCCTTCGGCATCTCCATCGCGCTGGCCGGGCTGGCGGGCGGGGCGCTGGCGGTGGTGCAGCCGGTGGACGCGGCGTCCGGTCACATCTTCATCGGGCGGGTCTTCGCCATCGTCATCATGGGTGGGCTCTCCTCCCTCGGCGGATGCGTGGTCGCTGCGCTGCTGTTCGGGGTGGTGGAGAACGTGACGGCCACCTTCTACGGCCCTTCCTGGTCGCCGGCGGTGGCGTTCGGCTGCCTGCTGCTGATGCTGGCCGTGAGGCCTCAGGGCCTGTTCGGACGGGCCGCGTGAGCGCCACCGCCGCGACGTCCCCCCCTTCCCTGCCCGCGCCGCGCCAGCTGGGCCATGCCGGGTTCTGGATCGCCTCCGCCGTGGTGGCGCTGGCCCTGGCGCTCGGGCTGCGCGCCCTGGGCAGCGAGTACGCCTACTTCGCCGCGACCTTCGTGCTGCAATACGTGATCCTGGCGACGGCATGGAACATCCTGGGCGGCTACGCCGGGTACGTGAACTTCGGTGCGGCCGCCTTCTTCGCGGCCGGCGCCTACGCCACCGTCGCCATGGGGAAGGCGCTGGGATGGGGACTGGTGCCCAGCATCGGGGCCGCCGCGCTGGTCGGCGGCGCGATCGGTTTCGGCACCGGCATCCTGACGCTGCGGCTGCGCGGGGCGTATTTTGCCATCGCCACCCTCTGCCTGGCCGTCGTGTTGCAGACGGTCGTGGTGAACTGGTCCTTTCTCGGCGGCTCCCGCGGCGCCTACGTCATCCGCCCGCGGGAAGTGCCCTGGCCCTTCGACACCTATTCCGGTTTCCTCTGCATCCTGATGCTGGGGCTGGCCGCCGCCTCAGTCGCCATTGCCCGCACCATCGAGAAGTCCCGTCTCGGTCTCGGCCTCGCGGCGCTGCGGGACGATGAGGCGGCCGCGGAAGCGGCCGGCGTGCCGACGCTGCGGCTGAAGCTGGTCGCCACCACGGTATCGGGCGCGATGATGGCCGTGGCCGGCGCCCCGTTGCCCTTCCTGAACGGCTATGTGGAGCCCGGCGGCGCCTTTGGCCTCGCCTATGCCGTGAACGCCATCGCCATGCCGCTGATCGGCGGCACCGCCTCCTGGGCGGGGCCGGTGATCGGGGCCACGCTGCTCGCCTCGCTTCAGCAGGCGGCGACGGTGACCATCTCCTCCGCCGCGAACCTACTGATCGTCGGCGTGGTGCTGGTCGTCTTCGTCTGTGCCGCGCCGCACGGGATCATCGGCCTGTTCCGGTGGCGGCGTTGAGCGACGTCATCCTGCGCGCGCAGGGCGTGGGAAAGCGCTTCGGCGGCTTCACCGCGCTTCAAGGCGTGGACTTCGAGGTCTGCGCAGGCGAACGCCTCGGCCTGATCGGCCCGAATGGATCGGGCAAGAGCACCTTCACCAACTGTCTCGCGGGCGCCTTCCCCAGCCATGACGGCGCCTTCACCTTCAAGGGCGAGGCGCTGGCCGGGCTGAAGGGGCACGAACGCGCCCGCCGCGGCCTGGCCCGCACCTTCCAGCTTCCCCGCCCCTTCCGCGGCCTGAGCGTGATCGAGAACGTCCGCGTCCCCCTCGCCTACGGGGCCCGGCACGACGCGACCGACGCGCGCGCGATGGAGTGCCTGGAATCCGTCGAGCTCGCCGCCAAGGCCCACCGGATGCCGAAGGAGCTGACCCAGGTGGAGCTGCGCCGCCTGGAGCTCGCCCGCGCCACCGCGCTGCGCCCCGACCTGCTCATCGCGGACGAGGCCATGGCGGGCCTGTCCCACGCCGAGGTGGACCAAATCCTCGCGCTTCTGTTCCGCCTGAACGCCGCCGGCACGACGATCATCATGATCGAGCACGTGATGCGCGCCGTCACCGAGTTCTCCCAGCGCCTGGCCGTCTTCGTCGCGGGGCGGAAGGTCGCGGACGGGGAGCCGCACGCCGTGCTCTCCATGCCGGAGGTCGAGGAGGCCTATCTTGGAAAGTAGCCTCCGCATCACGGGCCTGGACGCCGCCTACGGCGCGGTGCGCGCGCTGGACGACGTGTCGCTGGAGGTGCGCGCGGGCGAGACGGTCGCCCTACTGGGCACCAACGGCAACGGCAAGACGACGCTGATGCGCTGCATCCTCGGCCTGCTGCGGCCGACGCGCGGCACGATCACCGCCGTGCTGGACGGGCAGGAGCACGGCCTCGTCGGCCGCTCGCCGGAGGAGATCGTGGAGCTCGGCATCGCGCTCGTGCCGGAGGGCCGCCGCCTCTTTCCCCGCCTGACGGTGGAGGAGAACCTGCTCCTCGGCGCCTATCGCCGCGCGGCGCGAGCCGCGATCCGGCGGAACCTCGACTTCTGCTACGAGACCTTTCCCCGGCTGAAGGAGCGCCGCTCCCAGGCCGTCGGCAGCATGAGCGGCGGCGAGCAGCAGATGGTCGCGCTGGGACGCGCGGTGATGTGCGCACCGAAGATCCTGCTCGTCGATGAGCCCTCGGTCGGCCTCGCGCCCATCCTCGTCTCCCGCACGATGGAGGCGGTGGCGGAGCTGAAGGAGAAGCTCGGCCTGACCGTCCTCATGGCGGAGCAGAACTTCCACCAGGCCGTGCGGATCGCGGACCGCGGCTACGTGCTGGTGCACGGGAAGGTGGAGTTCCAGGGAGACTCCCCCGCCGCGCTGGGCGACAGCGACCTCGTCCGCAAGTTCTATCTGGGGCTGTGAGCATGGGCGCGTTGGACGGGTGGCGGATCGGATGGGCGGGGGCGGGCCGGATGGGCACGCCGCTCTGCCGCCGGCTGCTGGGCGCGGGCGCGGCGCTGGCCGTGGCCGATCCGGATGCGGCTCGCGTGAATGCGTTGGTGGCGGAAGGCGCAAGGGGCGCCGAACTCGCTTCCCTGCCACGGCACTCGGACGTCATTTGCTCCATGGTGCCGGATAACACGGCCTTGCTGGCTGTCGCCGAAATCATCGCCGGCGCGATCGGCCCGGGGCAGGTCTTTCTCGACCTCTCTACCGTCTCCCCGGACGCCTCCGCCAAGGTCGCCGAGAAGATGGCCGCCCGTGGCGCCGACTATCTCCGCTGCCCCGTCTCCGGCAGCACCAGCACGGCCGCGTCCGGGACGCTGACGATCTTCGCCTCCGGTCCCGATGCCGCGCTGGACCGCTGCGCCCCGCTTCTCGGCGTGCTGGGGAAGGAGACACTGCGTGTCGGCACCGCGGAAGAAGCCCGCGCGGTGAAGCTGCTGGTGAACATGGTCGTCGCCCTCACCCCCGCCGTGATCGGAGAGGCCCTCGCCTTCGGCGGCCGCCTCGGCCTGGACTGGCCGACGATGCTGGACGCCCTCTCCCGCTCCGTCGTCGCCTCGCCCCTGCTGGCCTATAAGGTGGACATGCTGAAGGCGCGGGACTGGACGCCGGCAGCCGACGTGGACCTCGTCGCGAAGGACACGGACTTGGCGCTCGCAGTCGGTCAGCGGGAGGGGGTGCCGATGCCTCTCTCCGCCCTCGCCCGGCAATTCGCAGCGGCCTACCAGGCCAGCGGCGAGGGTGGGCTGGACTTCTTCCGCGTCGCCACCTGGCCCGAGCGGCTGCTCGCGCCCAACCCCCGCTGAGGTCACTGTGAACGACCAGATCAAGGACCTCGAAGCCCGCCGATACGCCGCCATGAAGGCCGGCGACATCGCCGCGCTCTCGGCCCTGATGTCGGACCGCCTGGTCTATTCCCACTCCGACGGCTCGCAGGACGACAAGATCTCCTACCTCGCCACCATCGCCCACGGCACGCTGCGTTATCACCGCGTCTGGTGGGAGACGAAGGAGGTGCTGGAGGCCGGGCCGGACGCCGCCGTCGCGCTCGGCACCATGGGCGCCGACATCACCCGCAACGGGGCGGACAAGACCATCGGCAGCCTCACCTGCGCGGTCTGGGTGCGGGAGGGCGGCGCCTGGCGCCTCCTCGCCTATCAGCCGACCGCGCTGCCGAAGACCTGACAGGAACAACGCCGTGACGAACGCCCTTCTCCCGACCACCGTTGTCGGCAGCTATCCCCAGCCCGACTGGTTGGTGGACCGTGAGGTGCTGAAGAAGAACCTCGTCCCCCGCGTCCGCATGAAGCAGATGTGGCGCGTGGCGGAGGATGCGCTGGAACAGGCGCAGGACGACGCGACCGTGATCGCCATCCGCGACATGGAGCGCGCCGGCATCGACATCGTGACGGACGGGGAGATCCGGCGGGAGAGCTACTCCAACCGCTTCGCCCTCGCGCTGGAGGGGGTGGACGTGGACAACCCCGCCCGCGTCATGGGTCGCGCCGGCAAGGAGACGCTCGTCCCCCGCGTGGTGGGCAAAATCCGCCGCACCCGCCCCGTGGAGGTGCGGGACGTGGAGTTCCTGCGCGCCAACACGGACCGGCTGACCAAAATCACCCTGCCCGGTCCCTTTACCCTCTCGCAGCAGGCGGTGGACGAGCACTACGGGGACGAGGAGGCGATGGCGATGGACTACGCCGCCGCCGTTAACGCGGAGGCGCGCGACCTGAAGGCCGCCGGCGTGGACGTGATCCAGTTCGACGAGCCCTGGATGCAGGCGCGCCCCGAAGTCGCCGCCCGATTCGGCGTCCGCGCGCTCAACCGCGCGCTGGAGGGGATCGAGGGCACCACC
Organism: Muricoccus radiodurans; assembly: GCF_050154705.1. GTDB lineage: Bacteria > Pseudomonadota > Alphaproteobacteria > Acetobacterales > Acetobacteraceae > Roseomonas > Roseomonas radiodurans. Next base: position 6,106,417 of record NZ_CP189561.1, on the reverse strand, counting down.
GTCGTCCATCTCTGCTTCGGCTATGCCGCGGTCGTGAAGGACAAGCCGAGCGGCTACTCCTTCCTGCCTCAGCTGGCCGACACCACCGCGGCGCAGATCTCGATCGAGGCGGCCCAGCCCAAGCTGGATCTCGGCGTGCTCTCCGACCTGTCGAACAAGACGATCATGCTCGGCGTGATCGACCTCGGCACGCCGGAGGTGGAGACGGCGGAGGTCGTGGCGGACCGCATCCGCGCCGGTCTGAAGCACCTGCCGGCGGAACGGCTGGTTCCGGCTCCCGACTGCGGCATGAAGTACCTGCCGCGCGAGCGGGCCTTCGGAAAGCTTCGCGCCCTGGCCGGGGGCGCCGCTATCGTCCGCCGCGAACTGGCGGGCTGACCGAAGGGCCACCCCCCCTGGGGGTGTCCGCCCGCCGCGGAGGGGCCATAATGGGGCAGCGGGCCTGACAGGCCCCCCTTGCCCCGCCCTCCGGCCGGAGACCCCCATGCCCGACACGAACCTGGCCGCCTTCGCCAACCTGAAGTTCGGCATCGGCCAGCCCGTCCCACGGCAGGAGGACCCGATCCTCCTCCAGGGCCGCGGCCGCTACACCGATGACGTGAACCTACCCGGCCAGCTCTGGGCCGTGGTCGTCCGCAGCCCGTACGCCCATGGCACCATCACCAACCTGGATGCGGCCCCAGCGAAAGAGGTGCCCGGCGTCGTGGCGGTGATCACGGCGGCCGACATCGCCCATACCGGCCCGCTCCGCTGCACCGTGCCGCTGAAGAACGCGGACGGCACGCCGCTGCGGAATATCGACCGGCCCTCCCTCGCCTCGGATCGGGTGCGCTTCGTCGGGGACCCCGTCGCCCTGGTCGTGGCGGAGACGAAGGCCGCGGCCAAGGACGGTGCCGAGGCCGTGATCCTGGAGGTGGACCCACTCCCAGCCGTGACCGAGGCCAGCGCCGCCATCGCCCCGGACGCGCCCCAGCTCTACGACCACCTTCCCGGCAACGTCGTGCTCGATTTCCGCTACGGCGACGCGGCGAAGGTGGAGGCGGCCTTCGCCGCCGCGGCCCATGTCACACGCCTGTCCATCCGCAACAACCGGATCGTCGTCTGCTCGATGGAGCCTCGCTCCGCTATCGCCTCCTACGAGCCGGAGACGGACCGCTACACGCTGAACCTCGGCACCCAGGGCGTCTTCGGCTTCCGCGCCCAGATGGCCGGCATCATGAAGGTGCCGGTCGAGAAGATGCACATCGTGACCGGAAACGTGGGCGGTTCCTTCGGGATGAAGGCCAGCGCCTACCCGGAATACGCGCCGCTGCTGCACGCCGCGAAGACTCTCGGTCGCCCGGTGAAGTGGGTGGACGAGCGCAGCGGCGCCTTCCTCTCGGACGCGCACGGCCGCGACCACGAGGTGGAGGCCTCGCTCGCCCTGGATGCGGAGGGCCATTTCCTCGCGGTGCGGCTGCACGCCCACGCCAACATGGGCGCCTATCTCTCGACGGTCGGGCCGATGATGGGCACGGCCAACTTCGTGAAGAACGTGCAGAGCAACTACACCACCCCGCTGATCGAGGTGGTGACGCGCGCCGCCGTCACGAACACCACGCCCATCTCCGCCTATCGCGGCGCGGGCCGCCCGGAGGGCAATTACTTCATGGAGCGGCTGATCGAGGCCGCCGCCGCCGAGACCGGCCGCGATCCGATCGCGCTCCGCCAGCTGAACCACATCCGCCCGGACCAGTTCCCCCACAAGACCGCCGCCGACACCACCTATGACAGCGGCGATTTCTCCGCCCTGCTGGAGAAGACCCTGCAGGAGGCGGACTGGGAGGGCTTCCCCGCCCGCAAGGCCGAGAGCGCGTCGCGCGGCCTGTTGCGCGGGCGCGGCATCGGCAACTTCCTCGAATGCACCGCCCCGCCGAGCAAGGAGCAGGGCGAGATCCTCTTCGGGGAGGACGGGACCGTCACCATCGTCACCGGCACGCTCGACTACGGCCAGGGCCACTGGACACCCTTCGCCCAGGTGCTCCACCAGCGCCTCGGCGTGCCGTTCGAGGCGATCCGGCTGGTCCAGGGCGATTCCGACCGCCTGATCGCCGGCGGCGGCACCGGCGGGTCGAAGTCCCTCATGGCCTCCGGCGCCGCCATCGTAGAGGCGTCGGACCAGGTGATCGAGAAGGGCCGCCAGGCCGCCGGCCACTTCCTGGAGGCCGCGTCCGAGGACGTGGAGTTCACCCGCAACCCCGACGGCACCGGCCGTTTCGCCATCGCCGGCACGGATCGTGGCATCGACATCATGGAGTTGGCCGCCCGGCTGCGGGACGCGAAGGATCTGCCGGCCGACGTGCCGCGCAGCCTGGACGTCCGCCACGTCTTTGACCAGGCACCCATGGCCTATCCCAACGGGTGCCATGTCTGCGAGGTGGAGGTGGACCCCGACACGGGCCACGCCCAGATCGTCCGCTACTTCGCGATGAACGACTTCGGCGTGATCGTGAACCCCTTGATGGTCGCCGGCCAGGCCCATGGCGGCATCGCCCAGGGGGTCGGGCAGGCGCTGATGGAAAGCGTGGCCTATTCCGAGGATGGGCAGCTCCTCACCGGCAGCTTCATGGATTACGGCCTGCCCCGCGCACAGGACCTGCCAGACATCGGCTTCGGCAGCCGTCCCACCCCCGCCCTGACCAACCCGCTCGGCGCGAAGGGCTGTGGGGAGGCCGGGTGCGCCGGCTCCCTTCCCGCCGTCATGAACGCCCTGGTGGACGCCTTGCGCGACCGGGGGGTGACCCATCTCGACATGCCCGCCACGCCGGAGCGAATCTGGCGGGCCCTGCAGGGCTGACCGGAGTCGCCTTCGGCCGGGGCGCCGGCCCCGGCCGCGTGGCGCGTGAAACTTCGGCCCCAGGCCCCATGTAAAACCGTCGAACACAGGGGATGGACCATGGCCGGATCGGATGACGACGGGACGGTGCCGCTGACCCTGCGGCCGCAGCCCGGGGACTATGACTACGACCTCGACCGGGCGCTTCTCTCGGTGGTGACCCTCCGCGCCCGCGTGCCGGAGGATGCCTTCACCGCCCACACGCTCGGGACGGAGCGCGGCGGCCACGCCGTGCTGATCCGGGACGACGGGCTCTTCCTGACCATCGGCTACCTCATCACAGAGGCCGATGAGATCTGGCTCACCACCAATGAGGGCCGGGTCGTCCCCGGCCATGTCGTGGGGTACGACCAGGTCACGGGCTTTGGGCTCGTCCAGGCCCTGGGACGGCCCGGCATCCCCGCTCTGCCCCTCGGCCGCTCGTCCGAGGCCCAGGTCGGCGACCGGATCGTCTTCGCCGGCGCCGGCGGGCGCGCCGGTGCCCTGGCGGCGCGGATCGTCGCCCGGCAGGAATTCACCGGTTACTGGGAATACCTGCTGGAAGAGGCGCTCTACACCGCCCCAGCCCATCCCCTCTGGGGCGGCGGTGCCGTGATCAACCCGAAGGGCGAGCTGGTCGGCATCGGCTCGATCCAGCTCGGCCACGATCCCGGCGACGGCAAGGTGCGGGTGCTCAACATGAGCGTGCCGATCGACCTGCTGCGGCCGATCCTGGACGACATGCTCGCCCTCGGCCGCCCTAACCGCCCGCCCCGGCCCTGGCTCGGCGTCTCGGCCGCCGCCGATGACGGCCATGTCGTGCTCGTCGGCGTCACCCGCAAAGGCCCGGCCTCCCGCGCCGGGCTTCGGCAGGGGGACGTGATCCTCGCGGTGGCGCAGGAGCCGGTGATCGACCTGTCCGGCTTCTTCCGGGCCATCTGGGGCCTTGGTGACGCCGGCGTAGACATCCCCCTGCTGGTCGAGCGGGAGGGTGACCGCTTCGACCTCGTCGTCACCTCCGGCGACCGGCAGCGCTTCCTGAAGGCCGCGCCGCTGCACTGAGCGCCGCTACCCTGGGCCGCGTCAGGCCACGTAGCGCTCCCGCAGGTGCAGGCGCCGCGCCTGCGGGTCCGGCCGCGGCACGGCGGAGAGCAGGGCGCGTGTATAGGCATGGGTCGGCGCGTCGCAGACCTGCGCCGTCGGCCCTTCCTCCACCACGCGTCCCCGATGCATTACCGCGACCCGGTCGCACATGTAGCGGATGACCGAGATGTCGTGGCTGATGAAGAGGAAGGCCAGCGACAGCTCGTCCTGTAGCCGGAGCAGCAGGTCCAGCATCTGGGCGCGCAGCGAGACGTCCAGCGCGCTCGTCGGCTCGTCCGCGATGATGATGCGCGGTTCCAGCGCGAGCGCCCGGGCGATGCCGATGCGCTGCCGCTGGCCGCCGGAGAAGGCGTGCGGGAAGCGCTCCCCCCACGAGGGTTCGAGGCCGACCTTCTCCAGCAGCCCGGTCACCCGGTCCCTCAGCGCGGCGCCCGTCGCGATGCCGTTCACCAGCAGCGGCTCGCCCACGATCTGGTTCACCGTCATGCGCGGATTCAGGCTCGCGAAGGGGTCTTGGAAGATCATGCGGATCTCCCGCCGGGCGGAGCGCAGGGCCGTGCGGTCCGCCTTCGCCATGTCGAGCACGGCACCGTCCGGCCGGCGGTAGAGCACCGCGCCCCCCGTCGGGTCCACCATGCGCAGGATGGATCGGCCAAGCGTCGTCTTGCCCGACCCGCTCTCCCCCACCACGCCGAGCGTCTGACCGGCGTAGAGGGAGAGCGACACGCCATCCACCGCCTTCACGACCGGTGGCGGCGCTCGGAACAGCTTCTTCCGGCCGCCGAAATGCACGGCGACGTCACGCACCTCCAACACCGGCTCGCGGCCGGCGGGCTGCGGTGGGCGCTCGGCGCGGATGGCGCTCGGCTGCTCCAGCTTGAGCACGTTGCCGATCAGGTGCTGGGTATAGGGCTCGGCCGGCGCGGAGAAGAGGCGGTCCACCGAACCGCGCTCCACCACTTGGCCCCGGTGCATCACCACCACCTCGTCCGCGACTTCCGCGACCACGCCCATGTCGTGGGTGATGAACATCACGGCCATGCCGCGCTCGGATTGCAGGCGCTTGATGAGATCGAGGATCTCCGCCTGGGTCGTCACGTCGAGCGCGGTCGTCGGCTCGTCCGCGATCAGCACGGCGGGGTCGCAGGCCAGGGCCATCGCGATCATGGCGCGCTGGCGCATGCCGCCGGAGAACTCGAAGGCGTAGCGGTCGATCGCTGTCTCGGGACGCGCGATCTCCACCGCCCGCAGCAGGCCGACCGCGCGATCCCGCGCCGCCGCCTTGTCGAGCTTCAGATGAAGCCGCAGCACCTCGGTGATCTGATCCCCGATGGTGTGCACGGGGGACAGGGAGGACATCGGCTCCTGGAAGATCATCGCGATCTCCCGTCCCCGCACGCGTCGGATGGCTCCCCCGCGCGGGTTCAGCGCGGCGAGATCCGTGGTGGACCCATCCGGCCGGGTGAAGTCGATCCGCCCGCCCGTGATCCGCCCCGGCCGGTCCACGATCTGGAGCACGGAGCGCGCGGTGACGGACTTGCCCGACCCGCTCTCCCCCACCACGCAGAGCGTCTTGCCGCGGTGGAGGTCCATGGAGACGCCGGCCACGGCGTGCAGCACGCCGTGGCGCAGCGGGAAGTCGACCTTCAGGTCCTGGATGGACAGGACCGGCAGGTCGCGGCGGAAGAGGTCAGCGTTCATAGGGATCAGACGCGTCGCGAAGACCGTCCCCCAGGAAGTTGAGCGCGAGCACCGCGATCACCACCGCCCCGCCGGGGGCGAAGAGCCAGGGCGCGGAGGCGATGGAGCGGATGTTCTGCGCCTCCCGGAGCAGCACGCCCCAGGACACGACAGGCGGTTGCAGCCCGAGGCCGAGGAAGGAGAGCGCCGTCTCTGCCAAGATCATCGCGGGGATCGCCAGCGTGACGGAGGCCACGATGTGGCTGGTGAAGGAGGGCAGCATGTGGCGGAAGATGATCCGCTTCTCAGACGCGCCATCCAGCCGCGCCGCCATCACGAAATCTTCCGTGCGCAAGGACAGGAAGCGACCCCGGACCACGCGCGCGAGCTGCGCCCAGCCGATCAGCGACAGGATCAGCGTGATCATGAAATAGGTGGCTGTTGGAGGCCAGTTCTGCGGCAGCGCCGCCGCCATCGCGAGCCAGATCGGGATGGTCGGCAGGGACAGGACGAACTCGATCAGCCGCTGGATCGCGAAGTCCACCCGCCCGCCATAGTAGCCGGAGATGCCGCCGAGCAGCACGCCGATCACCAGCGACAGCACCACGCCGGCCAGCCCGATGCTCATCGAGATCTGCGTCCCGAAGGACAGCCGCGACCACACGCAGCGCCCCAGCCGGTCCGCCCCCAGGGGGTAGAAAGTGACGGAGGGATCGGACGATCCGAACAGGTGGATGTCCGTCGGGATCAGTCCGAAGAGGTAGTACTCCGGCCCGCGCACGAAAAAGGCGATCGGGATCTTCCGGGACGGATCGGGCGTGAAGGTGGGCTCCAGCGTCACCGGGTCGCGCCGCAGCCGCATGGCGTTGAAGTGCGGGCGAAAGGCGCCGTCGTCGAAGAAGTGGATCGGGTGCGGCGGGTGATAGACCTGCCGTGCAGCCTGCTGCGACGGATCGTTCACTGCGAAGAAGCCGGGCGCCGCCGCGACGATGTAGATGAACACCGTCACGACCAGGCCGGCCATGGCGAGCTTGTGCCGCCGGAAACGCCACCAGATCAGCGTCCACTGCCCTGCCACGTCATGACGGGACACCGGGGGCGTGACCGCGCTGAGGACCGCGTCGCTCATGGCGCTACTCCAGCCGGATGCGCGGATCGACCGCGGCCAGCAACAGGTCCGAGATCAGCGTGCCCACCAGCGTCAGCGTGCAGAGCAGCAGGATGAAGGCGCCGGCGAGATACATGTCCTGGCTCATCAGCGCCTGCAGCAGCAGCGGCCCCGCCGTTGGCAGCGACATCACCACACCCACGATCGCGGCCCCCGATACGAGGTTCGGCAAAAGCCACGCGATGGTGGAGATGAAAGGGTTGATCGCCAGCCGCATGGGGTACTTCACCAGCAGCCGGAACTCCGACAGCCCCTTGGCTCGCGCCGTCGTGACATAGGGCTTGGGCAGCTCGTCCAGCATGTTGGCGCGCATGATGCGGACGAGGCTGGCCGTGCCGTTGACCGCGAGGATGAGCACCGGAACCCAGATGTGCTCCATCAGGTTCCAGACCTTCGCCCAGGACCAGGGCGCGTTCTGATACTCCGGGCTGAACAGCCCGCCCACCTCCTGCCCGAAATACACGACCGCGAGGTACATCAGCACGAGCGCGAAGAGGAAGGACGGGATCGCCAGCCCGATGAAGCCGAGCGCCGTCACGAAGTAGTCGCCGATGGAATACTGCTTCACGGCGGAATAGACGCCGATCGGCAGGGCAATGGCCCAGGTCAGCAGGAGCGTCGCGAAGGTCAGCGCCAGGGTTAGCGCCATCCGCTCCCAGATCAGGCCGGATACCGGCTGCTGCCACTCGAAGGACAGGCCGAAATCGCCGCGGGACAGGATGCCCCACATCCACTTGCCATACTGCACGATGAAGGGCTGATCGAGGCCGAAGCGGTTCCGGAGGTCCGCGGCCTGCTGCTGGTCCACCACCTCGTTCGAGGCCGCGAGCGTCGCGATGTAGGTGGTGACGTAGTCTCCGGGCGGCAGTTGGATCAGCACGAAGGCCATGAACGACACCGCGAACAGCGACGGCACCATCCAGATCAGGCGCTTGCCGATATAGGCCAGCATGGCGGCTCCTCGCCGAAAGGGGCCGGGATCGCCCGGCCCCGCGTGCCATCAGGACTCGAAGAAATACTGCTGCGGCATGGACGGCCCCGGGTTGGGCCAGGACCAGGCTTGAGGCATCCCGTTCGGTACGTTCTTCAGCCGGTTGCTGGCGATGCCGAAGAGGTTCGGCGAGAGCGACACGCCGAAGATCTCGAAGGCGTCGGCGGCAAGGTCGCAGATCTGCCGCATGAGCGGCGCCTGCTCGGCCGGGCTGACCTTCGTCCGCGCCTCGTCGTAAAGGCGCATCCGCTGCCGCTGGTTCTCGGACGGCTCCTGCCCTTCCTTGCCGCCCGAGGCGTACCAGACCGCCCAGGGGACGGCCTGCCAGGAGCCCTGCGGGTGCATGGCCAGGTAGTCGCGGGCGTCCAGCATCGGGTCCAGCCCGCCCGGGCCGAGCCAAACGAGCGCATCATGGTCGTTCGCGTCGCCGCGCGTGTAGAACAGCGCGCGCTCCATCGTGTTCACGCGCATGTCGATGCCCACCGCGGCCCAGTGGCGCTTCACCAGTTCCAGCGCGTCCACGTGGTCCGGATTCAGTGCCGGGATCACGTTGACCGAGAATCCCGCCCGTTGCCCGTCCGGCCGCAGCCGAAAGTTCTGCGAATCCCGCCGGTTGTAGCCGAGCTGGTCGAAGATCTGGTTCGACTTCGCGCGATCGAGCTGCGTGTACTGCCGCGCCATCCGCTCATGGTACCAGGGATGCGTCGGGCGCGGCCCGTGCTGCCAGGGCTCGCCCTGGCCGAGATACACCGCCTCGATGATCTCCGCCCGGTCGATGGCGTGCGACAGCGCGATGCGGAAATCCTTGTTCCCCAACATCGCCCGCATCGCGGGGTCCTTGTGCAGGATGTTGGGGTAGATCGTCATCTGCTGGGAATTGGCGGACGTCGTGTCGAACACCCGGTAGTTCCCGCGCTGCGCGTTGCGCGCGAGGGTCGGCTTGTTCTGGAGCGAATCGAGGTGCCGTTCCTGCAGGTCCAGCCGGCCGCCGATCGCGTCGAGCATCAGGCTCTCCACGTCCTGCGCGATGCCGAAGGTGATGCCGTCGATGTAGGGAAGCTGGTTGCCCTGCGTGTCCACCTGCCAGAAATACGGGTTGCGCCGCATCACCACGCGCGTGGCCCCGCCGGTGTAGGGCTCCGTGACCACCCAGGGGTCGAGGGTCGGCTTGGCCGGATTGCTCCAGCGGCTGGGGATCTCGATGTCGCCGCAGCGGGCGCGGAAGAAGGACGGCCAGTCCGTGAAGCCCGCGGCGCGCGCCTTCGTCAGCACGTCGGGATCGCCCGCCGGCATGAACTGGCGGCAGTAGTGCCGCGGGAACAGGGTTGGGTGCTGCCCGAGCGGCGTGGCGAATTGCTGCAGCAGCAGCCCAAAGGGCGCGGCGAACTTGAAGCGCACCGCCGTATCGGAAACCTTGGTGACGTCCGGCGGCCGCCCATTCACCATGTAGATGCTGGGATAGCTGCGATAGAGGTCCGTGTTCCCGAGGCAATCCACCATCGAGAAGACGATGTCGTCCGCGGTGAAGGGCTGGCCGTCGCTCCACTTCATCCCGGGGCGCAGGTGGAAGGTGAACTCGGTCGCGTCGGGGCTGACATCCCAGCGCGTCGCGACGCCGGGCAGCACGTCGGTGAACTGCAGGTTCCAGCGCGTCAGGCCCTGGTTGCCCACCATGCGCAGGATGCCGTTGTGGTCGGCCGATCCGCGCAGCCCGCGCCGCAGCGTGCCGCCATAGCGCCCGACCCGCTCGACCGGCGTGACCACCAGCGGGTCCGACGGCAGGCGCTGCGCCAGTGCCGGCAACTGGTTCGCCGCCACCTGCCGCGCGAGGTCCGGGGCCTCCCGCGCCGCGCCCTGTGCCGCCGCCCCACGCGCGCCGAGCGAGAGCGCCGCCGCGCCCATCAGCGCCGCGCGCCGGCCAAAACCAAGGGTGCCCAGATCGTCCGTCATGCCACTCATCCCCCGATCGCGCGGTCCCGCCGTCCCCTTTCCGGGGATCACGCCGCGCGCTTGTTTCCGTCGGATGACGGGGAGTTCACCCCGTCCCCGATCGGCCTTGGTCGTCGCCGGCGATCATGGATGCGTGATCGCCGGACGGGAAGAGGTTTCGGCGGAGGCCCGATCGCCACCCCTCGGGCGGGGACGGAAGCGACGAATCATGCGAGCCTTCCCGGCCCTTTGCCTCGAGAGGACCTCCGATGGCCGCCTCCCTCATCGTCCGGAACGTCCGCCCCTGGGGCGGTCCGTTGCGAGACGTGATGATCCTGGACGGCAAGATTGCGCCGGACGGCGCGTCCCCTCCCGCCGGCACGCCGGAGGAGGACGGCGCCGGCCACATCCTCCTGCCCGGCCTCGTCGAGGCGCACACGCATCTCGACAAGACGATGCTCGGGATGCCCTGGTACCGGAACGAGGTCGGACCGCGGCTGATCGACAAGATCGACAATGAGCGGGCCACGAAGAAGGCGCTGGGCATCGACCCGCACCGGCAATCCATGCGCCAGGCCATCCGTTCGGTCGCGAAAGGCTCCACCCACATCCGCTCGCACGTCGACGTGGACACGGAGATCGGCCTGGAAGGGATCGAGGGCGTGATGCGCACGCGGGACGCGCTGCGTGATCACGTTTTCATCGAGATCGTCGCCTTCCCTCAGTCCGGCCTCCTCGCACGCCCCGGCACGCTGGAGTTGCTGGAGGAGGCGATGCGGATGGGATCGGAGGTGGTCGGCGGCCTCGACCCCTGCGGCATCGATTCCGACCCGAAGGGCCACCTCGACGCGGTCTTCGCGCTCTGCGGTCGCTTCGGCAAGCCGCTCGACATCCACCTGCACGAGACGGGTGAACTCGGCGCCTTCTCCACCCGTCTGATCCTGGAGCGCACCCGCGCGCTCGGCATGAGGGGCAACGTGACGATCAGCCACGCCTTCTGCCTCGGCCACCCCGATCCCGCGCTGATCGACCCGCTTCTGGACGAGATCGCGGCGCTCGACGTGCGGATCATGACGACCGGCGCACCCAGCCGCCCGGTGCCCGCGGTGGCCCCCCTCACCCGCCGCGGCATCACGGTCTGCGCCGGCAATGACGGGATCCGCGACACCTGGAGCCCCTACGGCAACGGCGACATGCTGGAGCGCGCCATGATCGTCGGCCTGCGCAACAATCTCCGTCGCGACGACGAGGTGGAACTCGCGCTGCGCGTCTGCACGGAGGGCGGCGCCCGCACCATGGACCTGCCGGCCTACGGGCTGGAGCCGGGCTGCGATGCCGATCTCGTGCTGGTGCGGGGCGAATCCGTGGCAGAGGCTGTCGTGGACCGCGCGCCCCGTCCACTCGTCGTGAAATCCGGCCGCGTCGTCGCGCGGGACGGCCGCGCGCTGGCCGAGGCGCCGTGACGCCCGCGCTTCCCTGGGGCCGGCTGGACGGCCCCACCCTGCTGACCGCGCGTTGGGTGCTCGGCCACGCGGACGGCCAGCACGTCCTTCTTCCGAACGGCGAAATCGTGTTCGAGAACGGTACGGTCACCTTCGCCGGACACGCGTACCCTGGCCCCGTGGCGCGCCGCGTGGACTACGGCGCCGCGCTGATCGCCCCGGGCTTCGTGGACCTGGACGCGCTCTCGGACCTCGACACGACCATCCTCGGGTTCGACAACGGCCCGGCCTGGAAGAAGGGCCGCGTCTGGCCGCGCTCCTACCTCCGCGCCGGCCCCTTCGAGATGTACTCGGAGGAGGAGCTGGCCTTCCAGAAGCGCTACGCCTTCGCGCATCTCCTGCGGAACGGCATCACCACGGCACTGCCCATCGCCTCGCTCTTCTACCGGGAATGGGCGGAGACGGTCGCGGAGTTCGAGGCCGCCGCCGAGGTTGCGGAGTCCCTCAACCTCCGCGCCTATCTCGGCCCCGCTTACCGCACGGGCGGCATGGTGGTGGAGGATGACGGCACTATTGGCACCGACTTCGATGAGGCGCGGGGCCTGCGCGGCCTGGACGAGGCGATCGCCTTCTGCCGCCGGAACGAGGGCCGCGCCAACGGCCTGATCCGCACCATGCTGTCTCCCGACCGCGTGGAGACCTGCACGCCCCAGCTCCTGCGCCGCAGCGCCGCTGCCGCGGCCGACCTCGACGTGCCCTGGCGCCAGCACGCGGTTCAGTCCGCCATGGAGGTGGGAACGGTCCGCCGCCTGCACGGGATGACGACGCCGGAGTGGCTGGACTCCCTCGGCGTGCTGTCGCCGCGGCTGATCGTGCCGCACGCCACCGCCGTCACCGGCACGCCACGCAACCCGCAGCCGGGACGGGACCTGGAAATCCTGCGGGATGGCGGCGTGTCCATCGCTCACTGCCCCCTCGTCTCGGCGCGCGGCGGAGGAGCGATCAGCAGCTTCCGGCGCTACCGGGAGATGGGGCTGAACATCGGCATGGGCACGGACACCTGGCCCGCCGACATGCTGCTGAACCTGCAGACCGGCCTCTTGCTCTGCCGCGTGGTGGAGAACGACGCGGCGGCCTGCCGCGCGGAGGACCTGTTCGACGCCGCGACGCTCGGTGGCGCGCGCGCGGTTGGCCGAGGCGACCTCGGTCGACTCTCGCCCGGCGCGCGGGCGGACATCGTGGTGTGGGACCTGTCGGCGCCACATCTCGGGCAGATCATCGACCCGATCCAGACGCTGATGATCGCGGGCCGCGGCACGGATGCGCGCACGGTGATCGTAGACGGCCGCGCCTCGATGCAGGACGGCGCGATCCCCGGCGTGGACTGGGATGCCTGGGGCGCGCGGGCGCAGGCGCAGTTCGACCGGATGGTCGCCCTTTACCCCCAGCGCACCTTCGGCCACCCGCCGGTCGAGGAGATCTTCTCCAGCGCCTATCCCGTACGCCGACCGCCGGCCTGAATCAGCCGGCGTTGCGGGTGCAGCGGTACTCGCCCGTCGCGAAGGGCGGGTTGTAGAAGACGCCGATATTGGTGTCGGTGCGCAGGTTCAGCGCGCGACCGTCGGACAAGGTGCCGCCCACCTTGTTCCAGCCGTGGGATGCCGTGCCGGCCAGCCGCTCGCTGCCGATGACAAGCGTCGCCTGGGCTCCGTCGATCTCCAGCCCGACCTGCGCCGCGTTGCCACCGCTCATCCGCGCGCACTGGAAAGATTCGCGGGCCGGGAAGAAAGCGCGCGGCGGATTGGCCACGATGAACAGCGCGATTGCCACCACCGGAACCAGGATGAGCAGAATGAGGAGGATGCGACGCATCCGGACTCATCGGCCGGATCGCCTGCTGGCGCAACCCACCGCAGACGGGGCCCGTCGGGCCGAATAAATGCTGGAAGTCAGGAAGAAATGGTGCCGACGGTGAGAATCGAACTCACGACCTATCGATTACGAATCGATTGCACTACCGCTGTGCTACGTCGGCGAACCGTGCGGAGAGCGGCCTTCTAGCCGCCTCCGCGTCCCTCGGCAACCGCTGGAATTGCGGGGGCGCTCAGCTGGCGGTCAGCGTGCCGCCCGCACTGGCCGGCGTGCCGGTCCAGTTGATGCGCCCGGCCGTGCCGCAATGCTCGCAGACCGGCGCCCAGGCGGCGTGGTCGGTGGCGCAGGCATAACAGCGCCAGCGCGGCTCAGGCGGCGCCTCGGCCGCGGCGCGGAGCCACTTCGCCTCCGCGGCGCGGCCCGCCGCGCTGTCGCCCAGCTCCACGGCCTCCATGTCGACCATCGCGAGATAGGCGCGGCGGTCGGCCCCGCCGGAAGCCAGCAGCGCCTCCAGCTCGGCCCGGGCCCGCCCCGTCAGGTTCGCGGCCAGGGCGGTGCGGGCGAGCACCAGGCGGCTCTCGGGATGGGTCCGGTTGGCATGGGTCAGTGCCTCCGCGGCCTTCACCCGAGCGAGGCTGTCCTTCTCCCCCGCCATGTAGGCCTCGGCGAGGTCGGGATGCGGCGCGGCGGCCCAGGCGGTCTGGAGCACGGTCTTCGCGCGGCGCGGGCTGCCCATGGCCTCCAGCCGGTGCGCCTGGGCCAGGGCGGCGGGCGCGAAGCCCGGATCGGCGGACAAGGCCTGCTTCTCCAGCTCGGCCGCCTTCTCGGCGTCCGGCTCCTGCGCGGCCGCCGCGAGCGCGAGAGAGGCGCGGGTGGTGCCGGTGACGGTCGGCGGCGAGAGGGCCAGCGCCTCCCGCCAGTCGCGGGTCCGCAGGGCCAGCGCCGCGCGCTCCTCCCGCACCCAGGTGGCGCCGGGCTGGGCCGCCTCGGCCTCCCGCGCCAAGCGCTGGGCCACGGGCCAGTCCTGCCGCTCCATCGCGTCCCTCAGCAAGCCGCGCAGGCCGAGGAACTTGCCGTCCTCCCGCGCCGCGAGGGCCTTGTAGGCCTCGTTGGCGGCGTCGTTGCGCCCGGCGGCGCGCTCGGCCTCGGCGGTCAGCAGAAGGGTCTGCGGTGTATCGCCCAGCAGCTTGCGAGCGCGACGGATCTCCAGCCGCGCCTGATCCGAGGTACCCGCAGCCAGTGCCACAAGGGCGCGCGTGACGGCGGCGTCGCCATCCCGCCGATGGCGCTCGGCCCGGCGGGCGCGGATTCGGGCCGGCCAGTTCCGCAGCGACCGCCAGCCGACCAGCAGCAGGTGGACCACCGCGAAGGCGATCACGAGCGCCAGCAGCGCGAGCCAGAGGGGCACCGCGACGAAGGTGCTCCCCACCGTCATCTCGATGGCGCCGCCCAGGTCGCGCAGGAAGAGCGCGAGCGCGACCCCCGCCGCGAGGAGGATCAGCAGCCCGATCGCGCGCGCCATCAGCCGGGGTTCCCGGAGCGGGAAGTCCCGGTGCCAGGGAGCCCGGTGCCAGGGAGCCCGGTGCCGAGGTCGCGGACGGCGTTGCGCGCCTCCACCAACTCGCGCGCCTGCCCGATCCAGCCAGCCATCGCGCGGCGGGAGGGTTCGGGCATCCGCTCCAGGCGCTCCACGGCCGCCGGCAGATCGCCCGCCTCGAGATAGCGGCGGGCACGCTCCAACTCGCCCGAGACGGGGTCGCCGACCACCACCTGCTCGCCGCGGCGCACGGTCACGAGGCCCTGCAGGCGGGCGAGCGCGGATTCGCCCACGCCCTGGGCCTGCGGCTCGGCCGCCGCGCGGGCGGCGCGGGCCGCCTCCTCGAAGGACAGGCGCAGCGCCGCCTCGGTCGGCGGGGGCGTCGTCCGGTAGCGGGCCAGGGCCGGCGGCGGCTCGGCGGATAGACCGGCCATGGCCGGACCGAGGGGCCGGCCGGCCTCCAGCGCGTTCTGGATGTTGCCGCGGGCGGCCAGGGCGCCGAGCCGGCGCTCCGCATCCTCGGCCTGGCGCAGGCGCTGCTCGAACTGCTGGACCCGCTCGGCCAGGGCGCGCTCCTGGGCGCCGATCCGCTCGCCCAGCGCGGCCTCCTGCGCCGCCATCCGCTGGTTGAGCTGTCCTTCCTGGCGGGAGAGGCGCTCGTCCAGGGCGCGGCCGGCCTCGTCAAGCCGACGGTTCACGGCCGACCCGGCGGCCTCCACGCGCTCGTTCAGCGTGGCGTCGAGCGCCTGGAGGCGCGGGGCGAAGGCCTGCTCGGCGGCGGTGACGCGGGCGGCCAGGGCCTGCTCCGCGCCGGTCAGCCGGTTGGCCAGCGTGCCCTCGGCCTGTGCGATGCGCGCCTCGGTGCGGCGCTCGCCCTCCGCGACCCGGCCCTCCAGCGCGGCGATCCGCTCGCCGGCGGCGCGGGCGGCCTCGGTGGCCCGGCCGTCGGCGGCGGACAGGCGCTCGTCCACCGCGCGGGCGGACTCGGCGATCCGGCCCTCCAGGGCATTGAAGCGCTCCGTGACGCTGCGGGCCGTCTCGGCAAGGCGACCGTCGAGGGCCGCGTCGCGCTCCTCGGCGCGGCGCAGGGCCTCGGCGATGCGCGCATCGACCGCGGTGGCGCGCTCCTCCCCCGCGGTGCGGAGGGCGGCGATGGCGGCGCGGGCGTCGGCGTCCTGCACCGGGCGGGCGGCCAGGTCACGCGCGGCAGCCTCGGCCGCATCGAGCCGGCGCTCGGCGGCGGCGGCCCGGTCGGCGAGGCCCTCGGCGGCGGGGCGCGCCTCCAGCGCGGCGAGGCGGCGGTCGAGCGTCGCGGTTCGATCGGCCTCGGCCTGGAGCGTGGCGCCCGGCGCGACAGGGCGCTCTCGCGGGCTGGCAACGAGGTAGATGACCGCCCCGGCCAGGACCACGAGCGCCGCGCCGATCGGCAGCAGCGCCGGCTCGAAGCGCCGGCCCATGACGGTGACGGGCGCGGCCGGGCGGGGCGGGACGGCCCCGGGGCGAACCGTGACGCGGGGCGCGGCGGCGGCGGACGCAGCGGGCCGGGCGCCCACGGGCGCCTCGGCCTCCGCGGCGGCGCTCGCGGCGGCAGCCGAAGTCGGGGGCGCCGGTTCCCGGGCCACCGCCGCGTCCGACGAGGCCGCGACCGCGGGCGCGGCGGCCGGCGTCGCCGCGGGCACGTCGCTGCCGGCCGGCGGCAGCGGGGCGGCCGCGTCCGGCGCGGCCGGGGGTGTCGCGGGTGGGGTCACGCTGTACGTCCGGTTCTTCGGCTTCGGACCGCCGGGGGGCTTCTGCGGGTCGCTCATGGGGGCGGAGAAGGTCCTCTCTCTGGCGGGGGCCCGAGCATGGTCAGCAAAGCGTCCTGGTCCGGCCGTGGGGAGGCATCTAGGGACCGCCAGGGCAGGTCCGCCAGTGCCCTGGCCACGCGGGCGCTCAACGCGACCGCGCGGATGCCGGTTGCTGCACCCGCGAGGCCGGCCCCCCGCAGCAAGGCGCAGGCCACGGAGGCGCTGCGGGGCGAAAGGAACAGCCCCGCCCGAACGGTGCCGGATGCGAGCGCGGCGCAGGCCTCCTCCGGTAGGGCGGCGGCCGGGGTGGCGGCGTAGGCGGTGCGGCGGATGACGCCGAAGCCGCGGGCCTGGACGGCGGCGGCGAGCGCCGTGCCGTAGCCGCGCCCGGCCGCGAGGAGCAGCGGGCCGTCCCGCGGGTCGAGCCGGGCCGCGGCTGTGGCGGCGAGGGATTCGGCATCGCCGTCGGCCGCGATGACCTGGGCGAAGCCGAGGTGGCGGGCGGTGGCCGCGGTGGCCTCGCCGACGGCCAGCAGCGGGCGGCCGAGGGGCCAGGCGGTGGCGAGCGCCGGCAGCGAGGCGGCGCTGGGGACGAGCGCCGCCTGGGCGGCCGGGGCGGGGCGCATGGGCAGCGGTGTCAGGACGAGGGCAGGCGCGAGGACCGGCCGCCAGCCAAGGGCGGCCACGCGCTCCGCCGTCGCGCCGGCGCCCGGCTCGGGACGGGTGATGAGGCAGCCGGGACGCGAATCCTCAGCCAAAGATGTCGGCCGGGCTGTCGTCGCGCAGGCTGTAGCCGAGAGACTCGCCCAGGCCGGCGGCGTCGGCGACGGGGCCGTGCAGGCTACGCTTGAGGAGGAAGGAACCGTCGGGACGGGCCACGAGGCCGGTCAGGTGGAGCTGGCCGTTCGGCAAAAGCTTTGCATGGCCGCCGATCGGGGTGCGGCAGGAGCCATCCAGCGCAGCGAGGAGGGCGCGCTCGGCGCGGGAGACAGCACGGGCCTCGCGATCCTCGATGCCGCCGAGGAGCTCGTGCAGTTCGGTGTCGCCCTCGCGGACGGTGACGCCGATGATGCCCTGGCCAGCGGCGGGGACCATCGCCTCGGGGTCGAGGACCACCATGCCCTCCGGCGAGAGGTCCATGCGGCGGAGGCCGGCGAGGGCGAGGAGGGTGGCGTCGAACTCGCCCTCGGACAGGCGACGGAGGCGGGTCTGCACGTTCCCGCGGATGACGCCGACCTGCAGATCCGGGCGGACATGCAGCACCTGCGCCTGCCGGCGAAGGCTGGCGGTGCCGAGCCGGGCGCCGGCCGGCAGGCTGCCGAGCGGGTCGGCGGGGTCCAGGGCCGCGAGGCCGGGACGGGGGACCAGCGCGTCGCGCGCATCCTCCCGCTTGAGGGTGCAGGCGAGGACGATGCCGGGGGGCATCTCCGTCTCCAGGTCCTTCAGGCTGTGGACGGCGAAGTCGATGCGGCCGTCCAGCAGGGCCTCGTGGATCTCTTTCGCGAAAAGGCCCTTGCCGCCGACATCGGCCAGGGGCCGGTCCTGGATGCGGTCGCCGGATGTCGCGATGACGTGTTCGTCGAAGGCGTTCGCATGGCGAAGGACGGGGCAGAAATGCGTGACGATCCGGAGGAAGCAGCGGGTCTGCCAGAGGGCGAGCGGCGAGCCGCGGGTCCCGACGCGCAGGGGAAGGGGACGCGCGTGCGGGCGCACCCGCGCGGGCGCGCCGCCGGCAGGGTGGGCGAGCGACATGGGCGGCGTCATAGAGCGGGATTTCCGAGGGGGGAAGGAGGGTGGTCCGGGGCCCGAGACCGCCGGTGGCGACAGGGCCGAGGCCGGCGGTGCTGGCGGCGGGTCTCCGCGGCAGCTCACCCTCCGCGATCCGCCGCGCGGTCCGAGGACGGAGGGGATGGTGGCCTGGCGTCCGCCGGCACGGCGCGCGATGGCAGGATCGGCTCCGCGCACGCGGCATGGGGGCCGGGCACGGCGCCGCTACCGGCCCGGCGCGGGATGGGCCAGAAGGCGGGCGTGACCCCTCCCCTTCTGAACGGCCCGGTGCTGGGCATCGAGAGCTCCTGCGACGAGACGGCCGCCGCCGTGCTGGCCCCGGATGGGCGCGTGCTGGCGGAGGCGGTGCTCAGCCAGACGGAGGAGCACGCGCGCTTCGGCGGGGTGGTGCCGGAGTTGGCGGCGCGGGCGCACCTGGTTCACCTCCCCGGGCTGGTCGTGCGGGTGATGGCGGAAGCCGGGGTGGCCCCGGCCGGGCTGGGCGGGGTGGCGGCGAGTTCGGGGCCGGGCCTGATCGGTGGACTGATCGTGGGAGCCGGGTTCGGCAAAGGGATGGCCCTCGCGCATGGCCTGCCCTTCGTGGCGGTGAACCACCTGGAGGCGCACGCGCTGACGCCGCGCCTTCCCGGCCTGGTCGGGGGCGGCGTGGCGTTCCCCTACCTGCTGCTGCTGCTATCGGGCGGGCACTGCCAGTGCGTGGCGGTGGAGGGGCTGGGGAGGTACCGGCGGCTCGGGACAACGCTGGACGACGCGGTGGGGGAGGCCTTCGACAAGGCGGCGAAGCTGCTCGGCCTGCCCTGGCCGGGGGGGCCGCATATGGAGCGGCTGGCGGCCCAGGGTGATGCGGGCCGGGTGGCGCTGCCACGGCCCCTGCTCGGGCGCGCGGGATGCGACTTCTCCTTCTCCGGGCTCAAGACGGCGTTGGCGCAGGCCGTGGGCAAGGCGGCCGATCCGGCTGACATCGCAGCGTCGTTCCAGGCCTCGGTCGCGGCGGTGGTGGCGGACCGGGCGCGGCACGCGCTCGCCATGATGCAGGAGGCGACGGCGCTCGTCGTCTCGGGCGGGGTGGCGGCGAACGGGGCCGTGCGGACGGCTCTGGCGGCCGTGGCGGCGGGCGCCGGGCTCCCGCTGGTCGCTCCGCCGGTGCGGCTCTGCACGGACAACGCGGTCATGGTGGCCTGGTGCGGGATCGAGCGCCTGCGGGAGGGGCTGGCCGATCCGCTGGACCACGCGCCGCGGCCGCGCTGGCCGCTGGACGAGATGCGGGGGACGGGCGTCGGATCTTAGCCTCGTCAGCATTCCTGAGCCTTTGCTTTATCACATTGATGTAAAAGGATAATTTGACGACCGATGCCGGCGCCGGTACGGAGCCTGCCATCGGGGAGTAGCCACCGCCGTCCAGGGCGGAACCGGGTCAACAGGCTCGCGCCGGCGGCGCGTGGCCCGGCGTGCCGCGATCGCGGCCCTGGCGAGACCGAGACGGCGCGGGGACCCTGGACCGGCCCGGCGCCGCCTCCCCGTCCCGTCCGATGAGAGTTTCGCCATGTCGCCCGTCGCGATCGCCGTGCTGGCCGTCAGCATGTCCGTGGATGCCTTCGCCGCCGCCCTGGGCCGGGGGGCCGTGGCGGAGCGCGCCCGCCTGGGCGATGCCATGCGGGCGGGGTTGGTCTTCGGGACCGTTGAGGCGATCACGCCGGTGATCGGCTGGGCCGCGGGCGTGGCGGCGGCCGGGCTGGTGGCGGCGGTGGACCACTGGATCGCCTTCGCGCTGCTCGGGCTGGTGGGCGGGCGGATGGTGCTGGAGGCGGTGCGCCGGCCGGAGGGCGCGGCGCCCGGCGGGCGGTCGGGCTGGATGCTGCTGGCGACGGCGGTGGGGACGAGCCTGGACGCGATGGCAGTCGGCGTGTCGCTGGCCTTCGTGAACGCCGACATCTGGGTCATCGCCGCGGCGATCGGGGCGGCGACCTTCCTGATGGCGACGGGCGGGGTGCTGGTCGGGCGGCTGCTGGGCGCACGGGTCGGGCGGATCGCGGAGGCGCTGGGCGGGGTGGCGCTGATGATCCTGGGGGGCGTCATCCTGGTCGAGCACCTGACGGCGTGATTCCGTCCTGCACGCGTCCTTCGGGCGGAGGCGGGATGGCTTGAGCGCCGGTCTCGGGCATGGGAGGAGAGGCGCGTGAACACGCCCTGCCCCGGCCTGCGAACCCCCGGTTGGGAGAGGGGCCGTCCGTTTGCCGGGCGGCCCACGGCGCCATGAACTACCGCCACGCCTTCCACGCCGGGAACTTCGCGGACTGCGTGAAGCACGCGCTGCTGCACGCGATCGTCGCGGCGATCGCGCGCAAGGCGACGCCGTTCCGGGTGCTCGATGCCCATGCGGGGATCGGGACTTACGATCTGCAGTCCGAGGCGGCGCGGCGCACCGGCGAGTGGCGCGAGGGGATCGGGCGGCTGGAGAGGGTCTCGGACGGGCCGTTGCTGCCGTGGCTCTCCCTGGTGCGCGGGTTTCCGCGCGGCACCTATCCCGGCAGTCCGGCGCTGGTGCGGGCGATGCTGCGGCCGGCGGATCACCTGGCTCTCTGTGAACTGCACCCGGAGGACCACGCGGCGCTGCGGGCCGCCTTCGCGGCGCACGCCCAAGTGTCGGTGCACCGGCGGGACGCCTATGAGGCACTGGCCGCCCTGACGCCCTTCCCCGAGCGGCGCGGGCTGGTGCTCATGGACCCCCCCTTCGAGGCCGAGGGCGAGTTCGATCGGCTGGTGGCCGGGATCGCGCTCGTCTCCCGGCGCTTCCGCGGCGCGGTCCAGGCGGTCTGGTACCCGATCAAGCACCGGGCGCCGGTGCGGGCCTTCCACGAGGCCGTGCGCGCCAGCGGGGTGCGCGGCGTGGTGGCACCGGCCCTCTGGCTGCGGGAGCCGACCGATCCGACGCGGCTGAACGGCTGCGGCCTGGCGGTGGTGAACCCGCCCTTCGGCTTCGAGGAGACCGCGCGCGAGATCCTGGCGGCCCTGCTGGCCGCGTTGTCCGACGGGGAGCCGGGGGCGGGCTTCGAGGTGGCGCGGGTGGTCGGGGAATGAGGGTCGCGGTGATCGGCGCGGGGGCCTGGGGATCGGCCCTGGCCATCCAGGCGGCGCGGGTGGTGCCGGACGTCGTGCTCTGGGCGCGCGACCCCGAACGCGCGGCGGCGATGCGGTCGGCCGGGGAGAACTCGCGGCACCTGCCGGGCGCTCCCTTCCCGCACGGCCTGCGCGTGACGGCGGAGGCGGAGGACGCCATCGCCGAGGCGGCGATCGTCATCCTAGCGGTGCCGACGCAGCACCTCGGCGCGGTGCTGTCGGCACTTCCGCCACTGCCGCCGGTGATCGTCGCCGCGAAGGGGGTGGAGGCGCGGTCGCTCCGCCTTCCGCTCGAGATCGTGGCGGCCGCGCGTCCCGGCCTGCCCCTCGCGGTGATCTCCGGCCCGAACTTCGCGCATGAGGTGGCGTCGGGGCTGCCCGCGGCGGCGGTGCTGGCGACCACCGACGAGGACCTGCGCGAGGCCGGCGTGGCGCGGCTCTCCTCCTCGGCGTTCCGGGTCTACGCGGGGGGCGATCCAGTCGGCGTGCAGGTGGGCGGGGCGGCCAAGAACGTCGCCGCCATCGCCGCCGGCGCGATCATGGGCGCCGGGCTCGGAGAGAATGCCCGGGCGGCGCTGGTGACCCGCGCCCTCGCGGAGATCGGGCGGCTCGCGGTCGCGCTGGGCGGGCGTGCCGAAACGGTCGCGGGGCTCTCGGGGCTGGGCGACCTGATGCTCACCTGCGCGGGGGCGGGAAGCCGGAACTTCTCCCTCGGCCACGCCATCGGGCGCGGGGAGAGCGCGCGCGAGGTCCTGGCAGGCCGGACCGGGGTGACGGAGGGGGTGGCAACGGCCCCGGCCCTCGTCGCCCGGGCGGCAGGCGTCGGGGTGGAGATGCCGGTCGCGGCCGCCGTGGCAGCGGTGCTAGATGGAAAGCTCAGCGTCGCGGGGGCGGTGGAGTTGTTGATGGCTCGGCCGCTGCGGGGGGAGTAGCGGCGCCGGGAGGCTCCGCCTCCCGGACGCCGCGATCCGTTGGGGGCCGCTTCTCGGATCAGGCGCTGCGGCCGGCGACCTCAAGAATGGCGGCGACGATCTCCGCAGGACGTTCGAGCGGGGAAAGGTGACGGGCGCCTTCGAGGATGCGGAACGTGGCGCCGGGGATGCGCGCCGCGACGGCCTCGGCCATGGCGGGCGGCGTGGCATAGTCCTGCTCGCCGACGAGGATGACGGCCGGGGCACGGATGGTGGCCGTGGCCGCCCGGTTGTCCATCGTGCCGAGCATGGCGCAGCTCGCGGCATAGGCGGCCACGTCGTTGGCGACGAAGACCGCCTCCTGCCGCGCCTGCACCTGAGGGTTCGAGGCCAGGAAGGCCGGACTGAGCCACCGGTCGCGCTGGAAGGGGATCAGGGCGGCCATGCCTTGCTGACGCGCCGTCTCCGCGCGCTGGGACCAGGCGGCCGGGGCGTCCGGGCCGTACCAGTCCGTCGTATCCATCGCGACGAGGCCGGCGGTCCGTCCCGGATGGCGCGCGGCGAAGGCGAGCGCGATCGAGCCGCCCATCGAACAGCCGGCGATGATCGCGCGGTCCCAGCCGGCCTCGTCCAGCACGGCGGCCACGTCGTCGGCCATCAGGTCGGTGGTGTAGGGGCCGGGCGGGCGGGCGGACGCGCCATGGCCGCGGGCATCGAGGGCCAGGAGCGTGAGACGGTCGTCGGCTTCCTCCGCCACGGCGTCCCAGAAGTGGCGGTCGAGGGCGAGGGAGTGGATCAGCGCGACACGCGGGGCGCCAGGGGCACCGGGGTGGAGGCTGTAGCCGATCCCGGTGCCGTCCGGGGCGATGGCGCGACGGGTCTCGTGCGGGCTGCCGGCCATGGTCAGTCGGCCGTCGCGCCGGAGATCGAGACCATCTCGGCCCAGCGGGGCGCGTCCCGCATCAGGAGTGCGCCGAGGGCAGCAGGGTCGCTGGCCGCGGGCTCGAAGCCCTGGGCGCGAAGGGTTTCGGCCGTATCGGGGCGGGTCAGGGCGGTGCGGACCGAATCGGCGATGCGCGCCCGGAGAGGCTCCGGGAGGCGCGCCGGACCGAGCAGGCCGTACCAGGTGTCCACAGCAACCTCGGGAACGGTGTCGGCGATCGCCGGGGCTTCCGGCAGAAGGGAGAACCGGGTCGCCGAAGAGACGCCGAGCGCTACGGCCTTGTTGTCCCGGATGAAGGGAAGGCAGGCCGGGATGCCGGTGAAGACGGCGTCGATCTGGCCGCCCAGCAGGTCTGCCAGCGCGGGAGCGCCGCCCCGGTAGGGAACGTGCGTCAGGCGCGCGTTGCTCTTGCTGCGCAGGAGTTCCCCGGCGAGGTGGCCGGGGGTGCCGTTGCCCGCGGTGCCGTAGGTCACGTCACGCGTTCGAGCCCTGGCGAGCAGGGCGGCGAGGGTGTCCACGCCCCGGCCAGGGGCGGAGACGAGGACCTGCGGGCTCTCGGCGATTCGGGCAACGGGCGCAAAGTCCCGCAGCGCATCCCAGGGACGCGTCCGGGAGAGGGCCTGGTTGATGAGAAGGCCGTCGCCCCAGAGGAGCAGAGTGGTGCCGTCCGGCGCGGCTTTGGAAACCGAATCGGCGCCGATATTGCCGCCGGCCCCCGGGCGGTTCTCGACGATGACGGGCTGGCCCCAGGCGTCTTGGAGCGGGCGGGAGAGGAGGCGTGCGATCACGTCGTAACTGCCGCCCGGCGGGAACGGGACGACGAGGCGCACCGGACGATCGGGAAAGGTCTGGGCGATGGTGGCCGATGCCGCCGCGATGACCGGGAGGGAGAGCAGGATCGAGCGGCGGTTCATGGCATCCTCGTGGGTCCTTTAAAGAACTATTGCACCAGATGCCGTCTGGAGGCAAGCTGGCGTGATGGGCCTCCCCTCCCACCACGCCGCGGAAGCTGCGCCGGATCTCCGCTTGCCGCTGCACGCGCGGTTGCGGGACGCACTGGCCGCGCGGATCGCAAGCCAGGAATGGCCGGCGGACAGCCGCATCCCGGCGGAGGCGCTGCTGGCGGCCGAGTATGGCGTGGCGCCGAATACGCTGCGCCGGGCGCTGGGGCAGCTGGTCCAGGAGGGCTTGCTGGAGCGAAGGCAGGGGCGCGGGACCTTCGTTCGCCGGCCGGCCTTCCAGGCGCCGCTCTTCCGGTTCTTCAACTTCGAGGATCAGGCGGGGTCGGGACGGATCATCCCGGAAAGCCGGATCGTCGGCTCCGCATTGACGACGCTGCCGGACGATGCGGCGCGGGCGCTGCGCCTGCCGGCGGGCCACGCCGCGCTGCGGCTGGACCGGCTGCGCTTCTGGGGCGGGGAGCCGGTGGTGATGGAGGAGATCTTCCTTCCCCTCCCACGCTTCGCCGCGCTGCGCGACCGGCCGATCGAGAGCTTCGAGACGCTGCTCTATCCGCTCTACGAGCGGGAGTTCGGGCTGGTCGTCGGCGGCGTGGAGGATGCGCTGCGCGTGGGGCTGGCGGATGCGCGTCGCGCGGAATGGCTCGGCGTGGCGGAGGGGAGCGCGGTCGCGATCATCGACCGGCTGTCACTCACCGTGGATGGGGCGCCGATCGAGTGGCGGCGCGCCTGGGGGCGGGGCGACCGCTTCTCCTATCGGATCAGCCTGCGCTGAGCGCGGCGATGATGAACCACCCTGGAGGAAACGGGATGAACGGGATGAGCATGACGCGCCGCGGCGTGGTGGCGGCGCTGGGCACCGTTGCAGCGGGCGCGGCACGGGCGCAAGCGCCGGCCGGGCGCGTCTTCGACTGCCATCTGCACATCATCGATCCGCGCTATCCGCTGGTGGAGAACCAGGGCTACCTGCCGCCGCCGTTGACCTGGCCGGAGTACGAGACGCAGGCGCGGCCTCTGGGTATCACGGGCGGCGCGGTGGTCTCCGGGTCCTTCCACGGCTTCGACCAGAGCTATCTGCGCGCCGTGCTCGGGGCATTGGGGCCGGAATGGGTCGGCGTGACGCAGGTCCCGAACGACATCCCGGACGAGGCAATGGCGGACCTCGCCCGGGCACGGGTGCGCGCGCTGCGCTTCAACGTCTTCCGCGGGCGGATCGACAGCGTGGACGACATCGTCGCGACGGCCACGCGGGCGCATGCCGCGGCAGGCTGGCATCCGGAGATCTACGCCGATGCGGCGGCGCTGGCGCCGCATGCGGACAAGCTGGCGAAGCTCCCCTCCCCCATCGTGATTGATCATCTGGGCATGACGGAGCGCGGACTGCCGGTCGTGCTGGACCTCGTCGCGGCCGGGGCAAAGGTGAAGGCGACGGGGTTCGGGCGCGTGGACATGAACGTGCCCCGCGTGCTGGAGGCGATCGCGGCGCGCGATCCCTCGGCGCTGATGTTCGGGACGGATATTCCGTCCACCCGGGCGCGGCGGCCCTTCGAGGTGGCGGACCTGGAACTGGTGCGTCGCGTGCTGGGGGCAGAGTTGGCCGAGCGCGTGCTCTGGCGGAACGGCGCAGAGAAGTACCGCATCGGGCAGGCGGGGCGCGCCTAGACGAGCAAGCCGGACGATTCAGCCTTGGTCCGAGGGGGACTGCGCTGCCCCTCGGATGCCCTCACGCCTGTGCCCTGACGACGACCACGGCGACACTCGTAACGGTGATCGAGCGTTTTCCTGTACGGTGAGCAAGAGAACTCCCGAGCGGCCAGATGGCTTAATGCCAATCTGAACTTCGGGCCGCGTACCGTTGATCGACAAACACGGCTAGAAATGGTGAGATACAGATGTGGATTACCTTATACGCAAATCCACCCGCAACTTTGAGTTGAGAAGTTTTTACTGTTTGACATCCAAGTCGTTTCAAGGGTGGTATTTTTGTGTGTGAGAGATGGATTGGACTGATGACTGAGGCTGCAGATCACCATCGCCACAGCAGTGGCCTGGCAGCGCTTCGTGGCTTGGCAGCATTGGTCGTGGTCCTGTGTCACTGCCTGACGGCCGTGAATGTGGCGCCAGAACATGCGTCGGCACTGCGTGTCGCCCTCGCCGCCTTGAATGGCTCTGCCTGCGTGACGTTGTTCTTCGTGCTGAGCGGTGCGGTCCTCGCCATCTCCTTCGAACGCGATGTCAGGAAAAACCCGAGGCAGATCTTCGGGTACTGGATCCGGCGCGGATTTCGATTGTACCCGCTGCTGTGGCTCGCTGCCCTTATGGCGGCGATCTTTCAGCTCGCGATCGGGGCCGGCCAGCACCTGGCCTTTGTTTCCGAGTGGGCACACAGCCAGTATCAAGTCGCGCCGGACGCTCTTCCTTTCGAGTGGGCGAAGAATGCGCTGGCCGTCACGAGTAGCCTCAACAGCCCAGCCTGGTCGATCAAGGTCGAGATTATCGGGTCCCTTCTCTTTCCGCTCTTGTTTGCCATAAGCCAGCATCGAAAAGCCGCGCCGGTGACCGTGGTCGCACTCGTCATCGCGATGTTCAGCCTCTCGAATCCCCGGTTGACGGCCTACATGAATGTCTTCACGTGCAGCTTTCTCGTCGGCGCCCTGATCACCCGCTGGGGTGGGTCCTTCGGCACCTGGTTCTGGACACGCTCGAGGCCGCCTCGGGTGCTCTTCACCGGGCTTTCGGTGTTCGTGTTCCTGACCGGTAGAACACTCCTCGGCGATCCGTCATTTGTCCCGCCGCTTGCCGTGCTCCTTGAGATGACCTCCGCGGCATTCATCGTCTGCATCGTCTTGCATGGGCCGCCAATCCGCTGGTTCGAGTGGAAGTCGATCCGATTTCTCGGAGAGATTTCGTACAGCGTTTACCTTCTCCATATGATCATTATCTTCGTGCTTCTCCACACTCTGGGATCGACATCCCTGGCACCCACCCATAACTGGTCGGTGGTGGAGATCGGTGAATTCATGTTCGTGGTTTTACTGTTCACCGTTCCGGTCGCGTGGATCACCTTCCTCGGTGTCGAGCAGCCGATGCAGCTGCTTGGACGATGGCTGGATCAGCGCATTACAGGCGGCATTCGGGGCGGAACCCGTCCCTTGTCCTCCGGGATGCGCGCTGCCCAACCTTTCAGATTGCCTTGAGAGCAGGGCTGCAGGCCGTCGCCTGCGCCAGCCCTCCGCATTCGGAGGAGGCCACGCGCGAACGAAGGAGGCTGGGGATGAGGATGCGATCCTCTTCCCGGCCCTCAACACAAGGGCCCGATCAGGCCAGGTGCCGCCGGAAATGCACGACGGTGCGGTCCCAGGCGAGCCTGGCCGATGCCTCGTGGTACCGGGGCGTGGAGTTGTTGTGGAAGCCGTGCTGGGTGCCCGGGTAGATGTGCGCCTCGTAGGCCGTGCCGGCAGACTTCAGCGCGGCCTCATAGGCCGGCCACATCGCGTTGATGCGCTCGTCGTGCTCGGCGTAGTGGATCAGCAGCGGCGCCTCGATCGCGGGCACCTCGGCGGTCGGCGGCGCGGCACCGTAGAACGGCGCGGCGGCGGAGAGCTGCGGTCCGAGCGCGACGGCGAGCGCGTTGGTCGTGCTGCCGCCCCAGCAGAAGCCGGTGATGCCGAGCTTCCCGGACGAGAGCGGCAGGCCCTTCACGTAACGCGCGCCGTTCAGAATGTCGGTACGCAGCCTGCCCTGGTCCAGGCGGGCCTGGAGCTCGCGGCCGTCATCGTCGTTGCCGGGGTAGCCGCCGACGGGAAAGAGGCCGTCCGGGGCGAGAGCGAGGAAGCCCGCCACGGCGAAGCGGCGGGCGACGTCCTCGATGTAGGGATTGAGGCCACGGTTCTCGTGGATGACGAGGACGGCGGGAAAGGGTCCGGTGCCGACGGGCTGGACAAGGTAGCCGCGCATCGTGCCGGAAGTGCCGCCGGGCGAGGGATAGGTGACGTAGCGCGCCTTGATGCGCTCATCCGTGAACGAGACCGTCTGGGCCGCGGCGTATCGGGGCAGCAGGGCCTGGGCCATGGCCAGGCCGCCCGCAGTCACGGCCGCGGCCTGGGCAAGGAAGCTGCGGCGGTCGAGGCGGCCGTGGCAGTATTCGTCGTAGAGATCGAAGACGCGCTGGTCGATCTCGATCTGGGTCAGGGGCGGCGGGGCGGCCGAGCGCTTCCCGGTGGCGGACATCGGGCGTTCCTTCCTCTGGCGCCGTCCTCGAACGGACGGCGCGGGCGAACCTAGGACGCGGCGGGCCGCGAAGGCAGGGCGGAACGGGCGCAGGGGCCGTCAAGCGGCCGGCGGCGGGGCCTCTCCGCCGAAGAGGGGGAGCGGCTCCCCCTCCCCCGCCTTGCGGCGCCGGGGCTGGTCGGCGGCGCGGCGGCGGAGCAGCTCGTCCAGCAACCGGTCCATCGTCATCCAGAGCGGCTCGTTGCCCTGGCGCTCGGACATGACGAGGCGGTGGGCGGCGAGGGTCACGTTCAGCGTGCCGCGCGTGGTCTCCGGCCGGGGCATCCGCATCTGGACGAGGGCCTTCTCCACCTCCTCCACCGGGGCGGAGAGGGCTTCCGCGATGAAGGCGGGCTCGTGGCCCGCGCGGCGGAGCCTCCGTGCCTCCTCGACGGCCCGGGGCGGCAGCGCGATCTCCGGGCGCAGCGCCTTCGTCTTGCGCGACATCTCGCCCGAGCCGGAGCCGGGCGGCTTTCCCTTGAACGGCATGGTGCGGCAACGCTCCGGGGGCGCGGTTGTTCAGCCCTCCCGCAGCGAAGCACCGGCGGCGAGCGGGGCCAAGGGGAGAGACGCGGCCAGCAGCGCCGCGAGCAGAAGAAGGAAGGGTCGCGGCGAGAGGTCGGCGGCGGCGGCCTCGATGGCGCCGGCCGTGAAGATGACGACGGGCACGGCGAGCGGCAGGACGAGGAGGGGGAGCAGCGCGCCGCCGCGGCGGGCCCCGAGGGTGAGCGCGGCGCCGAGCGTGCCGAGGAGGGAGAGGATCGCGGAGGCCAGCGCGAGGGCAAGAAGGGCCACGGGCCAGGCAGAGGTGGGAAGGTTCAGCAGAGCCGCGGCGATCGGGGTGGCCAGGAGCAGCGGCGGGCCGGTGAGCAGCCAGTGGGCGACGGCCTTGGCGGCCGTGAGGGCGGCGGGGGAGACGCCCGAGAGGCGGAGCAGGTCGAGGGATCCGTCCTCAGCCTCGCCGGTGAAGAGCCGGTCGAGCGGAAGAAGGGCCGCGAGCAGGGCGGTGGTCACGAGGGCCCCGGGGGCGAGGCGCGCGAGGGCCTCCGGTGCCGGGCCGATGCCGAAGGGAAAGAGGGCGCAGGTGATGACGAAGAAGAGCACGGCCGAGAGGGCGTCGGCGGGGTGGCGAAGGGCAAGGCGGAGGTCCCGCAGGATGATCGCCGTCACAGGCTGACGGTCCTCGCGTCCGGGAGGGGCAGTGGGAGATGGGTGGCAGCGAGGATGAGGCCGCCGCGGGCGCGGTGGGCGGCCAGTGCGGCGCCGAGCCGGTCCACCGAGGCGGAGTCGAGACCGAGGGTCGGCTCGTCCAGCAGCCAGAGCGGGGCGCCGCCGAGGGTCAGCCGCGCGAGGGCGAGACGGCGGCGCTGGCCGGCCGAGAGGGTCCGGCAGGGAAGGTCCGCCAGCGGGAGCAGGCCCATGCCATCCAGCGCAGCCGCGGGGTCGCCGCCGTGCAGCCGGGACCAGAAGGCGAGGTCCTCCCGCGGGGTCAGGGCCGGCTTGATCGCGTCCTGATGCCCCAGCCAGCGCGTGCGGCGGGCGTGGCCGGCGGGGTCGTCCGCGATCCCCTCCCCATCCCAGGCCACGGCGCCGGCGGCAGGGCGGAGCAGCCCGGCGAGAATCCGGAGGAGGGTGGATTTGCCGGCCCCGTTCGGGCCGGTCAGCAGCAGCGCCTCCCCGGCCCCGGCGGCCAGGGTCAGGCCCGCGAAGACCACCCGCCCGCCGCGCCGGGCGGCCAGATCCCGCCCTTCCAGCAACCCTGAACCCCCGGCCTTCCCCTGGACCCGTAACCCCCGGCATGCTTGAAGCCGCCTGTATTTTCAAGCTCGCGCCCAGGGGATCGTTCACCGCCATGAGCAAAACCGGTCAGGACAGCCTGAAGACCCGCCGCACCCTCTCGGTGGACGGCAAGACCTACCACTACTTCTCCATCCCCGCGGCGTCCGAGGCGCTGGGCGTCGATTTCACCCGCCTGCCGAACTCGCTGAAGGTGCTGCTGGAGAACATCCTCCGGTTCGAGGACGGGCGCTCCTACCGCGTCGACGACGCGAAGGCGGTGGCGGGCTGGCTCGAGGGCGGGCGCTCCGACAAGGAGGTGCCGTTCCGTCCCGCGCGCATCCTGATGCAGGACTTCACGGGCGTGCCGGCGGTGGTCGATCTGGCAGCCATGCGGGACGGCATGCTGAAGCTCGGCGGCGATCCGCAGAAGGTGAACCCGCTGGTGCCGGTGGATCTGGTCATCGACCACTCGGTGATGGTGGACGTCTCCGGCACGCCGGATGCGATGCGGAAGAACGTGGAGCTGGAGTACGAGCGGAACGGCGAGCGCTACGAGTTCCTGCGCTGGGGCCAGGCTGCCTTCGACAACTTCCGCGTGGTTCCGCCGGGCACGGGCATCTGCCACCAGGTCAACCTGGAGTACCTGGCGCAGGTGGTGTGGTGCTCGACGGATGCCGGCGACGTCATCGCCTACCCCGATAGCTGCTACGGCACGGACAGCCACACGACGATGGTGAACGGCCTCGGCGTGCTCGGCTGGGGCGTGGGCGGCATCGAGGCGGAGGCCGCGATGCTTGGCCAGCCGATCGCGATGCTCATCCCCGACGTGGTCGGCTTCAAGCTGACGGGCAAGCTGCGGGAGGGCGTGACGGCGACCGACCTCGTGCTGACCGTGACGCAGATGCTGCGCAAGAAGGGCGTGGTCGGGAAGTTCGTGGAGTTCTACGGCACCGGCCTGTCCGACCTGCCGCTGGCCGACCGGGCGACGATCGGGAACATGGCGCCGGAATACGGCGCGACCTGCGGCTTCTTCCCGGTGGACGAGATCACGCTGGGCTACCTGCGCCTGTCCGGCCGTGACGAGAGCCGCATCGCGCTGGCGCGCGACTACGCCAAGGCGCAGGGCATGTGGCGCGACAACGACACGCCCGACCCCGTCTTCACCGAGACGTTGGAACTCGACATGTCCACCGTCCAGCCCTCGATGGCCGGGCCGAAGCGGCCGCAGGACAAGGTGCTGCTGGGCGACATCAACACCTCCTTCGCCAAGGAGCTGACGGGCGGCCTGGCCCTGCCGGGCGCGCCGGCGGCGGGCACGCGCGTGGCGGTGGAAGGCGCTAATTACGACCTCGGCCACGGGGACGTGGTGATCGCGGCGATCACCTCCTGCACCAACACCTCCAACCCCTATGTGCTGGTGGCCGCCGGGCTGGTGGCGAAGAAGGCGCGGGAGAAGGGGCTGGCGCCGAAGCCCTGGGTGAAGACGTCTCTCGCCCCCGGGTCGCAGGTGGTGACGGACTACCTGAACGCCTCCGGCCTGCAGGCGGAGCTGGATGCGATCGGCTTCCAGACCGTGGGTTATGGTTGCACCACCTGCATCGGCAATTCCGGCCCGCTGGAGGACCCGATCGCGGACGCGATCGAGAACAACAAGCTCGTCGTCGCCTCCGTGCTGTCGGGCAACCGCAACTTCGAGGGGCGCGTGCACCCGAACGTGCGGGCGAACTACCTCGCCTCCCCGCCGCTGGTGGTGGCCTATGCGCTGGCCGGCACCATCACGAAGGACCTGACCGAGGAGCCGATCGGCCAGGGGCGCGACGGGCAGAACGTCTACCTGAAGGACATCTGGCCCGCGCAGTCCGAGATCAACGACACGGTGCACCGCGTCCTGACGCGCGAGATGTTCCGCGGCCGCTACGCCGACGTGTTCAAGGGCGACGCGCACTGGCAGGGCATCCAGGTGGAGGCGGGCAGCGACACCTATCGCTGGAACTCCGGCTCCACTTACGTGCAGAACCCGCCCTATTTCGAGGGCATCTCGCCGGAGCCGGCGCCGATCGGCTCCATCCACGGCGCGCGGGTGCTGGCGGAACTGGGCGACTCCATCACCACGGACCACATCTCCCCGGCGGGCTCCATCCGGAAGTCCTCGCCGGCGGGCGAGTACCTGCTGGAACACCAGGTCCGGCAGGCCGACTTCAACTCCTACGGCGCGCGCCGCGGCAACCACCAGGTCATGATGCGCGGCACCTTCGCCAACACCCGCATCAAGAACGAACTGGTGCCGGGCATCGAAGGCGGCATCACGAAGCACTACCCGTCCGGCGAGGTGATGCCGATCTACGACGCGGCCATGAAGTACAAGGCCGAGGGCGTGCCGCTGGTGATCTTCGGCGGCAAGGAATACGGCACCGGCTCCTCCCGCGACTGGGCGGCGAAGGGCACGATGCTGCTCGGCGCGAAGGCGGTGATCGCCGAGAGCTTCGAGCGCATTCACCGCTCGAACCTCGTCGGGATGGGCGTGCTGCCGCTCGTCTTCAAGCCGGGCGAGGACCGCAAGACACTCGGCATCACGGGTGACGAGGTGATTGACATCCTCGGCCTGGAGGACCTGAAAGCGCGGATGCTGCTGGAACTGGTCATCCACCGCTCCAACGGCATGGAGACCCGCACCCAGGTGCAGTGCCGCGTCGATACGGCGGACGAGGTCGAGTACTACAAGCAGGGCGGCATCCTGCACTACGTGCTGCGCAGCATGGCCGGGGTGAAGGTCGCGGCCTGAACCTCGCGCAGCGATGGTCGTGGACGGGGCGCGGACCGAGGGGTCCGCGCCCCGTTCGCGTTTGGATGTCATGCAACCCTCGGGGGAACCGGCGGTTCCCCTGCCGCCCGTGACACCCGACCCCGCCGACGCTCCGCGACCGCCGACCCGCGCCGTGCTCGTGATGAACACGCGCGCGCGGACCCTGCTCGGCCGGCCCGAGCTGGCGGGTGAGGTGGTGGCGGCGCTGGCGCAGGCGGGATTCCTGCTGTCCGTGGTGGACGATCCCACCATGTCCTTCCCGGAGCGAATCGAGGCCGCCATCGCCGATCCGGCGGAGTTGCTGATCTGCGGCGGCGGCGACGGGACGATCCGCACGCTGGCGGCGCGGCTGGCCGGGACGGGCCGCGTGCTGGGCGTGCTGCCGCTCGGGACACTCAACCTCGTGGCGCGGGACCTCGGGCTGCCGCTCGATCCGGTGGAGGCCGCACTGGCCCTCGGCACGGCGGCGCCCCGGCGGATCGACGTGGCGGAGGTGAACGGGCAGGTCTTTCTCTGCCAGTCGGTGATCGGCGTGCCCAACGCCATCGGACGGCACCGCGAACGGCACCGGGGCAAGGGCTTCTTCCGGGCGCTCGTCCGGGTGGCCGTCGCGGCGGCGCGCGCGCTTTGGCGCCGGCGGGCCCTGCGGCTGGCGGTGACGTCCCCGGGCTGGCGGCGGCCCTGGCGGGTCTGGACCCGCGCGCTGTCCGTCGTCAGCAACGACTACGAGGAGGCGCCGGGGCGCTTCTTCTCCCGCCCGAAGCTCGATGGCGGCGTCCTGACGCTCTACGTCTCCCGGCGCTTCTCGGTGATCTGGTCGCTGAAGATGCTGGCGCGGATGGCGATCGGGAGCTGGAAGCGCTCCCCCGACATCGCGATGATCTCGGCAACGGCCTTCACCATCCTCTCGCAGCGGCGGCGGCTTCGAGTGATGAATGACGGGGAGGCGGCGGTGCTGATGACGCCGCTGCGCTACACGATCCGGCCGGGGGCGCTGACGGTCCTGGCACCGATGCGGGAGGCCGTCCCGGCGTGAGAATCCTGGACCACATCTCCGACCTGCATTTCTGCCGGGTCGACCAGCGCGTGGTCGATGCGCTGCTGGAGCGGCTCAACGCGGACCCCGCGCATCTCGTCGTGGTCAGCGGCGACCTGACCATGCGGGCGCGGCGGAACGAGTACCGGGCGGCGCGGGCCTTCCTGGATGCGCTGCAGGTGCCCTGGGTGGCGGTGCCGGGAAATCACGACATCACCGCCTATTACCCGTGGGAGCGGTTCCTCGATCCCTTCGGCCGCTGGCAGGAATTCGTCGCCGAGGACACGGAGCCGGTCTGGCAGGACGAGGAGGTGCAGGTCGTCGGGCTGAACACGGTCTCCCGCGGTGGGCTGCACCTGCAGTGGGAGAACGGCCGGGTTCCGCGGGCCGGGCTGCTGCGCGCACTCCGGCGGCTGCGCCGCCTGCCGGAGGGCCCGTTCCGGGTCGTCGTCGCGCACCACCCGTTCCTGGCGCCACCGGACAGCCCGGGCACGCCGCTGGTCGTGCGGGGGGAGCGGGCTCTGCGGGACCTGGCGGCGGCGGGGGTCCGGCTGGTCCTCGCGGGGCATCTGCACATCGGATACAGCGGCGGTTACGTGGATGCCCGCTCCGTCGCGACGGAGGAGGGCGATCGGCTGACGGTGCTCCAGGCCGGCTCGGCCTTCTCGACGCGGCTCCGGGGCGAGCCGAACGCCTATAACCGCGTGGTGATCGAGGACGGTCGGGCGCGGTGGACGGCGCATCGCTGGGACGGCGAGGCGTGGCGATAGAGCTTCCAGAGCGCTGCAACGGGCAGGCGCCTATCCCGCCCGCCACCCCCGCGTGAGGACGAGGGCCGCGGCGCACATCGCCGTGCCCATCAGGAAGGCCCCGGCCCCGAGATGCGCGAAGAGCGCGCCCGCCAGGAGGGTCGCCGCCGCCATTGCGGCGACGTTTCCAA
Source organism: Muricoccus radiodurans (assembly GCF_050154705.1). Taxonomy (GTDB): domain Bacteria; phylum Pseudomonadota; class Alphaproteobacteria; order Acetobacterales; family Acetobacteraceae; genus Roseomonas; species Roseomonas radiodurans. The sequence goes on along the minus strand of NZ_CP189561.1, from coordinate 6,071,508 downwards.
GGGCGGCGTAGAGGCTCTGGGCCGAGAGTTGCTCCCCCGCCGGGGCATGGGTCGAAAGCCAGCGCATCGCGGCCATGTATTGCGCCCCGAAGGTCAGCGCGTGCAGCGGCTGAAGGACGACCAGCACCGCCAGTTCGGTCGTGATGGCGAGGCCGGTCCAGCGGACCAGGCCGGCGACGGCCGCGATGACCGTTAGCGCGACCGGCGAGAGCCGGCCCAGCAGGGGCTGCGCCCACCAGAGGAGGGCCACCTCGGCCGCGACGGACACCGCCCAGAGAAGGCCGATGGTGTCGGCCGAATGCCCGGCCCGGGCCCAATGGATGGAGCCGAAGCCGTAATAGGCGGCGTGCGAGCCCTGGATGAGGGCGGTGAGAAGGATCATCCGGGCGAAGCCGGGGTGACGCATCAGATGCAGGCCGAAGCCCCGGCGCAGGCGGGCCGCGAGGCCGAGGGGGACGGCCCGCTCGGTGGCGCGTCCGGGCGCGAGGCGGCGCGGCAGGGCCCAGGCGGCGAAGGCCGTGGCCAGGTAGCAGGCGCCGAGCAGCCAGGGCATGGCGTCGTAGCCCAGGCGGTTGGCGAGCCAGCCGGCCAGCAGCGAGCCGAGGATGAAGGCGACGGAGCCAGGGGCCCGGACCTTCCCGTACTCCACCCGGGCCTCGCGCGCGGCGGCGAGGGCCAGGGCCTCGCCCACCGGGCCGATGGGGGCGATGGAGAAGGCGAAAAGGATCTGCACCGCCAGCACGGCCAAGAAGCCGTGGGCCGGGGCCCAGATCATCGCGGCGAGACCCGCGGCCAGGCCGGCGGGGATGAGCAGTCGGCGCGCGTCGCCCAGGCGCTCCGCGAGGCGGCCCAGGGGCGGGCCGGCGAGGAAGCGCGTGGCGGAGCCCGCGAAGAGGACCGCCGCCACCGCCTCCGGCTCCAGTCCACGGCCGGCCAGGAAGGGTGGCAGGAAGGGCATGGTCACCCCGATCCCGGCATAGGCGGCGGCCAGGAAGGCGGCATGGCGGGCTGGGGCGGAGAGGCGGAGGGGCATGGAGTCGGGGCTCCATAGCTCTGCGCTGACGGCGGGCGCTGGACAAGCCGCGCCGGCAACGCCACACGTCCGAACCGATGAGCGACTATTCCCCCGGCCAGATGTTCCCCTCCCGCGTCAAGGCGGTGCTCGGCCCGACGAACACGGGCAAGACGCACCTCGCCATCACCCGGATGCTCGCGCATTCGGGGGGCGTCATCGGCTTTCCCCTACGGCTGCTGGCGCGGGAGAATTACGACCGCATGGTCGCCGCCAAGGGCGAGAAGAACGTCGGCCTGATCACGGGGGAGGAGAAGATCGTTCCCCCCGACGCCAAGTGGTTCGCCTGCACGGTGGAGGCGATGCCGCTGGACCGGCGGACCGAGTTCGTGGCGGTGGACGAGATCCAGCTCTGCGCCGACGCCGACCGCGGCCATGTCTTCACCGAGCGCCTGCTGCACGCGCGCGGCATGGTCGAGACGATGTTCCTCGGCGCCGAGACCATCCGGCCGCTGCTGCAGCGGCTGGTGCCGCAGGCGGAGGTGGATTCGCGGCCCCGTCTCAGCCAATTGAAGTATTCTGGGCCGGCGAAGCTGACCCGCCTGCCGCCGCGCTCGGCCGTGGTCGCCTTCTCGGCCGGGGAGGTCTACGCGATCGCGGAGGCGATCCGGCGGCGGCGCGGGGGCTGCGCCGTGGTCATGGGGCGGCTGTCGCCGCGGACCCGGAACGCCCAGGTCGCGCTTTACCAGAACCGGGAGGTGGACTTCCTGGTGGCGACCGACGCCATCGGGATGGGGCTGAACATGGACGTGGACCATGTCGCCTTCGCCAGTCTCCAGAAGTTCGACGGGCACCGGCCCCGGCCCCTGACGGCGCAGGAGGCCGCGCAGATTGCCGGCCGCGCCGGGCGGGGCATGCGGGACGGAACCTTCGGCGTGACGGCGGAGTGCCCTCCTCTCTCCGACGATTTCGTGGAGAAGATCGAGGGGCACCATTTCGACCCGCTGACGACTCTCGCGTGGCGGAACTCCAATCTCGACTTCGCCAGCGTGGACGCGCTGCTGGCCTCCCTCTCCGAGCCGCCCCCCTACCAGGGGCTCGCGCGGGGGAACGACGCCACGGACTACGTGACTCTGGAGGCGCTGTCGCGCGAGCCGGAGATCCGGCGGCTGGCGGATTCGCGGGCCCGGGTGCGGCTGCTCTGGGAAGCCTGCCAGATCCCGGACTTCCGCAAGCTGGCGGACGACACCCACACCCGCTTCTGTGCCCGGGTCTTCACCCATCTGGTGCAGGACGGGGTGTTGCCGGCGGACTGGGCGGCCTCGCAGATCGCCTATCTCGACAACATCGAGGGCGATCTGGACACGCTGATGGCCCGGCTGACGGGCATCCGGATCTGGACCTATGTCGCCTCCCGCGCCGACTGGCTGAAGGACGCGGAGGGGATCGCGGGCGCCGCGCGGGAGGCGGAGGACCATGTGTCCGACGCGCTGCACGAGCGGCTGACGGCGCGCTTCGTGGACCGCCGGGCCGCCCACCTGATCCGCAAGCTGGACGAGAGCGACGAGGACCTGCTCTCCGCCGTTACCCGCACGGGCGAGGTGATGGTGGAAGGCCACCCGGTCGGCCACGTGAAGGGCTTCGTCTTCGAGGCCGCGGCCGATGCCGGCGATGAGGAGGAGCGGAAGGTCATCCTCCGGGCCGCCCGGCGGGCGCTGCGCGAAGAGATGCCGCGACGCGTGGCAGCGCTGGAGGCGGCGGGCGACGACGCCTTCGCCCTGACGAAGTTCCAGCGGATCACCTGGAAATCCGGCGAGGATGAGCCGGCCGAGGTGGCGAAGCTGAAGGCGGGAGACTCGCCGGAGAAGCCGGTCATCGAGCCGATCGACTCCGAATTCCTGGATAGTGCCCAGCGGGAGCGGGTGCGGGCCAAGCTTGCGGCGTGGTTCGAGGCGCTCGTCGCACGCGACCTGGCGCCGCTCGCCGAGGCCGAGACGAAGGCGGCCGAGGATGCCTCCCTCCGGGGCCACCTGTTCCGACTGCGGGAGTTCCTCGGACTGCTGCCCGGCGGGACGGAGCGGGAGATCAACCCGGAGCTGCGCGGGAAGCTGAAGGCCATCGGGGTGCGGGCAGGACGCTTCGCCCTCTACATCCCGGAAATCCTGAAGCCGCGTCCCATGGCGCTGCGGGCGCAGCTCTGGGCGCTGAAGGCGAACCAGGCCGTGCCGGCCCTGCCGGGCGGGGGTCTGGTCTCCATCCAGCCGCCCCGGGACTGGCCGCGGGGCTTCGCGGCCACGATGGGCTGGGTGCAGGCCGGGCCGCTGCTGGTGCGGCTGGACGTCGCGGAGCGGATCGCCGGGGAGCTGGGGCACCTCGCCCGCCGCGGGCCGGCTGCCCTGCCGGCAGACGTCGCCAGCCGGCTGGGGGCGAAGGCGGATACCTTCCCGGCAGTGCTCGGGGCGCTCGGCTTCCGGCTGGTCCCGGCGGAGCCGCTGGCCGAGGACGCCTTCGGTCCGCCGGCGCCGCAACTTGTCGCCGCGCGGCGGGAGGAGCAGCACCCCGCGCGGGGACGGCGCGACGGGCCGCCCCGCCGGGATCGGGAGCGGCCGCGCCGCGAGGGCGCGCCCAGGCCAGCCGAGGGCGGAGAGGCGTCGGCGCCCGCCGAGGGCGCCGAGGCGGCGCCGGCGGAGACGGTCGAGGGCACCGTGCCGGCCGAGGCCGGGACAGCGGCACCGGGCGAGGGTGCCGCGCCGGCGCGCGAGGAGCGCCGCGGTGACCGCCCGCGCCGGGATGACCGGCGTGGCCCGGGCGGTCCGAACCGCGGGCCGGATCGCGGGCCGCGGGGCGATGGCCAGCGGCGCGACGACGGACCGCGCGGCGAGCGGCAGGGCCATTTCGGGCCGCCGGGCGGGCGCGGACCCCGGCCGGGCGGCGGGAACGGCGGCAGCCGGCCGCCCTTCCAACAGCCGCGGCGGGAGGAGAAGCAGCCCGATCCGGACAGCCCCTTCGCGGTGCTGGCGAAGCTGAAGCTCGGGAAAACCTGATCCCCGCATGGCGGAGACGGAGGACCGCGACTGGCAGCGCCTGGACAAGTGGCTCTGGTGCGCGCGCCTGTCCAAGACCCGCTCCGCCTGCGCGGCGCTGGTGGAGGCGGGCGCGGTCCGGCTGAACCGGCAGCCCGTGGACAAGGCCCATGCCCGGCTACGGCCGGGCGACGTGTTGACCCTCGCGCTCGGCGGGCCGGAGCGGGGCGTGGTGCGGGTCTGGCGGGTGGTCGCCCTGGCCGCCCGGCGCGGTCCGCCCGCGGAGGCCCGGACGCTGTACGAGGAAATCGCCGCGGGCGGCTGAATCCCATGGGCTCCGTGCCCGTGCGGCCGGGACGGGTTGTGTGTGCCGCGGGATCGCGCCATGTGTCCCGCCCGGTGCGGGGGCCGGAATCGTAGGCCCTCCGCGCCCGTCGCAACGACAGACCGGAACCCGACCGTGACCTATGTCGTCACCGAGAACTGCATCAAGTGCAAGTACATGGACTGCGTCGAGGTGTGTCCGGTGGACTGCTTCTACGTCGGCGCGAACATGCTGGTGATCCACCCCGACGAATGCATCGACTGCGGCGTGTGCGAGCCGGAATGCCCGGCCGAGGCGATCGTGCCCGACAGCGACGACAAGGCGACCGACTGGGTCGAGAAGAACCGGGTCTACGCCGGCGAATGGCCGAACATCACCCGCAAGGGCGAGCCTCCGGCCGACGCGAAGGAGTGGGACGGCAAGCCCGGCAAGGCGGAGATGTTCGACCCGGCCCCTGGCACGGCCTGACCGAGGTCTGACAACCGCCGGCCCGGTCGCAGCGTTCCGCCGGGGCATGTCCCTTCATGTGACGGAAGCGCCGGAATCTGCTAGGGTGTTGCCCGGAGACGCGCGGCCCATATGGGGGGCGGCAGTCCCATGGTCGCGCGGGGTGGCCCGGGGCAAGGGGCCACGCGCCCTCAGTGTCGGCGGGACCGGGATGACGGCGCGGACGGATCGCGGAGAAACGGAATGACGGCGAAGGCCTCGACGAAGGGGACCCCGGAGCGGGGCGCGGCGAAGGACGCGAAGGCGGCTCCCGCCAAGGCGCGCTCCGCGCCCGCGCCGGTCGCCGCGAAGGCCAAGCCCATCGCGGCCGAGCGCAAGACGGCGCCTGCTCCAGCCAAGCCGGCCGCGAAGGCGGCCGCGCCGGTGAAGGCGTCCGAGAAGGCGTCCGCGGCGAAGACTCCCTCGGCCAAGACTGCCGCGGCCAAGGCACCGACGCCGAAGGCCGCGCCCGCCCAGCCACCGGCCCGGGCCCAGGCCCAGGCCACGAAATCCACGCCGGACACGAAGGCGGAGACCCTGCCGAAGGCGCCGGCCGCCTCGCGCGAGGCGCCCTCCCCTGCCCCCCGGCCGCAGCCCGTCGCGACCCGCGCCGAGGAGGAGCCGGAGGCGACACCGGTCCTGGCCGAGGTGGCCGCGGGCTCGGCCCCTGCCCGTCCGGCCACGGCCCGTCCGAGCGTGGCCGAGCCCGCGGCGCCGGCCCCGTCCGAGGCGGCTCCGATCCAGGCACCGATGCGCCCGGCCCCGCCGCCGAAGCCGCTGGGCAATGCCGGCAAGGACTTCAAGGCGGGCGATCACGTCGTTTACCCGACCCACGGCGTCGGCCAGGTGCAGGGGATTGAGGAGATCCCGGTCGCCGGGCTCACCCTGAAGGTGATCGTCATCACCTTCGAGGAGAACCGGATGACGCTGAAGGTGCCGATGGCGAAGGCGGCGTCGTCGGGCCTCCGGAAGCTGGCCTCCGACAAGGTCATGGGCGAGGCGATGGACACGCTCCGCGGCCGTGCCCGGATCAAGCGGACCATGTGGTCCCGCCGGGCGCAGGAATACGAGCAGAAGATCAACTCCGGCGACCCGATCGCCATCGCCGAGGTGGTGCGGGACCTGCACCGCAACGCCGGGCAGCCGGACCAGTCCTTTTCCGAGCGGCAGATCTACGAGCTGGCGCTGGACCGGCTGGCGGCCGAGGTCGGCGCGCTGGACCGGACCGACAAGGCGACTGCCACGCAGAAGCTCCTAGACCACCTGAAGACGGTCGAGAAGGAAAAGTAGTCCAGCCGCCCCGGGCAGAGGCCCGGGGCGGCCTTCCGGCCGTTCAAGCCGGAACGCAGCTCATGAACCCGCGGGCGTTGATCCATTTCAGCGGCGCCGGGGCAAAGCTGGACTCGCCGCCGAGCAGCATGGCGCGGTCGAGATGGCCCGTGGGGTCCATCAGGTCTTCCCGGCGCTGATACTTGTTCTTGCCCTGCTGGGTCAGGCGCCCGGTGGCCTTGCCGGTGTACATCTCGAAGTGGAGCATGCTGACCTTCAGCCCCTCCAGCCGGCCAATCTGGCCGATCTGATCGCCCGCCTTGATGCGGGCGCCCTTCCGGATGCCGGGGGCGAGCTTCTTCTGCACCTCGCCGTAGCGCACGACGCACCAGCCATGGTCCACCTCCACCGCCCAGGTGCCGAGGTAGAAGTAGTAGGAGTCCAGCACCGTCCCGTCCGCGACCGCATAGACCCCGGTGCCGACGGGCGCGTAGAGGTCGCAGCCCGCGTGCAGCCGCTTCCCGTGCGACCGGTTCGCGCCGTAGTTCCGCGGCGCCTCGTGGTAGGACTCCTTCGGGCGGACCTTCAGGGGCAGGTACATCACTTCGTTCACCGGCGCCGGGCTCCTCTGTGGTGGTGAGCGGAGCCTATGCGGCAGGCCAGGACGCGCAACGCCGGCGGGGTGAGGATGAGACCGACGCGACCGTGGCCGCGACAAGCGCGACGCGGCAGCGACGGAACGTGCAAGCGCAAAGAAAAACCCCCGGGGATCGCTCCCCGGGGGCTGGTCTGGCTGACCGACGCGGCTGCGTCAGTCGGACGAGCTGCGCACGCCCATGAACTGCAGCAGCAGCTGGAAGAGGTTGACGAAGTTGAGGTACAGGCCCAGCGCGTCGATCACGGAGCGCTTGGCCGCCTCGTCGCCACCTTCGGCATAGGCGTACTCGAGGTAGTCGTTCTTGATCCGCTGCGTGTCGAAGGCGGTGAGGCCGACGAAGACCACCACGCCGATGACCGAGATCGCGAACTGCAGCGCCGAGCTCTGGAAGAACATGTTCACCAGGCCGGCGATGATGATGCCGATCAGGCCCATCATCAGGAAGCCGCCCATCCGCGTCAGGTCCGCCTTGGTCGTGTAGCCGTAGATGCTGACGGCCGCGAACATCCCGGCGGTGACGAAGAAGGTGCTGGCGACGGAGGCGCCGACATAGACGACGAAGATATTCGCCATGGAGGCGCCCATCGCGACGCAGAAGGCCCAGAACAGCGCCTGCGCCGAGGTCTTCGAGAGCCGGTTGATGCCGAAGCTCAGCACCAGCACGAACACCAAGGGCGCGAAGATGGCGGCGAAGCCGAGGATCGTGGGCTGCGTGACGATGTTGCCGCGGGCAGACCGGCCGATCGTGAAGAACATCTCCCGGATGCCGGGGGTGTTCGCGATCAAGTACGCGGTGATCGCCGTCAGCGCGAGCCCCGACGCCATCCAGTTGTACACGCGCAGCATATAGGCGCGCAGCCCGGCATCCAGCGTCGCGGCGTCGGTCGCGGCGCGGCCCAGGGGCTGTGTCCAGGCCGACTGGGTCGGCTGGAACCGGTTGTCGGGACCGAAAGCCATAGGGTTCAGAACTCCTCCCAGGGGACGACTCCACGCCATCCCTGCGGTGTGAGGAATATGGACTTCCTGTAACCTGATTCAAGCGGGATTCGCGTATCCGTACCGTTACGGCGCGTGCTGTATCCGGCGCGCACCGGGCCGGTCAGGGCCAGCGCGCGGGATGGGTCCCGAGCGGGACGGAGGGCCGGGCCCAGTAGGCCGGCGTGTCCGAGAGGATCGCGGCGTGGCGGGTGGCGGTCAGCCGGCCGAAGCCACTGTCGGACTCCTCCACGGCATCGGCCGGCGTCGGAATGGCCGTGGCCGCGGTGCCGCCGGGGATCCGGCCGAGGCTGCGCAGCCAGAGCGCGGTGCGGGCGAGGGAGACTTGGACGTGCCAGCTCCCGCCCTCCTCCGCGCGGCGCAGCAGGGCGGCCATGGCGCCGAACGCCATGAGCGTGCCGGCCCCGTGGTCGAGCGCCTGGACCGGAAGCGGGCGGGGCTTCCCCGGCGAGCCGGCATCCGCCGCCTCCGCATCGTTCAGGCCGCTCGCCGTCTGGACCAGGGAGTCGAAGCCGCGGCGCTCGTGCCAGGGCCCGGTCTCTCCGTAGGCGGAGAGGGAGACATGGATGATGCCCGGACGGAGAGCGGCCGTGTCCGCCGGGCCGAAGCCGCGGGCCGCGAGGGTGCCGGGACGGTAGCCCTGCACGAAGAGGTCGGCGCCGCGGATCAGGTCGCGCAGGGTCTCCCGGCCGGCCTCGGCGCGCAGGTCGATGTGGGTCGAAAGCTTCCCGCGGCCGGTGTCCACGACAAGGTAGGGGATGGAGGGAAGATGCGGGCCGGTGACGAGCAGCACGTCGGCGCCGTGGGCGGCGAGGATGCGGCCGCTGACCGGCCCCGCGATGACCCGGGTGAGGTCCAGAGCGCGCACACCCGAGAGCGGGCGAGCTGGATCGTTCGGGAAGGGCTCGGGCGGGGCATCGCCGATCCGGGTGATCGAGATGACGGGCAGCGGCGCGATGGCACGGGCCTGGGGGTGGGCGTCCCACTGGTCGAGGGTGCGCATCATGGCGGCAGGGAGGCCTGCCTCGGCCGCGGCCTCGTCGAGGTAGGGGCCGGTCCAGCTTTCCAGGGCGCGGGCGACGGAGGCGCGGTCGTGCTCGGCGCCGAGAAGTTCCAGGAAGCCGTCCCGGTGATGCGGAAAATTCGCGTGGAGGCGGACCCAGCTCCCGTCGCCGCAGCGATAGGCGCCGGCGATCGGGTCCCAGGTGTCACCGGGCGCGACGCCGTTCACGCGCTGCAGGTGCTCGCTGTGGAACTCGGCGATGGCGTGCGCCATGTCGACGGACACCGTCTGCGCGCGCCCCGTGCGGCGGTGCCAGATCTCGGCGGCGGCCAGGCCCGCGGCCCCGATGGCCGCCGTGGCGGCGGTGCCGACGCGGAAGGAGGAGGGAAGGACGGGGTCCTCACCGGTCAGGCGCGCGCGGCCGAGCGCCTCCTCCGGCAGGGCAAGGCCGCGCCAGAGATCGGAGAGGGCATCCATCGGGCGGGTCATGGCCGCTGATGCGATCATGGGCCGGGCAGCGGGGCAACCGGCGTGGCGGTCGGGGCAGGTGCGCGGCAAGTTCGGGTCCATGCTGATCGCCTTCGGCGGGTTGCCCGCCACCGGAAAGACCACCCTTGCCCGCGCCGTCGCGGCGGAGCGGAGCGCGGCCTACCTGCGGGTGGACGTGATCGAGCAGGCGCTGCGGGAATCCGGGACCCTGGCGAATGAGGTGGGGCGGGCGGGCTATGCCGTCGGCTATGCGGTGGCGGAGTCGAACCTGCGGCTGGGCGTGACGGTGGTCGCGGATTCGGTGAACCCGCTGCCGGTCACGCGCGCGGCCTGGCGGGCCGTGGCGCGGCGAGCCGGTGTGCCCTGCCTCGAGGTGGAGGTGGTGTGCACCGACCCCGCGGAGCACCGGCGGCGGGCGGAGACGCGGGCCGCGGACATCCCGGGACTGGCCGGGCCATCATGGGCGGAGATCACGCGGCGCGACTATGCGGCCTGGGAATCGCCGCGCCTCGTGCTCGACACGGCGCGGCTCGGCGTGCCCGCGGCGCTCGACGCGCTGCGGACCGCGATGGCCAACTTGGCCGGCGCGTAGGCCGCCCTACTCGTTCCGCAGCAGCGGCGCCGCCTTCGCCCGCAAGGCGAGCGCCGTGCCCGCATAACCCATGGCAAGGGTGATCGCGACGCAGATGAGGATCGTCGCGGCAAGCGTGCCGGGTAGGAAGGCCCAGTCGGTTCGCATGACGAAGCGCGCCACGCCCCAGGATGCAGCGGTTCCCGCGGCCGCGGCGACGAGGCCGGCGACGAGGCCGAGTAGGCCGAACTCCACGAGCCAGGCGCGGCGGATCTGCGCGCGAGTGGCGCCCACCGTCTTCAGGACCACCGCGTCCCGGATGCGGCGGCGCTGGCCGGCGGCGACCGCGCCGGCGAGGACGAGCAGGCCGGACAGGAGCGTCACGGCGGCGGTGGAGGAGAGCGCCGTGCCCACGCGCCCCAGGAGGGCGGCGAAGGCGTCGAGCGCGTCGCGCACGCGAATGCCGGTCACGTTGGGGAAGGTGTCGGTGATCGCGCGGAGGACCGTGCCGTCCTGGCGCGGGTCGTTGCGGACCGTGGCGATGTTCGTGTGGGGCGCTGCCGCCAGCAGGCCGGGGGAGGCGACCATGGTGAAGTTGATGCCGAGCCCCCGCCAGGAGATGTCACGCAGGCTGGTGACGCGCAGGTCGATGTCGCGGCCCAGCACATTCACCGTGATGGTGGAGCCGATGCCGATGCCCCAGCCCTGGGCGAGATTCGCGTCGAAGGAGACGAGCGGGTCTCCCTCGTAGTCGACAGGCCACCACTGGCCGGCCGTCAGCCGCGTCCCCTCTGGCGGCGTGGCGGCGTAGGTCAGGCCGCGGTCGCCGCGCAGCGCCCAGCGCGTGTCCTCGGTGGCCTGGACCTGCTCGGCCGGGACGCCGTTCACGGCGACGATGCGGGCGCGGAGCGACGGCACCCGGCGCACCTCCGTCACCCCGGGCAGGCCGCGGGCGAGGCGGTCGAACTCGGCCGCCTGGTCGGACTGGATGTCGATGAAGAAAAAGGAGGGCGCGGTGTCCGGCAGGCTCTCGGTGATCTGCTGCCGGATGTTGCCCTGGATGAGCGCGATGGCGGCGAGCGTCGTCAGCCCGATGCCCAGGGAGACGAGCATCAGCGCCGTGGGCGCGCCGGGGCGGTGCAGGTTCGCGAGGCCGAGCCGCAGCCAGGGCCGCCGGCGCGACGGGAGCCGGCGCGCGACGGCCTGGAGGCCTGCGGCGGCGACGCGGAACAGGGCCAGGGTGCCGAGAGCCGCGCCGCAGAAGGAGAGAGCGAAGACCGGGCGCTCGGCGGAGGCGACGACCAGGGCGATCAGGGCCGCCACGGCGGCCGCGTTGGCGAGGATCAGGCCGAGCCGGGGCCGACCCGCCGCGCTCGGCTGGATCGTGTCACGGAACAGGGCGGCGCCGGGGATGTCGCGCGCCCGGCCGAGCGGCCAGAGAGCGAAGGCGAGCGCGGTGAGCAGGCCGTAGAGAGCGGCGAGCGCCAGGGGCAAGGGGTAGAAGCCGAGGCGCGGGGGGACGGGGAGCGCGTCGGCCAGCGCCCAGGCGGCGGCCCAGGTGAGGCCGTATCCGGCGATCAGCCCCATCACGACGCCGAGCAGCGCGAGCGCCAGGACCTGGAAGAGATAAGTCGCGAAGATCGCCCCCGCCGGCGCGCCGATGCAGCGGAGCGTGGCGATGGTGCGGGCCCGCTGGTCGAGCCAGGAGCGCACGCCCGTCGCGACGCCGATGCCGCCGACGAGGAGTGCGGTCAGCCCGGCGAGGGTCAGGAAGGAGGCCGCCTGGTCGAGGAAGCGGTTCACCCCCGGCTGCCCCTGCGATGCCAGCCGCAGCCGCCAGCCATTGTCGGCGAAGGGCTGGGCCCGGAGTTCGGCGGCGAAGGCGGCGGGGTCGGCCTCGGGCGGCAGGGCCACGCGGGTCTCGTAGGTGACGAGGCTGCCGGGCTGGACGAGGCGGGTGGCCTCCAGCGCCGACATCGGAACGAGGGCACGGGGTGCGAGGGCGGCGAGGCCGGAGCCCTTGTCCGGCTCGGACTCGACGGCGCCGCGATAGGCGAAGCGGGCCTCGCCGAGGCGGACCGTGTCGCCCGGGGAGAGGCCGAGGCGCTGCGCCGCAAGCGCGTCCAGCGCAACCGGGGGAAGGTTGTTCGCGCCCTCCCCGAGTGGGCCGGGCGGATCGAGGGTCAGGCTGCCGTATAGGGGATAGGCCGCATCCGCGACCTTCAGATCGACCATGGTGCGTTCCCCGTTCGGGGCGATCGCCATGGAGCGCATGGACACGATGCTGGAGAGGCGCGCGCCGCGGGCGGCCATCCAGTCCAGCGCCGTCTGCGGAACGGGCACGCCGGCGGCGATCACGAGGTCGCCGCCCACGATGCGCGCGCCCTCCGCCCGCAGCCCGGCATCCGTGGCCGAGCGAAGGGTGCCAACGGCGGCGATGGATGCCACGCCCAGCGCGAGGCAGGCGAGGACGATCCGCAGGCCCCGCACGCCGCCACGCAGCTCCCGCCGGGCCAGCCGCCAGCCCATCGTCAGGTTGTTCATGCGGCGTCCCCGGGCGCGCCCATGACGCCGGTGTCGGAGACGATGCGGCCATCCTCCACCCGGACCTGGCGGTCGCAGCGGGCGGCCAGGGCCGGGTCATGGGTGATGAGGAGAAGGGTGGTGGAGAAGCGGCGGCGAAGGTCGAAGAGGAGCTCCATCACCTTGTCCCCTGTCGCGCGGTCGAGGTTGCCGCTGGGCTCGTCGGCGAGAAGGAGGGCGGGCTCGGCGACGAAGGCGCGGGCAAGGGCCACGCGCTGCTGCTCGCCGCCCGAGAGCTGGCCGGGATAGTGGGACAGGCGGTGGCCGAGGCCAACCGATGTCAGGGCCTCCTCCGCCCGCTCGAAGGCGTCGGCCCGGCCGGCGAATTCGAGGGGGATGGCCACGTTCTCCAACGCGGTCATCGTCGGGACGAGGTGGAAGGACTGGAAGACGATGCCGAGGCGGTCGCGGCGGAAGGTGGCCAGCGCGTCCTCGTCCATGTTCGGCAGGTCCTGCCCGGCGACGGTCAGCGTGCCGCCGGTCGGGCGCTCCAGCCCGGCCAGGAGCATCATGAGGGAGGTCTTGCCGGAGCCGGAGGGCCCGACGATGCCGACCGCCTCCCCCGGGGCGACCGACAGATCGACGCCGCGGAGGATGTTGACCTCCCCCCCTGCCCCCACCACCCTAAATGACAGGGCGCGCGCCTCGATGAGCGGTGCGGCCCCGGTTCCGGGCAGGGCTGCGGCCGCCGCGCCCGGGGCGGGCGATGAATGGGTCAGGGAATCCGGCATGCCGACGAGATTGGGCCGCCGGGCCGCTCTCAACAGGGGCGCGGCCGGTTTCGTTCTGTGTCTGACGGGGACGGCCTTCGCCCAGACCCCCTCCCCGGCCCCGGCCCGTTCATTGCGGCTGCTGATGCTGGGGGACAGCATCACCGCTGCTTATGGTCTCTCCCGCGGAGAGGGGCTGCCCGCGCGGTTGGAGGCGGCGCTGCGCGCCAAGGGCCGCCAGGTCACGGTCATCGATGCCGGCGTGTCGGGCGACACCACGGCCGGCGGGCGGGCCCGGCTGGACTGGGCGCTGGCGGAGCGGCCGGACGCGGTGATCGTGGCGCTGGGAGGCAATGACGGGCTGCGCGCCATCCCGCCGCGGAACACGCGGGCGAACCTGGAGGCCATCCTGGATCGGCTGAAGTCGCGGAACCTGCCGGTCCTGCTGGCGGGTATGCTGGCGCCGCCGAATCTCGGCCCGGATTACGGGCGGGAGTTCGCGGCGGTCTTCTCAGACCTGGCAGGCGCACGGCCGGAGGTCGTGGCCTATCCCTTCCTGCTGGACGGGGTGGCGGGCGATCCGGCGCTGAACCAGCCCGACCGCATCCACCCGAACGCCCGCGGCGTCGAGGTGCTGGTGGCGCGGATGCTGCCATCGGTGGAGACGCTGCTGGACCGCGCGTCCGCCGCTCGGCCCGCCTGAGGATTGCGGGAAGACGATGGTTCGGCTCTTCGTCGCGCTCGCGCTTCCGCCGGAGCTGCGCACGCAGCTCTCGATGCTGGCGGGCGGCATCCAGGGGGCCCGCTGGGTGCCCCCGGAGAACTACCACCTGACGCTCCGCTTCATCGGGGAGGTGGAGGGCTGGCGCGCGGACGAGGTGGACGAGGCGCTGTCCTCGATCCGCGCGAAGCCTTTCGAGCTGTGCCTGCGCGGCGTCGGCACCTTCGAGAAGGGCGGCAAGATCGGCGCCCTGTGGGTGGGGGTGGAGCGGTCCGACGGGCTGACCCATCTGCAATCGAAGGTCGAGACCGCGCTGCAGCGGATGGGCCTCGATCCCGAGCGGCGCCGCTTCGCGCCCCATGTCACGCTGGCGCGCACGGACAAGGCACCGGCGGGGAAGCTCGTGGAATGGGTGCAGGCCCACAACCTGTTCCGCGCCCCGGCCGTCGCGATGGAGCACTTCACCCTCTTCTCCTCGCGGCTGGGAAAGGAGAACCCGGTCTACGTGCCGGAGGTGGAGTACGAGCTGGCCTGAGGGCCTGTCGTCGCACCGGCCGTCGTGATACGGGGGCGGCCGATGCGCGCCACCCGGCCCGTGCTGTCCTTCCTGGTCGCGCTGCTGCTGGCGATGCAGTCCGCGATGGCGGCGGCGCATTGTCTCTCGATGGCGGCGTCGCCGGGCGGCGCGGTGATCTGCACGCCGGAGGGCTTGCGGCACGCGCCGCTGCCGGGAGAGCCGGCGGGCGCGGAGCATGCGGGCGATGCCTGCTTCGCCTGCCCCCTGCTGGCGCCGCCGGTGTTGCCGGGGCCGCCGCAGGTGTCCGCGCCGGCCTGGATCGGCTCGGTGGAGCCGCCCTCCGTCCGGGGTGCGGCGGTCTGGCTGCCGCCGGCCCGCGCGCCGCCCTATGCCCCGCGCGGTCCTCCCTTCCTCGTCTGAGCCGAACGGCCGGCTGGCCGATCCCGACCTTCAGACGAGAGATCACGCATCATGACCATCACCCGACGCGGGGCCGCGCGCCTTGCCCTGCTCGCGCTGGCGCTGCCGGCGACCGCCCTGGGCCACAGCTACACGGCCGGCGACATCAGCATCGGCCATCCCTGGTCCCGGCCCGCCCTGCAGGGCGGCACCGGGGCGGGCTTCATGCCGCTGAAGAACAACGGCACGCAGCCGGACCGGCTGCTCTCTGCCACATCGGCCGCGGCGCGGACGACCGAGCTGCATCTCGGCGTCAACGACAACGGGGTGATGCGCATGCGCCCGGTGTCGGAGATCGTCATCCCGCCGGGAGAGACCGTCACGCTCGGGCCGGGCGGGTACCACATCATGCTCATCGGCCTGGCGAACCCGCTGCGCGTCGGAGACCGCGTGCCGGTGACCCTGACCTTCGAGCGCGCGGGGAGCGTGCAGGTGGAGCTGGCGGTGCAGGCGCAGCCGCCGGCCGGCACGGCCGCAGGCGGGCACAACCACTGAGGCGCGCGGCGCGCCCTTGACGGGCATGGGGCGGGAGGGCGACCTCCCTGCCCCATGGCTCCTCCGAACATCGTGGTCCTGACCGGCGCGGGGATTTCCCGGGAGTCCGGGCTGCACACCTTCCGCGACGCGGACGGGATCTGGGCGAAGCACCGGATCGAGGACGTCGCGACGCCGGAGGCGTTCCGGCGCGATCCGGCGCGGGTTCGGAGCTTCTACAACGCGCGGCGCGCGGGGCTGCGGGATCCGGCGGTGCAGCCGAACGCGGCGCATGCGGCCCTGGCGGAGCTGGATGCGCGCTGGGCCGGCGACTTCCTGTTGGTGACGCAGAACGTGGACGACCTGCATCACCGCGCGGGGTCCCGCCGGCTGGTGCACATGCACGGGGAGCTGGCGCGGGACCGCTGCATCTACTGCCAGGTTGTCAGCCCCGGCGGGGGCGACCTGACGGCGGAGACGCGTTGCCCGGCCTGCGGGCGCGCCGGCGGCATGCGGCCGCATGTTGTCTGGTTCGGAGAGATGCCGCTGGAGATGGAGCGGATCGCGGCGGCGCTGGCGGCCTGCGACCTGTTCGTGTCCATCGGGACCTCGGGCGCGGTGTATCCGGCGGCGGGGTTCGTGGCGGAGGTGCGCGGGCGCGCCGATACGCTGGAACTGAACCTGGAGCCCTCGGAGGGGTCGCACCTCTTCGACGAGGCGCGGCACGGGCCGGCGACGAGGCTGGTGCCGGAATGGGTGGAGGCGATGCTGGCGAAGTGGCCGTGACACCGCGGCCCCCGGCCATGGTGATCGCGCGCGATCCGGGGTTTCCGCCCCAGGCGGACATGGAGACGGCGGCGGCACTGGCGAGGGCCTGTACGCTCTGCGCGGAGCGGCTGCCGCTGGGGCCGCGGCCGATCTGCCAGCTTGGTGCAGGGGCGCGCGTGCTCATCACCAGCCAGGCGCCGGGGACAAAAGCTCATCTCTCCGGCATTCCGTTCGAGGACGCGTCGGGGGAACGGCTGCGGGACTGGCTGGGGCTGGACAAGACGGCTTTCTACGACACGTCGAAGGTCGCCATCCTGCCGATGGGCATGTGCTACCCGGGGCGGCTGCTGCGCGGCGGGGATGCGCCGCCCTGCCCGGACTGCGCGCCGCTCTGGCACCCGCGCATCCTGCCGCTGTTCACCGACCTGCGCGTGCGGCTGCTGGTCGGGTCCTACGCGGTGCGATTCGTGCTGGGGAAGCGGGCGGGGCTGGTGGAGAGCGTGCGGGATTTCACGCGCTTCCTGCCCACGCATTTTCCCTTGCCGCACCCGTCCTGGCGGACGCTCGTCTGGGCGAAGCGGCATCCGTGGTTCGAGGCGGAGGTGCTGCCGGCGCTGCGGGAAGTGGTGGCGCGGGCGCTGGCCTGAGGCGCGAAGGCTTCAGGGCTTCGCCCTCGAAACCGTCTGCGGGGATGACGCGGCCGAGGGCCTGGATGGTGGCGGTGGATCGGTCGGTGTTCCACACCCCCGCGGCGAAGGCGACCTCGCCGATGTCGAGATCGTCGATCACGTCCACCGCGCCGATCGTGGAGAAGGCCAGGAAGCGGAGTTCGCTGGCCGAGGCGTTGACGATCTGGTGCGCCTCCCGGCCCGCCGGCGCCGCGATCAGGTCTCCGGCGCGGATGGGGAGGGTGTCGTCGTCCAGGCGGTAGGAGCCCTCTCCCGAGAGGATGTCGAACATCCCGTCCGTCACGTGTGGCGGTAAATCGGGAAGGCGCACTTGGCTGGCGCGAGGATCGTCAGCGTGCAGCCCCCTTCCGGTCAGGCCCGGCAGGCCGCCGGCGGTGCCGAATTGTGCCTGGAAGTGGCCGCGATCGCCGTTCTCCTTCAGCGGGATCTCGTCGAGCGGGATGATCCGGCGCTCGGCCATGGCAGGTCCGTTGGGCTGAAGGAGTCAGGCGGGAGCGAGGTCCGCGAGGATGGCCGGGACCTCTCCCGGCAATTCGCGCGCGAGGAAGCCGAGCGGCCCGAGGCGACGGGCGAGGCGGTGTCCGGCCTCCGCGTGGACCCACACGCCCCAAGCCGCGGCGGTGAGCGGCGCGGTGCCGCGCGCGAGCAGTCCCGCGATCATGCCGGCGAGGGTGTCGCCGGACCCCGACGTGGCCAGGCCGACATGGCCGTGGTCGGAGACGAGCACGATGCCGCCGGGCGCGACGACATGGGTGCGCGACCCCTTCATCACGACGACGCAGGCCAGGTGCTCGGCCGCGCGGTGCGCGGCGGCAAGCGGGTCAGCCTCGACCTCGTCCCGCGGGAGATCAAGAAGGCGTGCCATCTCCCCGGCATGGGGGGTGATGACGGCACGCCCCCGGTGGCGGCGGACAAGTTCGGGCTGGGCGGCGAGGCCCGACAGCGCGGCCGCGTCGAGGACGACGGCGCAGCCCTCCTGAACATCGGTCAGCACCTCGGCGGTGAGGGCGGCCTCCTCCTCCGCCATGAGGCCGGGACCGAGGAGGAGCGTGTCGCAGTGCGCCAGCTTCTCGCGCAGGGCGGCCGGGGCGGTCGCGGCGATGCAGCCGGTCTCCGTCTCATCCAGCGCGATCACCAGGGACTCCGGCACGGCCAGCGCCAGGTGTGGAGCGACGGAGCGGGCGGTCGCGAGGCGCAGGCGGCCGGCGCCGGCGCGCAGGGCGGCTTCCCCGGCCAGCCGGACGGCGCCGGGGACCTCGGCGCAGCCGCCGATGACGAGGACGCTGCCGCGGCCGTCCTTGTCTCCGCCCTCGTCGGGCTGGGGCAGCGGGTGGGTGCGGAGCCAGTCCGGGTCGATGGCGACGGCGCCGACCTGCAGGGGGTCGGTCACGCGCCGACGGCCTTCTTGTCCGGCTCCGCGGTGACGGGCGTGCCCTCCCGTGTGAGCGGGGCGACGAAGTTGTAGCGATGCAGCCTCAGCGCGCCGGTCTGGGACGGGCCGGGGTCGTAGCGGTACTCCGTGACCGAGCAGTTCGCGACGTCGCCCTCCCGGTCGATGGCGAGGATCTTCTCCTCGGTCAGGTTCTCCAGGAGGTAGCGGAGGCAGAGGACGACGACCTGGTGGCCGACGATCAGCACGCGCCGGCCGCCATGGTGCAGGGAGATGGTGTCGAGCGCGGAGCGCAGGCGCAAGATCACGTCGCACCAGGACTCGCCGCCCGGCGGCCGGTGGTAGAACTTGCCGAGGATGCGGCGGAACTCGGCCTGGTCCGGCATGATCTCGCGGATGCCGAGGGTGGTCAGGCCGTCGATGATGCCGAACTCCTTCTCCCGCAGGCGCTCGTCCACGATGAAATCCTCCGGCGCGACGGGCAGGCCGCCGCACTCGTGGATGTGGTGCGCGGTCTGCTGCGCGCGGCGGTAGGGGGAGCAGAGGACGACCTCCGGGCGGTCCTCCGCCGGCATGTCGGCGAACCAGCGGCCAAGAGCGCAGGACTGCTCTTTCCCAAGCTCGCTGAGCGGAACGTCCACGTCGCGGCCGTCCAGGGCGATCCGGGCTGCCTTGGCCCGCTGCGCGGCGTCGCGCGCGACATTGCCGGCGCTCTCGCCGTGGCGGACGATCCAGAGGGTGTCGGGCCAGCGCTGGGACGGGTGGGAAGGGGGCATCCGGGGCGGTTCTCCTCGGATGCGGCAACGCGGGCGGGGCCGGCGGGTTGGACGATGCGGCCGGCCTTGGGAGCGGGCCGCCGCCGGGCGGGGTGGCTACCCCTCCCCTTCCAGGCGGGCGATGCCCTCCTCGGAGAAGCCGAAATGATGGGCGATCTCGTGGATCAGGACGTTGCGGACGAGGCGGAAGAGGTCCGCGCCGGTCTCCACCCATTCCACCAGGATCGGCTCGCGGTAGAGAAGGATCGTGTCGGGGGCCATCGTGACGTCCAGGGCCGATTTCTCGGTCAGGGGGCGGCCGCGATACAGGCCTGTCAGCTCCCAGGGATGCTCCAGGCCGAGCTCGGCCAGGGTCTCGTCGTCCGGGTTCTCCTCGACGAGGATGGCGGCGCCGCGCACGGCCTCGCGCAATTCCGTGGGGATGGCGGCGAAGGCGGCCTCGGCCAGCTCGGCGATGTCCTCGGCGGTGGGGGGCGTTCCCCCCTTGTCCATGGCGGCCATGCGGGAAGGGCGCCAGAATGCGGGCCGAGGTCAAGCGGAAACGCCGATGGTCGAACCCCTCTCCCCCGCACGCCGTTCAGAACTCTCCTCCCTTCTGCCGAGCTGGACCCCCGTGGAGGGCCGGGACGCGATCCGGCGGCGCTTCCGGTTCGCGGATTTCAACGCGGCCTTCGGCTTCATGACGCGCGTCGCGCTCCTGGCTGAGAAGGCGGACCATCATCCCGAGTGGTCCAATGTGTGGAACCGGGTGGAGATCGTGCTGACCACCCATGACGCGGGTGGCCTCAGCGAGCGGGACGTCGCTCTGGCGGCAGCGATCGACAGCTTGGCCGGCGGGCCGGATGCGTCATGATGGGATCGTATCCAACGCCGCCGAATCCGGGCGGCGACGCGGCCAAGTGGATGGGCCGGAGTGATGGGGAAGCTTCGATGACGTTGTTCCGCCTGGCGCGCCGCGGTCTTCTCGCGGCCATCGCGGTGCTCGTCGCGTGGCCCACCATGGCGCAGACCCAGATGGCGCCGGGGGACCGGGGGCGGCTGGACACGGCCCCGCCGCCCGGGGGACTTGTGACGGCCTGGACCCTCGCGGCCGACCGGCTCGGCGGCGGCGCCTCGAACTGGCGGACCCGGGCGATCATGCACATCGCGATGCACGATGCGCTGAACGCCGCCGAGCCGCGCTACGCCCGGTGGCGCCCGGCCGGTCGGGGCGAGCCGCCGCCGAACGGGGCCGCCCCGCTCGTCGCCATGGCGGCGGCGGCCTACCACGTGCTCCTGACGCGCCACCCCGAGGCGGCGGTGTCGGAGGCCGACCGGCTGTTCCGGGACGCGGTCGCCGCCGACCGGCCCGGCGCGCCGGTGCGGGCGGCCACCCGTCTCGGCACTGCCGTCGCACGGGCGACGCTCGCGGCCTATCCGAACCCGTCCGGGATCCCGCCGCTCTTCCCGACGGCTTTCGGGGTGGGGCAGTGGCGCCCGACACCGGAGGCGCAGCTGAACTCCACCCTCAACCCGTACCGGCCCTTCCTGCCGGTCAACCCAGCGGAACTGGCCGGCCGGCCGCCGAACCAGCTCGACAGCCCGCGCTACCTCGCCGACCTGGAGGAGGTGCGGATGATCGGCGCGCTCCGCTCCACCCTGCGGACGCCGGCGCAGACCGCCGCCGCCTTCTTCTGGGCGGAGCAGTCCTCCCAGCGCGGCTTCGCGCATCTCGCCGTTCGGCTACTGGCGGAGCACCCGCTGCCCGGCGGCGTGTGGGAGGAGGCCCGGGCGATGGCGGTCCTCTCGGTGTCGCTCGCGGATTCCGCCATCATCGCCTGGGATGCGAAGCGGCGTTACGGGTTCTGGCGGCCGGTCACCGCGCTGAACACCGGTACCCCCGGAGCGCCGTCCGAGCCGGGCTGGCGGCCGCTGATCGAGACGCCCCCGCATCCCGACCACCCGTCGGGCCATGCGACGGACTGCTCGGCGGGCGCGCACGCGCTCCGGGCTGTCTTCGGCCGCGACCTCGGGCCGGTCGCCTATCCCGGCGTGGACGTGCCGGGGGACCCGGTCCGGACCTTCAACCATCTCTCGCAGGTGGCGGTGGAGTGCGCGTCGAGCCGGCTCTGGGCGGGGGTCCATTTCCGCACCGCCAATGAGGAAGGGCTGCGGCTCGGCGAGGAGATCGCACGGCGGGCGATCGCCGCCGTGCCGGCCCTGCCGCGCGCCGCGCGGGTCGCGGAGGCCACCCTCCGCCGCTGAGCCCGGCTGCGCGCCAGGGTTGCACGGCGCCGCGCTCCGGGGGCAGCCTTCGGCCCAACGCCCGGCACGGGCGATGGGAGAAGCGAACCATGACCCTGTCCCGCCGCGCGGCCCTGGCCGCGCCCGCCCTGCTGCTGGCCCGCCCCTCGCTCGGCCAGGGCGGCTTTCCGACCCGGCCGGTCCGGATGATCGTGCCCTACACACCCGGCGGTGTGTCCGACATCACCGCGCGGCTGATCGCGGAGCCGCTGGCCGCGCAGTGGGGCCAGGCGGTGCCGGTGGAGAACCGGGCGGGGGCGGACGGGATCATTGGCACCGACGTGGTCGCGAAGGCGGCGCCGGACGGGCACACGCTGGCGCTGGTCTCGGTCGGGCATCCGGTCAATGCGGCCTTCTACAGGCTGCCCTATGACACGATGCGGGACTTCTCCTTCGTCACGCTGACGACGAAGACGCCGCTGGTGCTGTGTGCCGGACGGGGCTTCGGGCCCTCCACCCCGGCGGAGCTGGTGACATACGCCAGGGCGAACCCGGCGGGGCATGTGACCTTCGCGGGAACGTCCGGCGTGGTGCGGCTGGCGCCGCTGCTCTTCGCGCAACGAGCGGGGATCGAGATGACCTACGTGCCCTATCGCGGCTCCACGCAGGCGCATCCGGACCTGATGGGCAATCGGGTGAACATCATGTTCGACACGGTGCCGGCCGCCCTGCCCCACATCCAGTCCGGCGCCTTCAAGGCGCTGGCCACGACGGGCGCGGCGCGGGCGCCGCAGCTGCCCGACGTGCCGACGCTGGGGGAGGCCTTCATGCCGGGCTTCGAGGCGTCCACCTGGGGCATGGTGATCGGGCCGGCGAATCTTCCCGAGGCGCTGCTGGCGAAGCTCTCGGCCGATTGCGGGGCGGCGGTGATGCGGCCCGACGTGGCCGCGCGCCACGCGACGCTGGGCGCCGAGGTCGTGCGGTCCACGCCGGAAGAGACCCGGCGCTTCGCGCAGGCGGAGATGGAGAAGTGGGGCGACGCCGCGCGGAAGGCGGGGATCCAGCCGCAGAGTGCGAGCTAGCCAGGCGAGGCCCGGGGCCGGCGCGGGCCGCACCTCGCGGACCCACTGGCCTGGGTGGCCCCCGCGGTGCCGACCAGGACGGTCCCGCGGCAGCCTCGAAAAGACAGAGGGGGCCCCGGGGATACTTCCCCCCGGCCTTGCTTCTCACACCTTCACCCGGCGTCCCGTGACGAGCGGTATGACCGAGATCGCGGCCATCAGGATCGCGAGGCCTCCGAGGATCCAGGGGAGTACGCCCGGCCCGCCCTCCAGCGCCGAGGCGAGGCGGACCTTCGTCGGGTCCTGCGGGTCGTAGCGCAGGGGCAGGGTACGGCCGGCGCGGATATCGGACTGGTCCATCTCGTCGGAGACGGTGCCGAGGACGACGCGGCGGTCGGCGGTCCAGTAGCTGAAGGTGGGGTAGTAGCTCGTGCTTCGGCTTCGGCCGGAGGTGACCTGGCGGTAGCCGCCGGTCATGCGGCCCTCCGTCGGGATGGCGTTGCGGGCCATGCTGCGGTGGTCCAGCACGATGTCGAGCGCGCCGTAGCCGAGGCCGAGCGCGATGAGGAGGCCGACCAGCGGGATGATCCAGGCGAGCGCGCCGCGCCTGGCCTTCGGGGGCGAGACCGTGGCGCTCACGGCTGGCGTCCCGGCGCGGAGGGCAGCACATCCGGCATCGCGGTTCCTCGTCGGCGGCTCGGGAAAGGCTAGTCGCCCGGCCGTTTCGAGGTCCATTCGGAACGGTCGCGATCGAAGAAGCGTGATTCCGGCGGATTTCTTCGCGGCGCTGTCGGAGTGCGGCATCCTTCTCCGTCCTGTGGGGGACGAAGGACGGTCGGGATGCTCTACGCCATTCTCTGCTACGATTCCGAGGACGTGGTCGGCGCCTGGACGACGGAGCAGGACGCCGCGGTGATGGCGAAGCTGGACGTGGTGCAGCGCAAGCTCGCCGCGGAGGGGCGGCTAGGGCCGGTCGCGCGGCTGCTGCCCACCACCGCCGCGACGACCGTCCGCAAGGGGCGGGAGGCGATGGTCCTCGACGGGCCTTTTGCCGAGACGAAGGAGCAGTTGCTGGGCTTCTACGTCGTGGACTGCGCGTCCCTCGACGATGCGGTGGAGGTGGCGAAGGAGCTGGCGCGGGCCTCGTCCTCCGCAGGCGCCTTCGAGCTGCGGCCGCTGTCGGTGTTCCGGCCGGGAGGACTGTCGTCATGACCGAACTCGCCTGGGTAGATGCGGCGCTGACCTCCGCGCGGCCGCAGGCGGTGGGGGCCCTGCTGCGCTACTTCCGCGACCTGGACATGGCGGAGGAGGCGTACCAGGAGGCCTGCCTGCGGGCGCTGCGGAACTGGCCGGTGAACGGGCCGCCGCGCGATCCGGCGGCCTGGCTGATCCTGGTGGGGCGGAACGCGGCGCTGGACGCCACGCGCCGGAAGCGGCGGGAGGCGCCGTTGCCGGAGGAGGAGCGCATCTCCGACCTGGAGGATGCCGAGGGCGCGGCGGCGGAGCGGCTGGACGGGGAGCGGTACCGGGACGACGTGCTGCGGCTGCTGTTCATCTGCTGCCACCCGGAGCTGCCGGCCACCGGGCAGATCGCGCTGGCGCTACGGGTCGTCTCGGGGCTGAGCGTTGCGCGGATCGCGCGGGCCTTCCTGGTCGGCGAGGCGGCGATGGAGCAGCGGATCACGCGGGCGAAGGCGCGGATCGCGGCGGCCAACGTGCCGTTCGAGGCGCCGGGGGCCGTCGAGCGGGCAGAGCGGCTGGGGGCGGTCGCGGCGATGATCTACCTCGTCTTCAACGAGGGGTATTCGTCCCGCGAGGGGCCAGGGACGGCGCGGGCGGCGCTGTGCGACGAGGCGATCCGGCTGGCGCGCCTGCTGCTGCGGCTGTTTCCGGGAGAGCCGGAGATGATGGGGCTGACCGCGCTGCTTCTGCTGCAGCACGCGCGGGCGCCGGCGCGCTTCGACGAGGCGGGCGAAGTTGTGCTGCTGGAGGCGCAGGATCGGTCCCTGTGGGACCCGAAGATGATCGCGGAAGGGCTGGCGCTGATGGAGAAGGCGATGCGGCATCGCCGGCCCGGGCCGTATCAGGTGCAGGGCGCGATCGCGGCCCTGCACGCGCGGGCGGCCTCGGCGGCAGACACCGACTGGGCAGGGATCGAGCGGCTCTACGCAACGCTGGAGCGGATGGAGCCGTCACCGGTCGTGACGCTCAACCGGGCGGTGGCGGTCTCGAAGCTGCACGGGCCGGCGGCGGCGCTGGAGATGGTGGAGCCGCTGGGCTCGCGGCTGGACGGGTATTTCCACTTTCACGGACTGCGCGGCGCGCTGCTGCGGGGGCTCGGCCGGGGCGAGGAGGCGCGGGTCGCCTTCGACCGCGCC
Organism: Muricoccus radiodurans; assembly: GCF_050154705.1. Taxonomy (GTDB): domain Bacteria; phylum Pseudomonadota; class Alphaproteobacteria; order Acetobacterales; family Acetobacteraceae; genus Roseomonas; species Roseomonas radiodurans. Next base: position 6,046,927 of record NZ_CP189561.1, on the reverse strand, counting down.
ATCTCCCTGGCGAACACGGCGGCGGAGGCCGCGCATATCCGGCAGCACCTCGACGCGCTGTCGCGGGAGGCGATGCCGGCCGGGGTTTGAGCGACGGCGGTCAGCCGTCCCGACAGCGTCGGTCTCGCGACGGCCGTTGGGACGGCCATGGCCGTCCACTTCCTCCGGCGCTGCCCCAGGTTACGCTGCGCTGCACAATGCTTGCAAGGAAGTGCCGGGTCCTCGAGATGGGGGAGGCGCTGCCCTGCGCGTGCTGCTGGTGGATGCGGATTCGGAGCGCGCGGCCCTGGTCTCGGCCGGGTTGGTCGCGGCCGGCTACGAGGTGGTCGCCCTCTCTCCCGACACGGACGACCTGACGCGGCAAGTGCGGGAGACGCAGGCCGAGGTGATCGTCTGCGACCTGGACGACCCGTCCCGGGATCAGCTCGAGAGCATGCGGGCGCTGAACCGGAACGAGCCGCGGCCGGTGGTGCTCTTCGCGTCGCGGGGCGAGCCGGACCAGATCGAGGCGGCGCTGGAAGCAGGCGTGGCGGCCTATGTCGTCGAGGGGCTGGCGCCCGCCCGGGTGCGGCCGGTGGTAGAGGTGGCAATCCGCCGGTTCCGCGCCCATCACGCGCTGCGACAGGAATTGGAGGCCACGCGGGCGACGCTGGAGGCGCGCTCGGTGATCGAACGGGCCAAGGCGCATCTGATGGAGACGCGGCGGCTGACAGAGGACGCCGCTTACAGGCGGCTGAGGCGGTCGGCGATGGATCGTGGGCAGCGGATCGTCGATGTCGCGCGGGAGATTATGAATAACAAATAGGCATTTGGCCTATTCTCTCGACATCTGAGGGTTTTATTCCGACGCTATGAACGGTTTTGGTGCAATTTCGGCATTGCTGCCCTCTGCCGCGGTGTGGTGAAACGGCGTAGCCCAGGACCGACGCACAACGGCGTGCGTCACCAGTTCCCGTCTGGGCCCTGTCCCGGCGGTCCAATGGCGGCCCGTCTCCCACCCCCTCGGGGGATGTCGGAGCGCGCGCTTGTCCGCCACTGTCCTGCGCATCGGCTACGTGCCCCTGTCGGATGCCGCGCCGCTCGTCGTCGCGGAGGAGCTCGGGCTCTTCGCGCGCCACGGGCTGCGGGTGGTGCTGTCCGAGGAATCGGCGTGGGCCGCGGTGCGGGACCGGATCGCGCACGGGGCGCTGGACGGGGCGCATCTGCTGGCGCCCATGCCGATCGCGCTGGCGTGCGGGCTCGGCGGAGTGCGGGCGCAGCTCTCGGTCGGAGCGGGCATCGGGCGCAACGGGAACGCCGTCACGCTGTCCCTGCCCCTGGCCGAGGAGACCGGGCTCGATCCCGCCGGCACGCCGCCCGATGCCGCCGCCTTCGCGGCCGCGATCCGGCGCCGGGCTGCGGATGGTCGGCCGCGCGCACGGATCGCCGCGGTGTTTCCCTTTTCCTCTCACCACTATCTGCTGCGGCACTGGCTCGCGGCCGGTGGGCTCGACCCCGATCGCGACCTGGAACTGACCGTCCTGCCGCCGCCGCGGACGGCGCGCGCGCTGGCCGCCGGGGCGGTGGACGGATTCTGCGCCGGCGAGCCCTGGGGGAGCCACGCCGCCGCGCTCGGCGTCGGGCGCGTGGCCCTCACGGGTGGCGACATCTGGCCCGACCATCCGGAGAAGGTGCTGGCGTTCCGCGAAGGGATCCCGCCCGAGGTCGCGGTGGCCTGCACCGCGGCGGTCATCGCCGCGGCGCGCTGGCTGGACGATCCCGCGAACCGCGAGGAGGCCGCGCGGCTGATGCACGCGCGCATCTTCCCCGACATGGCGCTGGATACGGTGCGGCTGGCCTTCACGGGACGCGTGCCCGCGCCGGCCGCTCCGCGCGTCCTGGACGCGCCGCTGCGCTTCCGCGAGGCGACGCTCGCCCGCCCCGAGGCGGCAGCGTGGTGGCTGCGGCAGATGCGCCGCTGGGGACACGTGCCCGCCGCCATTTCGGATTCCCAGGCGCTCGCGCCCTACGCCGATTCGATCTGGCGCGCCGCCGCCGCCCTGCTGGGCGAGGCGGAGCCCGAGACCGTCATTCTTCCCGAGGAGATCGCTGCGTGACCTTGAATCGTCGCCAGGCCATCGCGGCCACGGCCGCCCTCTTCGCCGCGGCGCGCGCGGCGACGCCCCGCGGAGCCTTCGCGCAGTCCCCGACAACGCCGGAGGTGCGCAAGGCGGTGCTCGGCTACATCGCGCTGACGGACGCCGCGCCGCTGATCATCGCGAAGGAGAAGGGGATCTTCGCGAAGTACGGGCTGCCCGACGTCGAGGTATCCAAGCAGGCCTCCTGGGGCGCGACGCGCGACAACATCGTCCTCGGCGGCGAGCGGGGCGGCATCGACGGCGCGCATATCCTCTCTCCCCTCCCTTACCTCATCCATACGGGGCGGGTGACGCAGAACAACCAGCCCGTGCCGATGGTTCTCCTCGCGCGGCTGAACACGAACGGACAGGCCATCTCGGTCGCGGAGAAGCACAAGCCGCTCGGCGCTCGGCTGGACGCGTCGCCGCTGCGGCGCGCGATGAACCGCGAGAGCAAGTTCGCCATGACCTTCCGCGGAGGCACCCACGACCTGTGGATCCGCTACTGGCTGGCGGCCGGCGGGATCGATCCGGACGGCGACGTGCAGACGATCGTCGTGCCGCCGCCGCAGATGGTCGCGAACATGAAGGTCAACACCATGGACGCCTTCTGCGTCGGCGAGCCGTGGAACGACCAGCTGGTGAACCAGCGGATCGGCTACTCCGCGCTGGTGACCGGGGAGCTGTGGCGCGATCACCCGGAGAAGGCGCTGGGGATGCGCGCCGACTGGGTGGAGCGCCACCCCCGCGCGACCGAGGCGCTGACCGCCGCGGTGATCGAGGCGCAGCGCTGGTGCGACGCCGACGCGAACAAGCCGGAGATGTGCAGCATCATCGGCCGCCGGGCCTGGTTCAACGTGCCGGTGCCGGACATCCTGCCGCGGTCGCAGGGCAACATCGACTACGGCGACGGCCGCCGGGTCGAGAACTTCCCGCTGCGGATGAAGTTCTGGCGCGACCACGCAAGCTATCCCTTCCCCAGCCATGATCTCTGGTTCCTGACCGAGGACATCCGCTGGGGCGTACTGCCCTCCAACACCGACGCGAAGGCGCTGATCGCCCAGGTGAATCGTGAGGGGATCTGGCGGGCGGCGGCGGAGCGCGCGGGCGTCCCCGCGTCCGAGATGCCGTCCGGCCCGTCGCGCGGGCGGGAGACCTTCTTCGATGGAAAGGTCTTCGACCCCGAGGACCCCGCCGCCTACCTCGCCTCCCTCACCATCAAGAAGCTCGCCGGGGCCTGAGATGAACGTCGCCTCTACCAAGCCGGCGCCCGCGCCGGTCGCCATCTCCCGCCCCGCGCCGGTGGTGCTGCCCACGACAGGCCGCTGGCAGCCGATCGCCGCGAAGGTCGTGCCGCCGCTCGTGCTGATCCTCGCCTTCCTGGCGATCTGGGAGTACGCGGCCAGCGGCAGCGGCGCCACCCTGCCGCCGCCGAGCAAGGTGTGGGCCGATTCACAGGAGCTGATCACCAACCCGTTCTACGACCGCGGCGGACTGGACAAGGGGCTGTTCTGGCACATGCTGGCCAGCCTGCAGCGCGTGTTGCTGGGCTTCACGCTCTCGGCCATCGCGGGGATCGGGCTGGGGCTGCTCGTCGGCACCTCCACCTTCGCGATGCGGGGGCTGGACCCGATCTTCCAGGTGCTGCGGACCGTGCCGCCGCTGGCCTGGCTGCCGCTTTCCCTGGCGGCGTTCCGGGAGGCGCAGCCCTCCGCGATCTTCGTGATCTTCATCACCGCGATCTGGCCGATCATCATCAACACCGCGGTCGGCGTGCGGAACGTGCCGCAGGACTACCGCAACGTCGCCGCTGTCATCCGCCTGCGCGGGCCGATGTACTGGTGGCGCATCGTGCTGCCGGCGGCCGCGCCCTACATCTTCACCGGGCTGCGCATCGGCGTCGGCCTGTCCTGGCTCGCCATCGTGGCGGCGGAGATGCTGATCGGTGGCGTCGGCATCGGCTTCTTCATCTGGGACGCGTGGAACTCCTCCAACCTGTCCGACATCATCGTGGCGCTCGTGTACGTGGGCCTGACGGGCTTCGCGCTGGACCGCAGCGTGGTGGTGGCCGGCCACATCGTGACCCGCGGCACTTCGGCGACCTGAGGCGGAGACCGAAATGAGCAACGCGCCCTTCCTCGACATCTCACACCTGACCATCGCCTTCCCGCGCAGCCCGCTGCCGGTGCTGAACGGCGTGGACCTGAAGATCCGCCGAGGCGAGTACGTGGCGGTGATCGGGCATTCCGGCTGCGGCAAGTCCACGCTGCTGAACGTCATTGCCGGGCTTCTGAAGGCCAGCGCCGGCGGCGTGGTGCTGGAAGGCAAGGAGGTGAACCAGCCCGGCCCGGACCGCGCCGTGGTCTTCCAGAACCATTCCCTGCTGCCCTGGCTCACCTGCTACGAGAACATCCGCCTGGCGGTGGACCAGACCCTGTCCGCGTCCCTGTCCAAGGCGGAGCGGCACGCCTGGACGATGGAGAACCTCGAGCTCGTCCGCATGTCCCACGCGAAGGACAAGCGGCCGAACGAGATCTCCGGCGGAATGAAGCAGCGCATCGGCATCGCGCGGGCGCTGGCGATGAAGCCGAAGGTTCTGCTGCTGGACGAGCCCTTCGGCGCGCTGGACGCGCTGACCCGCGCCCACCTGCAGGACCAGGTGATGGAGATCCATGCGCGGCTCGGCACCACGGTGATGATGATCACGCACGACGTGGATGAGGCGGTCCTGCTTTCGGACCGGATCGTCATGCTGACCAACGGGCCGAACGCCCAGGTGGGCGAGATCCTGGATATGGACCTGCCGAGGCCGCGGGACCGGCTGGCGCTGGCGGCCGATCCGCGTTTCATCGCCGCGCGCGCGGCGGTGCTGGAGTTCCTGCACCACCGCCACACCGCGCCGGGGCTCGTCGTGGCGTGACCATCCTGGTGGTCGGGGCCGGACCGGCGGGGACGCGCTGCGCCCTGCGGACCGCGGCGCGGCTGCCTGGGGCGGCGGTGACGCTGCTCGGGGCCGAGCCCGCCCTGCCATATGACCGTGTGGCACTGTCCCGCTACCTCGTCGGGGAGGTGGAGCAGGCGGATCTGGTGACGCATTCCCTGGCCGATCTCTCGGCCGCGGGGGTGCTGTATCGGCCGGGCACCGGGGTCGCTTCGATCGACCGGGAAGAGCGCTGTGTCGTCAGCGCGCGGGGGGAGCGGATCCGCTACGACCGCCTCGTGCTCGCGACGGGGTCGCGCGCCGTCCGGCTGCCGTTGCCGGGCGCCGATCTGCCGGGCGTCGTGCCCTGGCGCGACCTGGCGGAGAGCCGGGCGATGCTCCAGGCAGCGCGGGATGGTGGCGCGGCGGTGGTGATCGGCGGCGGGCTGCTGGGGCTGGAAGCGGCGGCGGGTCTCTCCGCCCGTGGCATGAAGGTCACGGTGCTGCACGCCGTTGGCTGGCCGATGGAGCGGCAGCTCGACAGCGATGCAGGCGCCCTGCTGGCACAGCGTCTGCGCGGGAGGGGGCTGACGCTGCACATGCCCGCCGCGACCGCGGCGATCGAGGGACGCGAGCGGGTCGAGGCGGTGCGGCTGGCGGACGGCACGCGAATCCCCGCGGGGCTGGTAGTGATGGCCGTGGGCGTGCGGCCGAACGTCGATCTGGCGCGGGCGGCCGGATTGGAGGTGAACCGCGGCATCGTCGCGGATGCCGCGATGCGGACGAGCGATCCGCGCATCCTGGCCGTGGGGGAGTGCGCGGAGGTGGAGGGGCGGCTGATCGGGCTCGTCGCCCCGGCGCTGGAGCAGGCGGAGGTGGCGGCGGCGACGCTGGCGGGGGATGCCGCGTGCTGGACGCCGCGCACGGACGCGGCGGCGCTGAAGGTTTCCGGCACGAAGGTCTGGTCGGCGGGCGAGGTGGCGCCGGCGGACGCGGAGGCGGTGACGCTGCGCGGCGGCGAGAGCTATCGCCGGCTCTGGTGGCGTGGCGACCGACTGGTGGGGGCGGTGCTCTACGGCGACACGGCGGAGGCCGGCTTCTTTCAGCGACTGATCAGCGAGTCCGTTCCCGTCGCCTGCCGGGCCGAGGCGACCTTGGGTGAATCCTACTGCGAGGCTGCGTGATGGACGGCGTCCACTTCTCCCAGGAGCAGCAGGAATACCTGAAGGGGTTTATGGCGGGCGTCGAGGCGCGCCGCGGAACCCTCTCACCGAGCGGAGCCTCGGAGGGCGGGGCGCCGCCAGATGCGATGCGTGCGGCACAGGACGCGACGGTGTCTGCCGGCGGGAAGCTGACCGCCGAGGAGAAGATGAAGCGGGAGAAGCACCCGCTGGATCGTTGGGACGAGGTGGAATCGCGCGCGCAGGCGAAGCGGTTTCCGCACGGTCTGGAGAACCTCGCGACACGCTGGCACGGGCTGTTCTATGTCGGTCCGACGCAGGATTCCTTCATGTGCCGGCTGCGGATTCCGGGCGGCATCCTCTCCTCTCATCAGGCGCGGGGCGTTGCCGCGATCGCGGCGGAGTGTGGCGGCGGCTATGTGGACGCCACCACGCGCAACAACCTCCAGATCCGGGAGATCCCGGCCGAAAGGGGCGTGGAGCTGATCGAGCGGCTCGCGGACCTCGGCATCATCCCGAAAGGAACGGGCGCGGACAATATCCGCAACATCACGGCCTCCCCGACCGCGGGCATTGATGCCCAGGAGCTGATCGACACGCGCGGCATCGTGCGAAAGCTGCACCACCACATCCTGAACACGCGCGATCTGTTCGGGCTACCGCGGAAGTTCAACATCTCGCTGGATGGCGGCGGGCGCGTGGCGGTGGTCGAGGACACGAACGACATCGCCTTCACGGCGGTTCGCGTCGGCGGGGAGGTGCTGTTCCGCCTGGGGCTGGGCGGGATCACGGGACACCGGGACTTCGCGCGCGGCACGGGACGTGTCGTGGCGCCCCATGATGTGGTGAAGGTTTGCGATGCGATCCTCCGCGTGTTCCTGGCGCATGGCGACCGGACCGACCGGCGCAAGGCACGGCTGAAGTATCTGCTCGATGCATGGGGGCTGCCGCGCTTCCTCGAGGCGGTGGAGGCGCAGCTCGGCCGACCATTGCGCGAGGCCGATGTGTTCGAGGCGGCACCACCTCCGCACAAGCACGGGCATCTGGGCGTGCACGACCAGCGGCAGGACGGGTTGCAGTATGTGGGCGTGGTGCTCCCGGTGGGGCGGATCACGGCGGATCAGCTGCGTGGGCTGGCGCGGATCGCGGACCTCTATGGTAGCGGCACGCTGCGGCTGACGGTGTGGCAGAACCTGCTGATCTCCGACATTCCGCGGGAGCGGATGGCGGAGGCCTGCGGAGAGATCGAGGCGATCGGCCTCGGCACCACCGCCAGCCATCTGCGCGGCGGGCTGGTGGCCTGTACGGGCGCGGCCGGCTGCAAGTTCGCGGCGGCCCACACGAAGCAGCACGCCACCGCGCTGGCGGATTACCTGGAGGCGCGCATCGCGGTGACGCGTCCCATCAACATCCACCTGACCGGGTGCCACAACTCGTGCGCCCAGCACTATATCGGCGACATCGGCCTGATCGGCGCCAAGGTGGAGCGCGGTGAGGAGGAGGTGGAGGGTTACGACCTCCATGTCGGCGGCGGCGCGGGGGTGGAGCAGAGGATCGGCCGGCTGATCCGTCCGAAGGTGGCGCATGACGAGCTGGCGCCGCTGGTGCTGAACCTCCTGCGGGCCTGGCAGGCGGAGGCGCCGGACGCGTCCTTCCAGGACTTCACCGCCCGCCACGACGAGGCCGCGCTCGCCGCCATGGCGGAGCGGGCCACCGCGGACTCCGACGCATGAACGCCATCTCGCCGATCCAGGGCGCCTTTCCGCAGCCTGCCCCGACGCCGCTGATCCCGGAGAGCGCGCCCTTCTCGCCGGAGCAGCGCGCCTGGCTGAACGGGTTCCTGGCGGGACTTTATGGCGGGGCTGCGGCGGGCGGCGCGACGGCCGCTCCTGCCGCGGAGCCGGAGGAGGATTTCCCCTGGCACGATCCGGCGCTGGGCCTGGATGAGCGGCTGAAGCTCGCGGACGGCAAGCCGCCGGCGCGCCGCTACATGGCGGCGATGGCGCAGCTCGACTGCGGGCAGTGCGGCTATGTCTGCAAGACCTATGCGGAGGCGATCGCGTCGGGCGCGGAGGGGTCGCTCGCCCTCTGCGTGCCGGGTGGGAAAGCGACCCAGAAGGCGCTGAAGGCCCTCGTCTCGGAGGCGCCGGCGCCCGCGCCCGCGCCGGCGTTGCGGCCGACCGGGCCGTCGATGGTGCCGATCAGGGTGCTGGCCGCGCACAGCCTTTCGGGCGAGGGATCGGCGAAGGATGTGCGGAACCTCGTGCTCGACCTAGAGGGGAGCGGGCTGCGCTACGAGCCCGGAGACAGCCTCGGGCTGCTGGCGCCGAATGATCCGGCCCTGGTGGAGCGCTGCCTCCAGGTGCTCGGCGCGAGCGGGGAGGAGATGGTGACCTGCCCCGACGGCGTGTCGCGGCCGGTGCGGGAGGCGTTCCTGTCGCATCTCGCGATCGCGCGTCCGCTGGACCGAACCATGGACCTGCTGGCCGGCGCGGCGCGCGACCCGAAGGAGGCCGCCATGCTGCGCAAGCTGGTGGACGGGGATGACGACGCCGAGCCACAGGATGCCGACCTGCTGGACCTGCTGGAGGCCTTCTCCTCGGCGCGGCCTTCGCTGACCGATCTGGCGGCGTCGCTGCCGGGGCTGAAGCCGCGGCTCTACTCCATCGCGTCCTCGCCGCTGGCCGTGCCGGGGCGGGTGGAACTCTGCGTGTCCGTGGTGAAGGCGGAGCGGCGCGGGCGGGTGCGGCAGGGCGTGGCGTCCTCGCATCTCGGCTTCCGGGCGCTGCCGCAGAGCGGGGCGCTGATCCTCGCGGAAGACGGCGGGCACGCGCTCCCCGGCGACCGGGAGCGTGCCCTGCCCGTCTCGGCCCTGCTGCCCGCCTACATGCAGGAAAGTCATTTCCGATTGCCCGAGGACCCGCGCACGCCGGTCGTCATGTGCGGACCGGGAACGGGGGTCGCGCCCTTCCGGGCCTTCCTGCAGCACCGTGCGGCACAGGGGATCAAGGGGCGGACCTGGCTGTTCTTCGGGGACCAGAAATCCGCCACCGACTACCTGTTCCGGACTGAGATCGAGGGATGGCTGGCGGACGGGACGCTGGAGCGGCTGTCGCTCGCGTGGTCACGCGATCCCGGCGCGAAGAAGGTCTATGTGCAGGACCGGATGAAGGAGCAGGCGGCCGATCTCTGGCGCTGGTTCCAGGACGGCGCGCGATTCTACATCTGCGGCGATGCGTCCCGCATGGCGAAGGACGTGGACACGGCGCTGCGGGGCATCGCCATGTCGGAGGGGCGCATGGATGCGGACGCGGCGCGGGACTGGATCGTCGCCCTGGCGAAGCAGAACCGCTACCAGCGCGACGTGTACTAGGCCGTGGACGCGCTGCCGCCCTCCCCCGCTCTGACACGGACGACCTGCCCTTATTGCGGCGTCGGATGCGGGGTGCTCGCGGCCCCGGACGGACGCGTGGCGGGTGATCCGGAGCATCCGGCCAATCGCGGGCGCCTGTGCAGCAAGGGCACGGCCCTGGGCGAGACGCTGAACCTGCCCGGGCGGCTGCTGTATCCCGAGGTTCGGGGGAAGCGAGCGTCGTGGGATGCGGCCCTGGATGCCGTGGCGGAGGGGTTCCGCTCCGCGCAGGACCGGCTGGGGCGGGACGGCGTCGCGCTCTACGTGTCCGGGCAGCTGCTGACCGAGGACTACTACGCGGCGAACAAGTTCGCGAAGGGATTCCTGGGGACCTCGAACATCGACAGCAACTCGCGGCTCTGCATGGCGAGCGCGGTGGCGGCGCACAGGCGCGCCTTCGGCGAGGACGTGGTGCCCGGGACCTACGAGGACCTGGAGGCCGCTGATCTCGTCGTGCTGGTGGGGAGCAACCTCGCCTGGTGCCATCCGGTGCTGTTCCAGCGCGTGGCAGCCGCGAAGGCGCTGCGGCCCTCCATGCGCGTGGTCGTGGTGGACCCGCGGCGCACCGCGACGTGTGAGGGTGCGGACCTGCACCTGCCGCTGCGGCCGGGATCGGATGTAGCACTCTTTTCCGCGCTGCTGGCCCATCTCGACGCAGCCGGCCGCACGGACCGGGACTACGTCGAGGCACACACCGAGGGGCTGGACGAGACGCTGGCGGCGGCGCGGGCCGATGCAGCGCGCGTCGTGGAACGGACGGGGCTCGATCCGGCCGACGTGGAGACCTTCTTCCGCTGGTTCGCGGAGACGCCGCGGGTCGTCACCCTCTGGAGCCAGGGCATCAACCAGTCCGAGGTCGGGACGGATGGGGCCAACGCGATCATCAACCTTCACCTGCTGACGGGCCGGATCGGGGTGGAGGGTGCCGGGCCGTTCAGCGTGACCGGCCAGCCCAATGCCATGGGCGGCCGGGAGGTGGGCGCGCTGGGGCACGTACTAGCCGGGCACCTCGATTGGGCGGTGCCGGGGGAAGCGGAGCTGGTGCGCGGGCACTGGAACGCGCCGAACCTTGCGGCGCGGCCAGGGCTGAAGGCGGTGGAGCTGTTCCGGGCGCTCGGCGAAGGGCGGATCGGGGCGCTCTGGGTCATGGCGACCAACCCCGCGGTGTCGCTGCCTGATGGGGATGCGGCGCGGGACGCGCTGGCACGGGCGCCTTTCCTCGTCTCGTCCGAGGTGGCGGCCGCGCAGGACACGGCGGCCTACGCGCATGTCAGGCTGCCGGCGCTGGGGTGGGCGGAGAAGAACGGGACGGTCACGAACAGCGAGCGGGTGATCTCCCGCCAGCGCGGCTTCCTGCGTGCCCCGGGCGAGGCGCGGCAGGATTGGTGGACCGTGTCGCAGGTGGCGCGGCGGCTGGGATGGGGCGACGAATTCGCCTGGACGGGCCCGGCGGCGATCTTCCGGGAGCACGCGGCGCTGACCGGGCTAGGGAATGCGGGCCAGCGGGCCTTCGACATCTCCGGCCTCGCGGAGCTGACGGATGCGGAATACGACGCCCTGCCGCCCACACGCTGGCCGGTGCCGGCGGCAAGGGCCGGTACCTCGCGCTTCTATGCCCCGGGCCGGTTTCCGGCCGGGCGCGTGCGCCTCGTTCCTACCCCGGTGAACGACCGGCCGGCCGAGGAGCCGGGGACACTGATCCTCCTGACCGGGCGCACCCGCGATCAGTGGCATACCATGACCCGCACCGGCGGCGTGCCGCGGCTGATGGCGCACGCGCCGGAGCCGGTTCTGGCAGTGCATCCAGAGGATGCCGGGGGCATCCCGGACGGCGCGCTGGGCCGCATCACCGGCACGGGGGAGACGACCGGAAGCGCGGTGCTGCGGGTCCGGCATGATCGGGGCCAGCGGCGGGGAACGGTCTTCGCGCCCATGCACTGGACCGGTCAGAACGCGCCCTCCGCGCGGGTGAACGCGGCCGTACCTCCGGCGACCGATCCGGTGAGCGCACAACCGGCACTGAAATCGGCCCGCGTCATGCTCTCGCCCTTCGTGCCGGCCTGGCACGGCTTCCTGATCGCGCAGCGGGACCTCGGCGTGGATCTGGCCGCGTATGGCACGACCGGCCTCGCGGGGGCGGGGGTATGGCGGCACGAGTTGGCGGGGGATGATGGGCCGGCCGAGGCCTTCGCGCGGCTCACGGCGCTGCTGAATGGGCCCGGCGCCTACTGGGCGCGGCTGGAAGACCCGGCGGGCGGGCTGCACCGCGGCGTGCTGATCGAGGGCGGTCGCCAGGTGGCGGCGCTCTTTCTCGGGCCGGGGCACCGGCTGCCGCCGCGGGACTGGCTGGCCTCCTTGATCGCGCCGGAGGCGAAGGCGGCGGACTTGCCGCTCGCCGCCCTGCTGGCCGGGCGGGCCGCGGAGGGTCCACCCCCCTCCCCCACCATCTGCGTCTGCATGGGCGTGACCCAGGCCGGCGTCTGCGCGGCCATCGCCGCCGGGGCGGGCAGCGTCGCGGGCGTGGGGGAGCGGACCCGCGCCGGGACGGGGTGTGGCTCCTGCAAGCCGGAGATTGCATCCCTCCTCGCCGCCGCCCTACAGCCCGCCTGATGCAGCACTTCCCGGCCTTTCTCGACCTGAAGGGGCGCACCGCCCTCGTCCTGGGCAAGGGCGAGGCGGCCGACATCAAGGCCGGGCTGCTCGCGCGCGCCGGGGCGGCGCTGCGGCGGGCGCCGGGTTTCTCCCCGGACCTGCTGGAGGGGATCGGCATCGCCATCGGGGCCGGCGCGGCGGACGCCGACCTTCAGGCCCTGTCGGCCGCCTGCATGGCACGGGGGGTCCCGGTGAACATCGTGGACCGGCCCGCGCTCTGCTCCTTCGTCATGCCGGCGATCGTGGACCGCGATCCCGTGACGATCGGCATCTCCACAGGCGGTGCGGCGCCCGTGCTGGCGCGGCTGGTCCGGGCGCGGATCGAGGCCGTGCTGCCGCCGGCGCTCGGGCGGATCGCGGCCATGGCGGAGCGGTTCAAGGCACGGGTGCGGGCGGCGCTGCCCGACGTGGCCGCACGCCGGCGATTCCTCGATTCAGTCCTGACCGGGCCTGTCGCCGATCTGGCGGTGGCCGGCCGGGAGGCGGAGGCGGATTCCGGCTTCGCGGTGGCGCTGAACGCGGCCGAGACACGGCCAGCGGGGATCGTGCACCTCGTCGGCGCGGGGCCGGGGGCGGCGGACTTGCTGACCTTGCGCGCCCTGCGGCTGCTGGGCGAGGCGGACGTGATCGTCCACGACCGGCTGGTGGGCGAAGCCGCTCTGGACCTGGCGCGGCGGGACGCGGAGCGGATTTACGTCGGCAAGTCCCGCGCGAACCACTGCCTGCCGCAGGGCGAGATCAGCGCCCTGCTGGTGCGACTGGCGCGGGAGGGCAAGCGCGTCGTGCGGCTGAAGGGCGGCGATCCCTTCATCTTCGGTCGCGGGGGCGAGGAGCTGGAGGCGTGCCGCGCCGCGGGGATCGCCTGTGAGGTCGTGCCGGGCGTGACGGCGGCGACGGCCTGCGCCGCCTCGGCCGGGATTCCGCTGACGCACCGGAACCATGTGCGGTCGGTGACGCTCGCGACGGGGCACACGCGGGAGGGGCGGATCGATCTGGATTTCGCGGCGCTCGCCCGGCCCGGGCAGACGCTGGCGATCTACATGGGCGTGACGACGCTGCGGCCCTTGCGGGACGGGCTGGTGGCGGCCGGGCTGTCGCCTGCGACGCCGGCGGCGCTGGTGGAGGCGGGCGGGACGGATCACGCCCGCACGCTGCGGGGGACGCTGGACAGCCTGGTGGACGATGCACCGCGCTGGCACGGGGGCGAGGCGGCGCTGCTGATCGTGGGCGAGGTGGCGGCGGAGTCCGTCCTGGCGCGGGCGGCCTGAGCGGCCGTTACCGCTGGCCGTCCCATTTCTCGATGGCATCCTGTGTCAGTCCGCCCACCCGCGCATGCGGACGGCCGCCGGTGGTCATGGCGAGGGCGAAGAGGATCTCATCGGCGCGCGGCGCGTCCGGGACGGTGCAGGTGATGCCGTCGAAGTGGGAGCGGACGTAGCAGGCGTCCTTGTGGTGGATGGGGATGTCGAGCGCCGTGCCCATCGCACCGATCTTCGTCATAGACGGCACGATCGCCAGCGCCCGCCCGAGCAGGCCACGCATGGCGTAGCCACCGGCCACGTGCCAGAGCGCGCCGTGCTCCTGCTCCCCGGCGGCGCCGACGAGGGAACCTTTTCCGTAGGCCTCGATGCGGGCGGGGTCGCCGCCCATCGCGGTCAGAAGGGCCTGGGCGCATTCCAGGCCGAGGGGCTTCAGCGCCTCCAGCATCCATTCGATCTCCGGCTCGTGCCGGCCGGCGAAGGGATTGCGGATCACGGCGGCGACCCAGCCCTTGAGCAGCGGCGCCGGCAGCGGCGGGCCGGTGTCGTGCCGGATCGTCTCGACGCTGGTGACGATCTTGCGGATCGCGACGCTCATGCGGCCAGCCTTTCCAACCCGCCGATCAGGCGCGCGCGGCCCATCAGGCGGAGTGCGGCGCCGCGGATGAGGCCGCGGCGGAGGACGTCGTCGGCACGAGCGGCGCCGCGGTCCAGCGCGCGGGCGATCTCGTCCTCGTTCAGCGGGCCGACCGCGACGGTGACGGGACGGTCGCCCAGGTCGCTGTCGGGGTCGAGGCTGCGGGCGGGTGCGCGCTGAACGGCGGGCGAGTCCAGGTCCACGGCGTTGGCGAGGAGCGTGGCCGCGGCATCTGCCGTCGCGGCGTTCCGCGCGATGACGGTCACCGCGTCGGCGATGCCGAGGGAGAAGGAGCGGCCGTGCCGGCCGCTGGTGGCGACGCCGCACGGTTCCATCACGCGCGTCGCACCATCCATCGCGATCCCGCGCGAGGGATCGGGGTGCGCGACGAGGCCGAGTGAAATCGGCACCCCGGGCGCGGCGTGGACGGCGATGTCGCCGCCGTCGTTGACGAAGGCGCGTTCCAGAGGGGCGGCGGCCAACATCGTGGCCAGGAGCTCGTCCGCGACGGCGCCGGCCACGGCCGCCATCGGGGTCAGGAAGAGCGGGGCGAAGGGCGTGCAGGCCGCCACCATGCGGCGGGCGACAGGGCCTTCGACCTTCGGTGCATCCGCCATGGGCCGCCGCAGCTCCGGGAGTTCGGCGACGAGTTCGGGCAGGACGGCGGGGAAGCGCGCGGCGGCGTCCGCCTCGGCGGCGCGGACGGCATCGGGCGTGCCCCAGGCGCGGAGGATCACGTCGATAGGACCGTGCTGCAGGTGCAGGCGGCCGTCGCGCAGGCGCTGGAGGACGGCGCCGTCCATCAGGGCGGGAAGGGCCAGGGATTGTCGCCCCGCCAGCCTTCCACGCGGAGCGCAGGGCCGAGGGAACGCACCACCTCCTCCACCGGCACGACGTCTTCCATGTGGCCGCCGAGCCGTTCATAGAGCGCGCGCGGGAGGGTGAACTCCATCGGCGCGACGAGGGCGGGCGTCGGCACGGAGCCGAAGGAGCCGCGCGGCATGCGCGTGACGTCGGCCATCACCGTGATGCCGCCGCCGGGCCAGAGGTAGGCGGGCGCGCCGCCGAGGGTCACGCGCGTCTCTCCGGCGGCCACGGACCGGGTCAAGAGGACCGGGTTCTCCGTCACGCCGGCACGGAGGGAGCCGCCGGCCCCGGCCATGAAAAGGACGGTGCAGAGGCTTGGCTCGCAGTTCTCGCCGATGCGGTCCACGACGGTGCGGACGGGTTGCGGCATCTCGGCGGGGATGGGGCGAAGGGCTTCGTCCAGCACGCACCACAGCGCGTCCTCGCCGGTCGTGCTGGTGAGGAGGAGGCGCAGGCCGGGCCAGGCGGCGGCCCGGTCCACCTTCTCGATGATGGCGAGCGGGTCCGTGATGTCGGTGCCGCCCCAACCCAGTCCGGGATTGGCGACCTGGAAGTAGCGGCCGGGCGTGGAGCGGCGGCCGCGCACGCGGATGCCGGCGGGGCGCATGCCCAGCACCTTGCCGGCCTGGTGCTCGGTGAGGACGCCGGTGATGTGGTCGTCCACCACGATCACCTCGTCGACGTGGCCGAGCCACTGCTTCGCGAAGATGCCGACCGTCGCGCTGCCGCAGCCCACGCGCATCCGGCGCTCCGGGCGGC
Organism: Muricoccus radiodurans; assembly: GCF_050154705.1. Taxonomy (GTDB): domain Bacteria; phylum Pseudomonadota; class Alphaproteobacteria; order Acetobacterales; family Acetobacteraceae; genus Roseomonas; species Roseomonas radiodurans. The sequence goes on along the minus strand of NZ_CP189561.1, from coordinate 6,031,123 downwards.
CGTCCACCAGCGGGGGCTGGCCGGCCTGGGCGAGCACGGTGTGGCCGCCCTCGATCGTCAGCTCCACCGCCTCGCCGGTGCAGAGGCGGAGGAGGGTGTCGCAGGTGACGTTGCCCTCCTTCTTGCTGCCGCCGGTCAGGTGGCGCACGCCGCCGATCGAGAGCATCTGGCTGCCGTACTCGGCGGTCGTGACATGGCCGACCTGCTCGCCGTTCGCGCGCACCGCCGCGGTCTCGGGGCCGAGGTGGCGGTCGGTGTCGATCTTCACCTTCACGCCGCAGTACGAAAAGATTCCCTCCGTCACGACCGTCACAGTGTCCACGCCGGCATGTTCGGCGGAGACGATGAAGGGCGCGGGCTTGTAGTCCGGATAAGTGGTGCCGGCACCGATGCCGGTGACGAAGGCGCGGGACGGGTCGAGCAGCGCGCCGTCCCAGGCGTTGGTGCCGAAGGGGACGACGGGGCCGCCGGCCTCCACCGCGCGGGCGAGGATCACGGCGGGGTCGGTGCGGATCAGCTGGCCGTTGTCGTTGGCGTAGCGGGAGCAGGCGCCCGCGCGCCCCGGTCGGATACGGCAGAGCACGGGGCAGGCGTCGCAGCGGACGATCCCCTCCCCTTCCGACTGGCCGAACTTGTCGGAGCGGGCCTGGGCGAAGCTCATCGCTGCATCGCCTCCCAGAGACGGTGGGGCAAGACGGGGATTCGGGTGATGCGCGCGCCCGTCGCGTGGCGGATGGCGCCGAGGATCGCGGGCGCGGTCGGGATCAGGGCGGGCTCGCCGACGCCCTTGGCGCCGTAGGGGCCCTCGGGCTCCGGGTCCTCGATGAGGTGGATGGTGATGTCGGGTACGTCGCCGGCGGTGGGGATGAGGTAGTCGTGCAGGTTCTCGGTGCGGCCGGGGATGAACTCCTCCATCAGCGCGAGGCCGAGGCCCTGGGCGATGCCGCCGTGGATCTGGCCCTCCACCAGGGTGGGGTTCACGGCGCGGCCGACATCCTGCGCGGCCTCGATGCGCTCGACCTTCACGGTGCCTAGTGCGGTGTCCACGCGCACCAGCGCGAGCTGCGCGGCGAAGCCGTAGGTGGCATAGGGGATGCCCTGGCCGTTCGCGTCCAGCGGCGAGGTGGGCGGGTCGTAGGTGCCGACTCCCTCCAGCACCGTGCCGTCCGGGGCGACAGGCAGGCCGGACAGGGAGATGCTGCGGGAGGCGTCCCCGTCCTCCACGCGCAGGGTCGTGCCTTGGAGGGAAAGCCGCGCGTCTGGGCCGGCATTGGCCAGGGCGAGAATGCGGCGTCGCAGCGCGAGGCCAGCCTCCATCGCCGCACGGCCGGAGACGAAGGTCTGGCGGGAGGCGCTCGTCTTGCCGGCGTCGGGCGTGCGGTCGGTGTCGCCCAGGACCTGACGGACCGCGGCGACCGGCAGGCCGAGCGCGTCGGCGGCGACCTGGGCGATGACGGTGGCGCTGCCCTGGCCGATGTCCACGGCGCCGTTGAACAGGGTGAGCGTCCCATCGGCGGAGAGCGTCACGCGCATGGTGGACGGGTTGGACATCGAGGTGTTGCCGCAGCCATACCACATACAGGCGATGCCCGCGCCGACGCGGTGGCGCGGCTTGCCGGCGTTGCGGCGCGCGGCTTCCGCGAGCATCGCGTCCCAGCCCGGTCGCAGCGCGTCGAGGCATTCGGGCAGGCCGGCGGAGGCGTGCAGAACCTGGCCAGAGGGAGTAGCGTCGCCATGGCCGAGGGCGTTCAGGCGGCGGATACCCCAGCGGTCCATGGCGAGTTGTTCCGCCAGATCGTCCACGAGGCATTCGGTCGCGATCGCCGCCTGCGGGACGCCGAAGCCGCGGAAGGCGCCGGCGGGGGTGTTGTTGGTGTAGACGGCGCGCGTCGTGTTGCGGACGTTCGGCACGCGGTAGGGGCCGCTGGCGTGCACGGGCACCCGGTTCGCGACGGTGGGCCCCCATGAGGCGTAGGCCCCCGTGTCGAAGTCGCCCTCCAGCGCATAGGCGGTGAAGCGGCCGTCCGCATCCGCCGCCATGCGGGCGCGGATGCGGGCAGGGTGGCGCTTGGTCGTGGACGCCATGCTCTCCGTTCGGGAATAAACCGTGCGAACCGCACGGCCCGTGACCTTCGCGGCGGCGGCGAGGAGCGGCTGCACCGAGACGTCCAGCTTGCCGCCGAAGCCGCCGCCGCAGGCGGTGGGGATGATGCGGACATCGTCCAGGGGAATGCCGAGGACGCGCGCCACCTCCTCCCGGTCCATGGCGGGAGCCTGGGTGCAGGCGGTGACCTCGGCGCGGCCGGCGACGATCTCGGCGTGGCCGGCCTCCGGCTCGATGTAGGCGTGCTCGACGAAGGCGGTTTCGAATTGGCCCTCGGTAGTGGCGGCGGAGTGCGCGAAGGCGGATTCCACATCGCCGGACTCGAGGTGGCCGCGCGTCAGGACGTTGTCCGGGGCGTGCGAGTGCAGGATCGGCGCGCCCGCCGCCAGGGCGGCGCGCGGACTGTCCAGAGCGAGCAACGGGGTCCAGGTGATGGGCAGGTCGGCGTCGCGGACGGCCATGACCGCGGCGCGGTCCCCGACGAGGGCGAGCACGGCCTCTCCGCGAAAGCGGACATGGCCTGGCGCGAGGACGGGCCAGTCCTTCAGGCCGGGCATGATACCAAAGCCATTCTCCCCCGGCACGTCGGCGGCGGTGAGGATGGCAACGAGGCCGAGGCGGTGGCGTGCGGACTCCAGATCCCCAAGGGTGAAGGTGGCGCGCGGATGGGGTGAGCGGACCGTGCGCAGCCAGAGGGCACCCGAGGGCACCACGTCCGCGCCGAAGCGGTCGGTGCCGGCGACCTTCGGCCAGCCGTCCAGGCGGTTGATGCGGGCGCCGACCGCCTCGCCGACCGGGGCTTCGTGTGGCTGCGCGACGTCGCCGTGGGCGGCCGACAGGATCGCGTCCACGATCTTGCGGTAGCCGGTGCAGCGGCAGAGCACGCCGCCGATGGCATCCTCCACGGCGCCGCGATCGGGCGTGTCGTCCCGCGCGAGCAGGTCGGCGGCGGCGAGGATCATCCCGGGGGTGCAGATGCCGCACTGTGCCGCGCCATGGGCCAGGAAGGCGGCACGCAGGCGAGGAATGGCCCCCTCCTCGCCCTCGATGGTGGTGATCGCCGTGCCCTCGGCCTGGGCCGTGGGGATGAGGCAGGCGCAGGCCTGGGCGCCGTCGATCAGAACGGTGCACGCGCCGCAATCGCCGGCCTCGCAGCCCACCTTCGTGCCGGTCAGGCCGAGCCCTTCGCGTAGCGTGTCGGAGAGCGGCGTGAAGGGATGCGCCGCGACCGCAACCGGGGCGCCATTCAGGGTGAAGGCGGTGACGGTCTGCGGCGCATGATCCGGCATCACCGCACGATCCCTGCCAGGAGGTCGCGAAGCAGCGTGAGGGCCGCGCCGCGACGATAGGCGGCGGAGGCGCGGATGTCGTCCAGCGGGGAAAGGGTGTCCAGGTGCGTGTCTTGCGGAATCTCCGCGGCGTCCGCCGCGCGCACGCCGACCAGCGCGCTTTCCAGGGCGGAGAGGCGCAGGGCGACAGGCGAGCAGGCGCCGAGTGCGATCCTGGCGGTCGCGATCCGCGCTTCTTCGTCCAGCGCGACCACGCCCGCTGCCATCGCGATGGAGATGACGAGATAGCGGCGCGCGCCCAGCTTGCGGAAACTGCTCTGCGCGCCGTCCAGGCGCGGGACGTGCAGGGCCAGCACGATCTCTTGCGGACCGAGCGCCGTGGCGCGGTAGCCTGTGACGAAGTCGGACACGGGGATCGTCCGTGACCCCATAGGGCCGGCGATCTCGACCGATGCGTCGAGGGCCAGGAGGTTCGGGATGCCGTCCCCGGCCGGGGACGCGGTGCAGAGATTGCCGACGATCGTGCCGCGGTTCTGGACCTGCACGCCGCCCACCTCGCGCGCCGCGGCGCGCAGTCCGTCGAAGAGAGGCGGCAGGTCGGCACGCAGGATGTCGGTCCAGGTGGTCAGGGCACCGATGCGCCAGCCCGTCGCGATCTCGGTGACGCCCCGCAGCCCAGGGAGGGCCGAGAGGTCCAGCACCGGCGGGTGGGTCGGATCGCCCCAGCCCGCGCGCGCGGTGCGGGCGGGGTAGATGTCCGTGCCGCCCGCCAGCGGGACCGCGCCGGGGCGGAGGGCCAGCGCCGCCTCCAGGCTGCGCGGACGGTGATAGGGAATCATTCGGCCGCCTTCCGCGCCCCGCGCAGCGTCGCGGTGGCGTCGACGTCCACGGCGCCGGCCGCGTCCAGCGCCACGGCCCAGAGGCTGCTCGCCTCGTCCGGCGTGTAGTAGCCGCGCGCGACATCCCGGGCGACGAGGGCGGGGTCACGCGCGGACGGGGCGCCGTAGCCGCCGCCGCCAGGGGTCAGGACCTCCACCCGGTCGCCGGGGCGGAGGGGGATGCCTTGGTCTTTCGAGAGATGCTTCGGGATCGTGGTGCCGTCGCCCCGGTGCACGCGCACCACATTCGCAGCGCCGTCCGCGCCGCCCAGCACACCGGGCGGGCCCAATCGGCCGTGATCCATGACGAAGGAGGCGCGCGCCTCGCCGCGCAGCAGTTCCACCTCGTAGGACACGCCAAAGCCGCCGCGCTGCGCGCCCGCGCCGCCAGAGCCTTCCCGCAGTGCGAAGCGGCGGAAGAGGACGGGGAAAATCTGTTCCATCACCTCGACGGGCGGAGTCTTGGAGATGCCGATGGTGGAGCAGCCGTTCGTCAGGCCGTCCGCCGCCGCGGTACCGCCGTATCCGCCGCCGGTGATCTGATACATCACGTAGTCCGCCCCGCGCTGCGGGTCGTGGCCGCCGAGGGCGAAATTGCCCGAGGTGCCAGCGGGCGCGGCCCAGACGAGGTCGGGCACGGCCTGGACGAGGCAGAGGAAGACGGCCTCCGCGATGCGCTGCGACACCTCGGCGGCGCAGCCGGAGACGGGGCGCGGGTAACGGGCGTCGAGGAAGGTGCCCTCCGGGCGAAGGATGTTCAGGGGTGCGAAGGCGCCGGCGTTCAGCGGCACGTCGGGGAAGACGTGGCGGATGGCGAGGCAGACCGCGCTGAAGGTCGTGGACCAGACGGAGTTCATCGGCCCCTGGCAGGGCGAGGAGGAGCCGGTAAAATCGAAGGCCAGCGTGTCGCCAGCGCGCGTCACCGAGAGGGCGATTCGGAGCGGTGCGTCCACCACACCGTCGGAATCCACGAAGGCTTCCGCGGTATATCGACCCTCGGGAATGCGGCGGATCTCGGCGCGCATCCGCTCGGCGGCCCAGTCGCGGATGGCAGCGATGGCGTCCCGCAACTCTTCGGCACCGTGGCGGCCGATCATCTCGCGCAGGCGCCACTCGCCCACCAGCAGGGCGGCGGCCTGGGCCTGGATGTCGCCGATGCGCTGCTCGGCCACGCGCATGTTGGACTGGATGATGGAGAGAAGCTCGCGGTCCAGCACGCCGCGCTTGAAGAGCTTGATGGGCGGGAGGCGCAGGCCCTCCTGCTCCACCTCGGTCGCATGGGCGGAGAAGCCGCCGGGGACCATGCCGCCGACATCCGGCCAGTGGCCGGTGTTCTGGAGCCAGCAATACACCTCCCCGTCCACGAAGACGGGCTTGGCGAAGCGCACGTCCATCAGGTGCGTGCCGCCGAGATAGGGGTCGTTCACGCAGTAGATGTCGCCCGGCTCCGGGGGTGCCACTGCCCCTTCCCGGATGAGCCGGATGATGTGGGCGGCGGAGTGCTGCATCACCCCGACGAAGACGGGCAGGCCGAGCTCGCCCTGGGCGATCAGGGAACCGTCGGTCGCGTCATAGATGCCGTCGGCGCGATCCTCGGCCTCCGCGATGACGGGGGAGAAGGCGGCGCGGGAGAAGGCGATGTCCATCTCGTTGCAGACCTGCGAGAGGCCTGCCTGGATCACCGCGAGGGAGAGCGCGTCCCTCATGCCGACACCTGGATGCGAAGGTTGCCGATCGAGTCAACCACGGCGGTGCTGCCTGGTTCCAGCACCGTCGTCGCATCCGCCTGCTGAAGGATGGCTGGCCCCTCCACCCGGTCGCCGGGGGAGAGCGCCTCGCGGCGCCAGACCGCAGCGTCATGCCAGGCTCCATCCGCGTAGATCGGGCGGTTGCCCTGGCGGGCCTCGCCGGTACGGGCAACCGGGTCCAGCAGGGCATCCAGCGCGAAGGGCGGGCGACGGCCGATGACAGAGGTATTCAGGTTCACCAGCACGGCGCGGATCTCCGGCAGGCGGACGTGGAAGCGCGCGAAATAGGCGGATTCGAAGGCGGCTTGCATGGCGGCACGGGTGGAGGACGGGCCATGCAGCGGAACGCGGATCAGGTGGGTCTGGCCGCGGAACTGCATGTCGGCGGAATGGAGGGTTTCGGCCGCGACCGCCTCGCCGGTGTCCTCTGCCAGAGCGGCGAGGGCGCGGTCGCGCTGGGCCGCGAGGGTGGCGTGGACGAGGTGCTCCTCCACCTCGTCCAGGGGCCGGTTGATCGTGTTCACCACGTCCTGCCGCAGGTCTGCCACGAGGCAGCCGAGGGCATTGGTCAGGCCGGGGCGAGCGGGCACGACCACCTGCGGAATGCCGATCTCCCGCGCGAGCGCCACGGCGTGCAGCGGGCCAGCACCGCCGAAGGCGAAGAGGGCGAAGCCCCGCGGGTCGTGGCCGCGGGAGAGCGACACGGCGCGGATCGCGCCCGACATGTGGACGTTGGCGAGGCGCAACGTGGCCTCTGCCGCCGCTTCGACAGAGATGCCGAGCGGTTCGGCGATATCGCGGGCGAAGGCGGCACGGACGCGCTCCATCGGCACCGGCTCGCGCACCGCCAGGAGGCGCTCGGGGTCGAGACGGCCGAGGACGAGATTCGCGTCCGTGACCGTCGGGCGCGTGCCACCACGGCCGTAGCAGATCGGGCCGGGCTCGCTGCCCGCGCTCTCCGGCCCGACCTTCAGCATCCCGCCTTTGTCGAGCGAGGCGATCGAGCCGCCGCCCGCGCCCACCGTCCGCACGTCCACCATCGGCAGGTGGATGGGCAGGCCATAGGCGATGGAGAGTTCGGCAGACACCTCCGGCACGCCGCCCGCGATCAGCGCGACGTCGGTGGAGGTGCCGCCCATGTCGCAGGTGATGGCGTTGGACAGACCGGACTGCGCGAGGGTCGCCGCCGCCGCGATCACGCCGCTGGCGGGACCGCTCATCACGGTTTTCGCGGCCTCGCGCGCCGCGTGTCGGGCGGGGACGGTGCCGCCATTGCCGTTCATGACCAGCAGGTCGCGCTGATGGCCGCGGGCCGTCAGTTCTCCCTGCAGGCGCGCGACGTAGCGGTCCAGGATCGGCTGCACGGCGGCGTTCACGCTGGCGGTCGTGCCGCGCTCATATTCCCGGAACTCGGAGAGGAGTTCGTGACCGAGGGTGACGTAGCTGTTCGGCCAGAGGGCACGGACTATCTCCCCGGCGCGGCGCTCATGGTCGGGGTTGGCGTAAGCGTGCAGGAAGTGGATCACCAGCGCCTCGCAGCCGGCGGCGAGCAGGGCGCGGGCTTCGCGGGCGACGGCGTCCTCGTCCAGCGGGGTGACGACAGCGCCGCGGGCGTCCATGCGCTCCGGCACTTCGCGGCGGAGGTCGCGGGGAATCAGGGGCTCGAAGCTGCCCATCAGGGAATAGGCGCGCGGGCGGGTGCGGCGGCCGAGTTCCAGGACGTCCCGGAAGCCCTCGGTCGTGATCAGGCCGACGCGGGCGAGCTTGCGCTCCAGCACGGCGTTGGTGGTGGCGGTCGTGCCGTGGACGATCAGGTCCAGCGCGTCGGGGGTGGTGCCGGCGGCCTCTATCGCGGCCAGGACACCGCCGGCCTGGTTCGCGGCGGTGGTCGGGACCTTGGCAAGGTGCACGCGGCCCTCGGCGTCCCGCATCAGCAGGTCGGTGAAGGTGCCGCCGACGTCAATGCCCGCGATGCGTCTGGCCATGGTCATACCGTCAGATGCGCGTCGCGCAGTGCGGGGTCGTCCAGCAGCGTCCGCATCGGGCCGGTCCAGCGGATTTGTCCGCGCTCGATGACCATCGCGCGGTCCGCCACGGCGGAGGCGAAGTGCAGGTTCTGCTCACTCAGCAGGACAGCCACGCCGCGTTCCTTCATCCGGGTCACAGCCTCCGCCATCTGGTCCACGATGACGGGGGCCAGACCCTCGCTCGGTTCGTCCAGCAGGACGGCGGCCGGGTTGCCCATGAGCGTGCGCGCGATGGTCAGCATCTGCTGCTCCCCGCCGGACATGGCCGCGGCGCGGCGGCCCCGCATCTCGGCCAGGTTGGGAAAGATCGCGAAGAGGCGGTCCGGCGTCCAGGGGTCCTGTCCCGGGCGCGGCGGGCGGCGGCCGACGGCCAGGTTCTCCTCCACCGTCAGGTCGGTGAAGATGCGGCGATCCTCCGGCACGTAGCCCAGGCCGAGGCGGGCAATGCGGTAGGGGGGCAGGCCGGCGATGGTGCGACCGGCGAAGTGCACCGTTCCACCGCGCCGGGGCAGCAGGCCCATGACCGCCTTCATGGTGGTGGACTTGCCGGCGCCGTTGCGGCCCATCAGCGCCGCGACCTCCCCGGGCATGAGGGTGAGGTCCACGCCGAAAAGGACCTCGGCGAGCCCGTAGCCGGCGGTCAGGCCGGAGACCTCCAGCACCGGGTCAGCCATGGCCGCCGCCGAGATAGACGCGCTTCACCTCGGGATCGGCGCGGACGGTGGCGGGGGGGCCTTCCGCGATGATCTCGCCGCGGACGAGGACGAGGACGCGGTCGGCATGGCCGAAGACCGCGTCCATGTCGTGCTCGGTGAAGAGGACACCGATCCCTTCGGAGCGGGCGATGCGGTCCACGAGAGTCATCAGGGCGGCGCGTTCCCGCGGGGCCATGCCGGCGGTGGGCTCGTCCATCAGGAGCAGGCGCGGGTCGGCGGCGAGGGCGATGGCCAACTCCACCCGTTTCACGTCGCCATAGGCAAGTTCCGCGACGGGACGGTCGGCCGCGTCCTCCATGCCGACGCGGGCGAGCAGGGCCAGGGCATCGTCGCGGTAGAGATCTCTCGCACTCGGCCAGAGGGAACGGGTGCGTCCGTGATGGGAGATGTGTGCCATTTGCACGTTCTCGGCCACCGACATCGAGAGGAACGCCTGCGCCACCTGAAAGGTGCGGCCGACACCAAGGCGCCAGACCTGTCGGGGCGGTAGGCCGGTGACGTCGCGGCCGTTCAGGACCACCTGGCCGGCATCCGGGCGAAGCTGGCCGCCCACCATGTTGAAGGTGGTGGACTTGCCTGCGCCATTCGGGCCGATGATCGCCAGCATCTCTCCGGGGGATAGCGAGAACGACACGTTCTTCGCCGCCACGACGCCGCCGAAGCGCTTCTGCAGGCCCCGCACGGCCAGCAACGGGGCACCGACCGGTTCCACCGCCGCGCTCATCGGTGGCGTAGCCCCGCCCAGGCGCCGCCCAGGCCGCGGGGGAAGAGCAGCACCGCCGCGATGATGGAGGCGCCAAGCAGGAAGCGCCAGTAATCTGTCAGCGGCTGGAAGAACACGTGCAGGCTGTGGAACACGGCCGAGCCGGCAACCGATCCCATCACCGTCTGGATGCCCCCCAGCAGGATCATCGCCAGGAGATCGACGGAAAGCGGGATGGAGAGCAGTGTCGGATCGATGGAACCCTTCGAGAAGGCGTAGAGCCCGCCCGCCAACCCCGCCGCCGCGCCGGCGAGGGAGAAGGCGAGCCAGCGATGCGCGCGTACGTCCACGCCGATCGCGTCCGCCCGTGCCTCACTGTCGCGCGCGGCGCGGAGGGTGTAGCCGAAGGGCGCGTAGATAACCCGCCGCAGGAACAGGATGCCGGCCAGCGACAGCACCGCAACGAGGTAGTGATAGGTCGTGCCGCCGGATGCCCAGCGGGACGGCCAGACGCCGACCACGCCGTTGTCGCCGCCCGTGACCTCCACCCACTGGAAGCACACGGCGTAGGCAATCTGTGCGAAGGCGAGCGTCAGCATCGCGAGATAGATGCCGGACAGTCGCACGACGAAAAGGCCGAAGGCCGCCGCCGCCGCACCCGCCGCGAGCGGGGCGGCGATGAGGGCGGGCTCCATCGTCCAGCCCGCGCGCGTAACAAGCAGGCCGGCGGCATAGGCGCCGAGGCCGAAATAGGCGGCGTGGCCAAAAGAGACGATCCCGCCCGCACCGACGAGAAAGTTCAGAGAGAAGGCCGCGAGGGCGAAGATCAGCACCTCGGTCGCGACCCGGGTGAAGTACGCATCGGCTATGAAAGGCAAGGCCAGCACCGCAGCGAGGGCAAGCGCGGTGACGATCCATTCGGACTGGCGGAAAGGCCGCAGGTTCAGGATTCCCTCGGGCAGCGCGACGCGGCCGGAAGCGGTCTCCGGCTTGCCCAGCAGGCCCCAGGGCTTCACCACCAGCACCGCCGCCATCAACAGAAACACCAGGACAAGCGTGATCTTCGGAAAGACCAGCACACCGAAGGCATTGAGCTGCCCGATGATGACGGAGGCCAGGAAGGCGCCGGGCACCGACCCCATGCCGCCGACCACCGTCACAACGAAGGCCTGGGTGATGATGGACAGGTCCATCTGGGAACTCGCAGACACACGCGGAATCTGGAGCGCGCCGCCCAGCCCGGCCAGGAAGGCGCCGAGGAAGAGCGTGCCGGTGAAGAGCAGTGCCTGATTTACGCCGAGCGCGCCCACCATCTCCCGGTCCCGCGTCGCGGCGCGGATGAGGACGCCGAAGCGGGTGCGGTGCATCAGCAACCAGAGCAGCCCCAGCACGGCGGGGCCGACGGCGATGAGGAAAAGTTCGTAGGCCGGCAGGCGCTGGCCGAGGATCTCGACGCCGTGCCGCAGGCCGGGAGCGCGGGGTCCCGAGATTTCCAGCGGCCCCCAGATAGCCAGCACCGCGTCCTGCACCATCAGCACCACACCGAAGGTCGCGAGGAGCTGAAAGAGTTCGGGCACGTGGTAGATGCGGCGGAGGAGCAGCACCTCCATCACCACTCCGAGCACGCCAACCGCGACGGCGGAGGCGATGACGCCGGTGAAGAACAGCGCCGGCGATCGGTCGAAGTCCAGCAGCCACGGCACGACCGTGACGGCGATGTAGGCCCCCAGCATGTAGAAGGAGCCGTGCGCGAAGTTCACGATCCGCGTCACGCCGAAGACGAGCGTGAGCCCGGAGGCGATGACGAAGAGCGACGAGGCGCTGGCCAGCCCCGAGAGGGACTGGGCCAGCAGGAAGGAGAAATCCACTAGGACGGGCGTGCCGCGCGGACCTCGGCCTCGGGGAAGAGATGGTTGGCGCCGTCCTCGTAGTGGGCGTTGCGCATGGCACCGGCGCGGCCGCGCAGCGTCGTCTCGCCGACCCAGGTGCCGAGCGTGCCCTGGTGGTCCAGTCCGCGCATCGTGACGGGGCCGGCGACGGTGTCGGTCCGCAGGTCCTTCAGCGCAGCGATCATCGCGTCGGTCTCCGTGCTGTTCGCGCGGTTCAGCATGTTCGCGATGACCTGCACCGTCACGTAGCCCAGCAGCGAGCCCTTGCGCGGCGTGTCATTGAAGCGGGCGCGATAAGCCTCGACATAGGCGCGGTGGACGGGGTTCTCCACCTGATCCCAGGGATAGCCAGTGACGATCCAGCCCTCCGGTGTCTCGTCGCCGAGCGGGATCATGTATTCCGGCTCCCCGGTCAGGAGGGAGACGACGAGGCGGCGCTCGAAGAGGCCGCGCGTGTTGCCCTCCCGCACGAAGGCGGTCAGGTCGGGGCCGAAGAGGGAGTTGAAGATCGCGTCCGGGCGGGACTGCGCCAGGGCGCCGACCGTCGCGCCGGCGTCCACGCGGCCGAGGGCGGGATACTGCTCCGCCACGATCTCGGCGCCCGGGATGGCGGCGGGCAGCAGACGCTTAAAGTTGGCAGCGGCGGACTGGCCGTACTCGTAGTTCGGGCAGACGATGGCCCAGCGCTTCTGCGGGCGCCCGCGCACGGCGTCCACCAGCATCTTCGTCTGCATGTAGGTGCTGGGGCGCACGCGGAAGGTGTAGGGGTTGCCCTGGCCCATGGTGATGGCGTCGGTCAGCGGCTCCGTCGCCACGAAGAGCTTCTTCCGCTGGTTCGCCAGGTCCGCGACGGCGAGGCCGACATTGGACAGGAAGGTACCGACGAGGAAGGAGACGTTCTCCCGCGTCAGCAGCTCGTCCGCCACGCGCACGGCGCTGCCGGGGGTGCCCCCATCGTCGCGGAAGACGAATTCCAGGCGCCGGCCGCCCATCACCCCGCCGGCCGCGTTGATCGCGGCCTCCGCCAGCTGCATCGCGTTGCGGTAGGGAACGGCGAAGGCGGCCATGTTGGAATAGGAATTCAGCTCCCCGATCCGCACCGGCGCGCCTGTGGCGCCCTGCGCACGGACGATATGCGGCGCCATCGCCAGCGCGCCGAGGCCGCCCGCCAGGACGCGGCGGGAGAGAGGGGTGCTGGCAAAGGAGGTCACCACGATGGTCCTTCCGGGGTCGTTCCGCGCGCCGCGGATGCTAGGAGGGCTTCGCGCAGGCGTGCAAGCCAGGGAAGAGCAAACGCCACGCCACCGGTTCACCCGGACGGCGTGGGAGGCAGGAGCCGCGGCCGCCACCTGGCTGGCCAGACCGGGTGACCGTCCGGCAGGGCCCTCCAGCGGCGGATGGCCGGGTCGTAGCGCGCCTCCAGCAGCGCGTCGGTGACGATCCGCTCCCCGCTCGAGAGCTGCGCGCTGATGGCGAAGCGCACGAGGACGATGCTGCCGTCACGCGGCGCGGTCTCCATGGGCTGCCATCCCATCACCCCTCCCCCGCCAGGGCGCAGACCTCCTCCGGCGTGCGCCCGGCCTCGCGGAGGGCGCGCAGGGCGACGGCGCCGTCCCGCTTCGCCAAGCGCTTTCCGTCCGGGCCGGTCAGCAGCCGGTGGTGGCGGTACCGCGGGGCGGGCCAGCCCATGAGGGCCTGGAGCAGGCGGTGCAGGTCGGTCGCGGGCCGCAGGTCCTCTCCGCGCGTGACGAGGGTCACGCCCTGCAGCGCGTCGTCATGCGTCACGCAGAGGTGGTAGGAGGCCGGAACTTCCTTCCGCGCGAGGACCACGTCGCCGAACCGAGCGGGATCGCAGCGGACCCTGCCCTCCCCCACCTCCTCGAAGTCGAGCGGCGCGCCGAGGGTGGCGAGGGAGGCCGCCACGTCCAGCCGCAGCGCATAGGGCTGGCCGGCGGCGATGCGGGACGCGCGCTCGGCCGGCGAAAGCTGTCGGCAGGTGCCGGGATAGATCGGGCCGTCCGGCCCGTGCGGCGCCTGGCCGATCGCGGCCCATTCGCGCGCGATGTCCGCGCGGGTGCAGAAGCAGGGATAGAGCAGGCCGCGCCCGGCCAGCGCGTCCAGCACCCCGCGGTACTCCGCGAAGTGGCCGGACTGCACGCGCACCGGCCCATCCCAGTCCAGCCCGAGCCAGCGCAGGTCCTCCTCGATGGCCGCGGTGAACTCGGGGCGGCAACGGGTGCGGTCGATGTCCTCGATCCGCAGCAGGAAGCGGCCGCCCTCCCCCCGCGCCGCGCGCCAGGCGATCAGGGCGGAATGTGCGTGGCCCAGGTGCAGGAAGCCCGTGGGGCTGGGGGCGAAGCGCGTCGTGACGGGACTTGCTGCCATGGGCCGAGCGGGTTAGCCGAGCCCTGAGAACAGGGAAAGCACCATGGCGGATCTCGACGGCCCCCGCTGGGGCCCGGCCTCCCGGGGCCGGCCGAAGGAGATCGTGCTCCTGCTCCACGGGGTAGGGGCGGACGGGAACGACCTCATCGACCTCGCGCCCCGCTGGGGCCGGGCGGTCCCGGACGCCCTCTTCATCGCGCCCCACGCGCCCTTTCCCTATGCGGCGGGAGGCTTCGGGCGGCAGTGGTTCAGCCTGTGGGACCGCACCCCGGCCCAGATGGTGGAGGGTCTGAAGGTCGTCGCGCCGATGCTGAACGCCCTGATCACCCGGGAATGCGCCGCGGCGGGTCTGCCGGAGACGCGCGTGATGCTGATGGGGTTCTCGCAGGGGGCGATGACGGCGCTCTACTGCGGGCTGCGCCGGTCCACACCGCCGGCCGCCATCCTCGCCTTCTCCGGGGTCCTGCTCGCGCCCGAGTCGCTCAGCGCGGAGATGAAGGGGCGCCCGCCGGTGCTGCTGGTGCACGGGGAGGCGGACCAGGTGGTGCCGGTCGCCGGCAGCCGCGCGGCGGAGCGCGCGCTGCGCGATGCCGGCGTGCCGGTGGAGTCCGTCTACTCCCCGCGGCTGGGCCACGGAATCGATGAGGCCGGGCTCTCGGCGGGCGCGCTCGCGCTGCAACGGGCCGTGGCGACGCTGCCGCCGACATGACGGCTCCGTGAAGCCAGCAGGGGCGCGAGTTGCGCCCCTTGGCCGCCGCTGCCATGTTCGGTCCATCGGGCGGCGCCACTTGATCTGGGGCCCGACCGCCCGGTTGAGCCCCAGGCCTAGTGACCACCGCTCCTCGGGTAGGAGCATGATGTGCCGGACGGCGGGCAACTCGGCGGCGAGATCGGTCACTACGCCAGCGGACGCTCCTTCCCCGCGCTGGTGCTGAACGCGGATTTCCGTCCCCTCTCCTACTTCCCCCTCTCGATCTGGTCCTGGCAGGACGCGGTGAAGGCGGTGTTCCTCGATCGCGTCTCGGTGCTGAACGAGTACGAGGCGGAGGTGCACTCCCCTCGCCTGACGATGCGCCTGCCGAGCGTGATCGCGCTGAAGGAATACATCCCCGCCGCCCGACGCCCGGCCTTCACGCGGTTCAACGTGTTCCTGCGGGACCGCTTCGAGTGCCAGTATTGCGGTGAGGACCGGCCGGCGCCGGACCTGACCTTCGACCACGTCATTCCCCGCTCCCGCGGCGGGCGCACGACCTGGGAGAACGTCGTCGCCGCCTGCGGCCCCTGCAACCTGCGCAAGGGCAGCCACCTCCCGCGGGAATGCCGGATGCACCCACGCCAGGTGCCGCGGCAACCGACCTCCTGGGAACTGCAGGAGAACGGGCGCGCCTTCCCGCCGAACCACCTGCATGAGAGCTGGCGGGACTACCTCTACTGGGATTCAGAGCTGGAGAGCTGAGGGCGGTTGGACCCCTATACCCGCCTGCTCTTCCTCATGGCGCGGTGGTGGCGGAACCCGCCATCGCGCCGCGCGCTGATCGCGATGGGGGTGGCCCTCGCCGTCTGCATCCTGCTCGTGACGGTTGAGCGGACCGTCGGCTGGCCGGACTGGCTGCGGACGGAGCGCGTGCCCATGCGCCGCCTGCCCGCCCCCTGAGCTACCGGCCCGTCACCCGCCCCCAGAACCGGCGCAGCGGGCCAGCCTTCACGAAGAAGGAGTTGACCTCCGCCCCGCCATCGTAGCGGTATCCCAGCGGTTCGATCGCCTCCCGCAACGCGGGGACGCCCAGGTGGCCGTGCTCGGCGCAGAAGACCTCCGGCAGGACGGGGGCGCCGCGCATCCCGGCGACCACGTCCAGCTCGCAGCCCTCCACGTCCAGCACCAGCAGGTCCACGCGGGTCAGGCCCGCGCGCTCGCAGAGGGTGGGCCAGGTGATCGTCTCGACCTCGTGGTCTTTCACGCCCCAGTTGGATTCCGCGATGGCGGCGGCATGGACCGGATGGTGCTGGAGGGACCCGTTGGTGCAAAGCTCCCCGAACTGTGGATGCACGACGCTGTGGAAGGTGGCGTGACCATCCTTCGAGGCGAGCGCCGCGTTCACGTTACGGCTATCCGGGCGGTTGGCCGTGAGCTGCGCGAAGATCGGCGGAGAGGGCTCCACGTTCACGCCCGTCCAGCCGAGGCTCTCCTCGAAGAACTTGCAGGTGCATTCGAGCAGCCCGTCAAAGGCGCCGCACTCCACGAAGACACCGCCGCGGCGGTCGCGGAAGTAGCGCTCGTGCAGGACCCGGTCCAACGGTGGGTCGAACTGGCCGTAGTAGCGCGGCGTCATGGCGGTCCTCCTGCGCGCCGGGCCCTAGCACGGGCCGGGCGCGGGGGGGAATCGGCTAGACCCGCTCGCTGACCTTGATCGCGACCTTGCAGCCGGCCTTGATGACGGCACTCAGCAGCCGATAGGCGGGGGCCAGCTCGGCCTCGTTCTCCAGGCCAATGTCGCGGTGCTCCAGCTCCTCCTGGCGGAAGCGCTCGATCGTGTCGCGCAGGGGCTGCTCGTCGGCGCCGAGCGTCGCGTGCTGGGACGCGTAGTGCTCGTCGATGGCCTCCTCCACGGCCACGGTACAGGCCATGGCGCCGCGGGGACCGATCAGGGCGGTGGCGGCGCCGAGCGCGAAGCCCGCCACATGCCAAATCGGGAGCAGCGCCGTCGGCCGCACCCGCCGCTCCGCGATCAGGCGGGAGAAGGTGTCGAGGTGGACCTGCTCCTGCTCCTTCATGTGCTCCAGAACCGGGCGGTACTTCGTGCGCCCGAGCACCGCGAGCTGGCCCTCGTAGATCCGCTTGGCGCCGTATTCCCCGGCATGGTCCACGCGGATGGTGCGGGCGACGTACTCGCGCGGCGTCGGATCGCCGGGCAGGCGCCCGTCGCCGGTGTTGCGGTCGCCGTTGTTGCGGGTGCCCATGTCGCGCGGCGGCTGGTCGGTCATGCGTCGCTTCTCCTGGCCGACCAGATGAGGGCGAGTGCGCCCAGAACAAGCGCGTAGACGAGGTTCATCATCGGGATGGTGACCGGCAGCCCCTCGATCAGGTAGGCAGGCGCGTCGCAGGGCTTGTTCGGCAGGGGCGCCAGGCTCCGCATCAGATCCTCCACGCTGGCGGCGCCCGTCGCGGAAGGGGCGGAGCAGGCCGGCAGGGGGCTCGGCCACCAGCCCTGTTCCACGCCGACATGGAGGCCGGCGATCCCCCCGGACACGAGCACCGCCAGCCCGGCGAGGGCCAGCAATCCCCGCAGCCGCAGCCCAGCCGCCAGGGCAGCGAGGACGGCGGCCACCCAGTAGGGCCAGCGCTGCCACAGGCAGAGGGCGCAGGGCGCCAGGCCGAGGAAGGTTTCGGAAGCCTGGGCCGCGATCGGGGCGGCCGCGGCCAGGACCGCGACCACCGTCGCGCGCTGCCGGATCTTCATGCGGCCGGACGCTGCTCCGCGGCCAGAGCCCCGGCAACCCCGAGTCCGACACCCCCGTCATGCAGGTGGCACGCGGCGGCCTGGCCAGGAACGACCGGCTTCAGGAGCGGCACCTCCGCCCGGCAGCGGGGGCCGGCATGGGGGCAGCGGGGGTGGAAGTGGCAGCCGGGGGGCGGGGCCAGGGGGGACGGGATCTCCCCCCGGATCGGGCGGAAGACGCCGCGGCCCTGGCCGATGCGCGGCACGCTGTCCAGCAAGGCACGGGTGTAGGGGTGGGCCGGGGCGGCGTAGATCAGGGGGGTCGGGGCGAGCTCCACCACCCGTCCCAGATACATGATGGCCACCCGGTCCGAGACGTGCCGCACCACGCCGAGGTCGTGGGAGATGAAGACCCCCGTCAGCCCGAGGTCCCGCCTCAGGTCGAGGAAGAGGTTCAGCACCTGCGCCTGGATGGACACGTCGAGCGAGGCGACCGGCTCGTCCAGAACGAGCAGGTCCGGCTTCATCGCCAGGGCACGGGCGATGGCCACGCGCTGCCGCTGCCCCCCGGAGAACTGGTGGGGGAAGCGGTTCCGCAACGCCGGGTTCAGGCCGACGCGGTCGAGCATCCCGGCGACATAGTCATCCGATCCCGCGCGCGGAACGATGCCATGAGCGATGGGACCCTCCCCCACCGTCTCCGCGACCTTCATCCGGGGGTCGAGGCTGGCGAAGGGGTCCTGGTGGATCATCTGCACGCGGGGCGTGCGCTTGCGCCCCCCGCGCATGACGGGCGCGCCGTCGAACAGGACTTCGCCCGTGGTAGGCTCATAGATGCCCGCGATGACGCGGCCCAGCGTGGACTTGCCGCAGCCGCTCTCGCCCACCAGGCCGAGCACCTCGCCGCGCGGCATGGTCAGGGACACGTCGTTCACCGCGTGGACCAAGCGGCGGGCAGGACGGCCACGCACAATCCCGGCCAAACGGTCCCCGAGCGTCACCGGGGAGGCGAAGCGCTTCGTGACATGCTGGATGTCGAGCAGAAGGCTCATGCCGCCGCCTCCAGCGGGTGGTGGCAGAGCGCGGACTGCCCCTCCCCGAAATCGACGTCCGGCGGCGGCAAGGCGCAGTCGGGCTGGGCACGGGGGCAGCGGGTGCGGAAGGGGCAGCCGGGATCGTCGCCCGGCGGAGCCGGCGCGCTGGCCAATTGCGGCAGCCGCGTCCCCGGCTCATGGCCAGAGGGGACGGAGCCGATCAGCGCCGCGGTGTAGGGGTGGCGCGGGGCGGCGATGACGCGATCAGCCGGGCCGCGCTCCATGACCCGGCCGGCATAGAGGACGCAGACATCGTCCGCGAGCGAGGAGACCACCGAGAGGTCATGCGTGATCCAGAGGAAGGCCGTGCCGGTCTCGTCGGCCAAGCGGCGGACCTCCGCCAGGATCTGGCCCTGGATCGAGACGTCCAGCGCCGTGGTCGGCTCGTCCGCGATGATGGCGGCCGGGCGGTGCAGCAGGGCCGTCGCGATCGCCACGCGCTGCCGCATCCCGCCGGAGAGCTGGTGGGGATAGGCGCGCAGGCGTTCGGCCGGGCTGGGGATACCGACGATGGTCAGCGCCCGCTCCGCCCGTGCCAGCGCCTCCGCCTTCGAGACGGGGTCGTGCGCGCGCACGGCGGCGGCCATCTGGGTGCCGACGCGCAGCACGGGGTTCAGCGTCATCAGCGGGTCCTGGAAGACCATCGCGATCCGCGCACCGCGCACCCGGCGCATCGCCCCGGGCGGCAGGCGGAGGATGTCCTGGCCCTCCAGCAGCACCTCCCCTGCCACCACCCGTCCCGGCGGGTCCACGAGGCCGAGGATGGAGAAGCCCGTCACTGACTTTCCCGACCCGCTCTCCCCCACCAGCCCGAGGATGCGGCCCCTGTGAATGGCGAAGGACACGCCGTTGACCGCGCGCACCGTTCCGGCGCGGCTGGGGAACTCGGTGCGCAGGCCGCGCACCTCCAGCGCCGGCGTCGCGCCCGGCGCGGTGCCGGACGGTGCGGCATGCATCGCGACGTCGCTCATCGCCGCCGCCGCGGGTTGATAACCTGCCGAAGCTGGTCGCCCACCAGGTTGATCGCCAGCACCGTCACCATCAGCGCGAGGCCGGGATAAACGGAAATCCAGTAGCGACCCGAGAGCATGAACTGGAAGCCGTTCGAGATCAGCAGCCCGAGCGAGGGCCGCGTCACCGGCAGGCCGAGGCCGAGGAAGGAGAGCGTCGCCTCCAGGGAGATGGCGCTCGCGATCTGCACCGTCACCACCACGATCAGCGGCGGCAGGGTGTTCGGCAGCAGGTGCCGCCAGAGCACGCGCCCGCCGGAGAGCGGAGTGGAGAGCGCGGCTTCGATGTAGTCGCGCCGGCGCTCCGCACTGGCCGCGCCGAAGGCGGTGCGGGCGAAATAGGCGTACTGGGCCGCGACGAGCGCCGCCATGAGCTGCGGCACCCCCTGCCCCAGCATGGCGACGATCACCAGCGCGAGCAGGATCGCGGGCAGCGACAATTGCAGGTCCACGATCCGCATCATCACCGCGCCGTACCAGCCGCCGTAATAGGCGGCGGAGAGCCCCACCGCCGTCCCGACCACCAGCGCCGCCATGCCCGCCGTGACCGCGATGGCGAGGCTCGTCCGCAACCCGTAGAGGATGGCGGAGAGCAGGTCCCGCCCCGCATTGTCGGTGCCGAGCCAGTGGACATACTCGCCTGATCCGACGCTGCCCGGCTCCAGCCGCGCGTCCATCAGGTCCAGCGCGGTCTGATCATACGGGTCCTGCGGCGAGATCAACGGCGCGAGCAGGGCGAGCGCGACGATCACCACCACCACGGCCAGCGCGACCACGGCTACGGGGGAGCGCCGGAACTCCGCCCAGCCCTCGGACCAGAAGGTGGCGTTCAACGCCCCCGCCCCGCCCGGATGCGCGGATCGAGCAGGCCGTAGGTCAGCTCCACCACAAGGTTGATCATGACGAAGAGCAGGACGACGAGGATGAGGTAGGCGACCATGACCGGACGATCGAGGGAGGTGATGCTCTCGATGATGAGCTTGCCCATGCCGGGCCAGTTGAAGACCGTTTCCGTCACCACGGCGAAGGCCAAGGTGGAGCCGAACTCCAGGCCGAAGACGGTGACGATAGGGATGCCGATGTTCTTCAGCACGTGCAGCCCGACCACCTGACGCTCCGGCAGCCCTTGCGCGCGGGCGAAGCGGACGTGCTCGCTGCCCATGACTTCTTCGGTTCCGGCGCGGACGAGGCGGATCAGCAGGCCAAGCTTGAAGAGCGACAGGTTCAGCGCGGGGAGGAGGAGGTATTTCCACCCCTCCAGTGTCCAGATGGACAGGCCGAGAAAGCCGACAGGCCCTCGCCCACCGGAGGGCAGCACGCGCAGTTCCACCGCGAAGAGGAGGATGAGCAGCAGCCCTACCCAGAAGGTCGGCACGGAGAAGCCGACCGTCGAGATCGCCATGATCGCGCGGCTGGACGGCGAATCCGGACGGTATCCCGCCCAGATGCCGAGCGGCACGCCGAGCACGGTCGCGATGACCATCGCCGTCGTCGCCAGCTCCAGCGTCGCCGGCAGGCGCGAGAGGATGAGGGTCAGCACGGGGATGCGGAAGACGAAGGAGCTTCCGAAGTCGCCATGCACCACCGCGTTCAGGAAGCGCAGGTATTGCTGCCACAACGGCAGGTCGAGCCCGTATTGCCGGATCAGCGCCGCACGGATGGCCTGCGTCGCCGCGGGATCGATCAGCACGTCGATCGGGTTCCCGATGGCGTAGACGCCCAGGAACACGACCACTGACATGACGAGAACGACCAGCACCGCCTGCGCGAGGCGGCCCAGCAGGAAACCGAGCATCAGGCGTCCCCGGGGAAGGCGTTGCCTTCCCCGGACCCCATCCACCAGGGAGCGAACGCGCTCCCTGGACCCGCGATCATATTTGTCCGCGGGGTCCGGGGGGGCCGTTGCCCCCCCGGCGGAGGGTCCGGGAGGCAGAGCCTCCCGCATTCCAGCACAGGCAGGATCTAGCGCCGCGAGATGAGCTGGCCGAGCGTCTCCTGGTCCACGCGCGGCGTGAAGGAGAGCTTGCCCTTGCCCATGGCCCAGATCGTCTGCGGCATGACGATCGGCAGCATCGGCCGCTCGTTCATGCTGATGTCGGTCGCCTGGATGAACAGCGCGCGGCGGCGGTTGTCGTCCAGGGTGCGGACGGCCTCCGCCAGCAGGCGGTTCACCTCCGGGTTGTTGTAGCCGGAGCGGTTGAAGTTGCCGAAGCCCTGGGCCGGGTCGGGCGCGTGGATCATCGCGGCGTAGGTGTAGGCGGCCTCCCCGGTCAGCGTGCCCCAGCCCGACATCTGCAGGCTGTAGTCACCCCGGGTGGAGGCCGGGAAGAAGACAGTGCCGGTCACCGCGTTCGGGTTCGCCTTGATGCCGACACGCGACCATTGCTGCGCCAGCGCCTCGCACAGCGCGGCGTCCCCGGGCAGTCGGTTGTTGGTGGCGAAGAAATCCACCTCCAGCCCGCGAGGATAGCCGGCCTCGGCCAGCAGGGCGCGGGCGCGGTTCAGGTCCGGGCGGCGCTCCGGCAGGTTCGGGCTGCTGCCGAAGAAGCCGTCCGGCATGAGCTGGCTCATGGGCTTCGCGAAGCCCTCATAGACCACGCGGGCGAGGGCACGGCGGTCGGTGGCGAGGTCGAAGGCCGTCCGCACGCGCAGGTCGCGGAAGGGATTCGCCTCAATCTCCCGCCCGTCCACCTTCACAGGCTTCGGCAGCCGCTCCGCGAGGCTGAAATAGACGTTGAACACGTAGACGCTGTCGCCGATCACCACGTCCATCGTCGAATCGCGCTGCAGCGCCGCGACATCGGTCGCGGGGACGTAATTCACCAGGTCCACCTGCCCGCTCTTCAACGCGGCGATGCGGGCGGCGTCGTTCGGGATCTCGCGCCGGATCACGCGGGCCCAGGGCTGCTGCCCGCCCCACCAGCCGTCGAAGCGCTCCACCACCAGATCGCCGCGCGGCTCCCAGCGGACGAACTTGAAGGGGCCGGTGCCGATCGCGGCCTCGCCGGAGTTGAACTGCTCGTTCCGCGGCGCCATGCCGATCTTCTTCGGCACGATCATCAGGCGGGTGAAGTCGTTCGGCAGCGTCGGCGCCGGTCCGTCCGTCGTGACGTGGATCGTCAGCGGATCCACCACGCGGGAGGACTTGGCGCGCTTGGTGTAGAGCACCATCGACATCGGCCCCGTCACCTCGGGGATGCGGTCGAGGGAGAACTTCACGTCCTCCGCGGTGAAGGGGGAGCCGTCGTGGAAGCGCACGCCCTCCCGCAGCTTGAACTCCCAGGTCGTGTCGTCCACCGGGCGCCAGGAGGTCGCGAGGCCCGGCTTCAGGGCGAGGTTCTCGTCCTGGAAGATGAGGCTGTCGAAGACGTGGCGCAGCGCCTCGATATGGCCGCCGAGGGTGGACCAGTGCGGGTCGATGCTCTCCGGGCCGGAGCGCACGCCCACGGTCAAGGTGGGGCCGGTGCCCTGGGCGCGCAGCCCGGCGGCAGGGGCGAAGGACAGGGCGGCGGCGCCCGAGAGGAACAGGCGGCGGTTCAGCATGGGGACCTCGCGCGGCTGGAATCTGCGGGAGACTAGGCCGGAAATCGCCGGGCTGGGAATGACGCCGGATGCGTCTTTCGTTCCCCTCGCTGCAAGGCCTGCCCGCGGCCGGGGCGGTTGCCTCACGCCGTGGCGCGGCCCGCCTCCTCCCCGGGCAGGGCGGCGGCCGCTATGACCGGCCTGGATCAGGGATAGGGGCCCCATGAGAATCGCGGACATGGACTGGCGCGCGGTCGAGGACTGGCTGGCGCATGACGACCGCTGCGTCTTGCCGCTCGGCAGCACGGAGCAGCATGCGGGGCTCTCCCTCTCGGTGGACAGCATCCTCTCCGAACGGGTCGCGGCCGAGGCGGCGGAGCCATTGGGCGTCCCGGTCTTCCCGGTCCTCGCCTATGGCATCACGCCGCTCTTCACGGCCTATCCCGGCACGGTCAGCCTGCGGGCCTCAACCTACCTCGCGATCCTCACGGACGTGCTGGACGGTCTCTACGCCCAGGGCTTCCGGCGGGTGCTGATCTGCAACGGGCATGGCGGGAACGGGCCTGGCGCCCCGGCGGCGCTGGAGTTCATGGCGCAGCGGCCGGACGCTCGAATCCGCTGGCACGATTGGTGGAAGGCGCCGAAGATCTTCGCCGCCGTTCAGGCCACCGATCCCGTCGCCAGCCATGCGAGCTGGATGGAGAACTTCCCCTGGACGCGGCGGCCGAACGCCCCTCCCCCGCCCGCCGGGGCCAAGCCGATGACCGACACGGACCGGCTCCGCACGCTCTCGCCCGTCTCGGTGCGGGCGCAACTCGGGGACGGCAATTTCGGCGGCCTCTATCAGCGCCCGGACGAGGACATGCTTCGCATCTGGGACGTCGCCGTGGCGGAGACGCGCGCGCTGCTGGAGGGCGGCTGGGACTGAGCGCCGCTCAGACCCGGTAGTGATATTCGCCGGGCGTCCGCAGGACGGGGTAGCGCCCCTCCTGCGGGACCGGCATCCAGTCCGGGCGGCCATCGTCGGGCACGATCGGCCGCCCCGGCCCGCCGCACCCGGCCAGGAAGAGCAGGACGAGGAGGGCGAGTGCCCTCACCGGCCCCCGTCCACGGAGAGGATCTGCCCGTTGACGAAATCCGCCAGCGGGGAGGCGAAGAAGATCACCCCGTTGGCGATGTCGTCCGGCGTGCCCAGGCGGCGCAGGGCGATGCGGTTGATCATCGCCTTCTGCCCGGCATCGCCGTAGCCGGCCCATTGCTCGGCCGAGGCCGGATTGCTCGGGATCAGACCGGGCGCGACGGAGTTCACGGTGATCCCGTGCGGCCCCAGTTCCTGGGCGAGCTGGAGCGTGAGCCCGATCACCGCGTGCTTCGCGCTCGTATAGGCCTGGATGCCGGTGAGCGACGCCCGCAGCCCCGCGCCGGACGAGATGTTGACGATCCGCCCGCGCCCGGCCCGCTTCATCCCCGGCGCCGCGGCGCGGGACAGGGCGAAGGCGGCACCGAGGTTCACCGCGATCACCGCGTCCCAATCGGAATCCGAGACCTGCTCCACGGGCTTGTGGACCTGGCCCGCGACGCCGCCGGCGTTGTTCACCAGCACGTTCAGCGGCCCCGCCTCCCGCTCGATCCCGGCGATCCAGTCGGCCGCGGCCGCGCGGTCCGTCAGGTTCAGGGCGGCCACGGAGATGCCGGCCTTCGCCGTGTCGGCCAGCAGGGCGGCATCCGGGCCACATCCGTAGACGCGGGCACCCAGCTCCGCGAAGCGCTCGGCGATGCGGCGGCCCAGGCCATGCCCGGCGCCGCTCACCGCCACCACCTGTCCGTCGAAGCGAAGGTTCACGGGATCAACTCCAGCAGATTGTCGTCGGAGAGCGGGCGGCGCCCGTCCTCGATCTCGTGGATGAGGTCGGCCAGGCGGGACAGGCCGGGGCAGGCGATGCCGCGGGCCGCGCCGGCCTCGATCACCGGGACCACCTGCGCGTCCACCTCCGTCCGGCGCTTCCGCACGGCCAGATCGCGCCAGATGCCGGAATGGGTCTTCGCGCTCCCCCGGTTGAACTCGACCATGGCGGCGAGACTCTTCCGGGTCGCCTCCATCGGCGCGCCGGGGCGGAGGGCATCGGGGTCGAAGCCGTTGAAGCCGAGCGGCGTCACGCCCTCGGCCAGGGCGACGGTGACCGCCTCCTCGCCCAGGCGGCGGAAGCGGGTGTCCAGCTCGGGGCGGGCCAGGGCCTCGGCAATGCCCTTCATCCCCAGCGCCTGGGCGAAGAGCAGCGCGCCATAACCGAGCTTGCCCCAGAGATAGGCGTGGACGTCGGGCGTGGTGATCGCGTCCGGCTCGAAGATCCGCATGACCTCGTGCAGGGCGGCGAGCCGCGGTGTCATCCGCCCGTCGATCTCCCCCAGCACCACGGCGGCGCGGTTCCCCATCATGACGTGGCCCGGCTCCATCCAGTCCGCGCCGAAGTTCACGAAGGCACCCATCGTCCGCGCCGGGCCGACGACGCCGGCGATCACCCGCTCGCAGAGGCCGTTCTGGAGGGAGAGGACATAGCCGTTCTCCGAGAGGTGCGGCGCCAGGGCGCGGGCGGCCTCGGCGGTGTGGTGCGCCTTCACGCAGAGGAAGATGCGGTCCCAGGTCCCCCGGACCTCTTCCGGCAACAGGGCGGGAGCGGTGACGGTGAACTCCTCCACCGGGCCGGAGATGCGGAGGCCGCGCGCGGGGTCGCGGATGGCGGCCACATGGTCCGGCACCACGTCCACGAAGGTCACGTCCTGCCCCGCACGGCGGAGGAAGGCCCCCACCGTCCCGCCGATCGCCCCCGCACCCCAGATCAGGATCCCGTCACTCGCCATGCGCGTCCGCTCCGTGAGGCGGCGAGGCTAAGCCGCTGGCCGGAAAAGCACACGCCGCCCGGGCCGTCGTTGCGCCCCCGCGGCCGATCTTCCCTGGGTCGGGAGTTCATCAGGTCCCGAAGGTGACGTGGCCCTGCGCGTCGATCGGCCAGGCGGGATTCCAGGAGATCTCCCATGCGTGCCCGTCGGGGTCGGCCACGTAGCCGCGGAAGCCGCCATGGGGCGGCGCATCGCCTGGGCGGAGGATGCGGCCGCCGAAGGCGGCCAGCCGATCCAGCAAGGGCTGCACATCCGCCTGCGCCGGCACATTGTGGGCGAGGGAGAAGCCGCCGGGCCGGACGGGCGCGGGCTGGCGCATGTCCTCGGCGAGGGACGCCTCCTGCCAGGTGCCCAGCATGAGGCCGTTCATCTGGTAGAAAATAATGTCCGCCTGCTCGTAGACCGGCTGCCAGCCGAACCCTTCGACATAGAAGCGGCGTGAACGGGCGAGGTCGGCCACGCCGAGCGTCACGGCGGAGATCTGCTGCTGCATCCCACCCGTCTCCTTGTCGCCCGACGTCGCTAGAGGATCCGCGCCTCGAAGGGCGGCTGGCCGTCGGGGGCGTCGAACTCCAGCACCCAGAGATCCGGGTCCCGCTTCACCTGGCGGGCGACATAGGCGTCCGCGTCGGGCTCCTCCACCGGGGCGGCGCCGGTGCCTCGCATCCAGGCCTCCCGCCCCTGCGCGTCCCGCACCTGGGAGAGGACGACGACCCCCTCCCGCGTCCGCAGGACGCAGAGAATGCCGCCGCTGTCCGGGTCGCCCTTGCGGAGCACCATGCCGGATCGCCCGGCCTGGTCCGCCAGCCGCAGCGCCATCCCGGCCCAGAGGCCGGCCTTCACCCGGGGTTCCATATTCCTTCACCTGCGCCCGGAGACGGAGTGGGGCAAGCCCTTGATCCGCCCCTTGATCCCTCGGCGCCGGCGGGCCATTCCATGCGGCCTCACGATCCAGAGAGTTCGCCATGGCCGCACAGCCGCCGCGCATGACCGAGGCCCAGCGCGCCTACGAGGCCCGCCGCGCGGCGAAGGCGGGCATGAGCCTCGAGAAGTGGCTTGCCGCGAAGGAACGCGACCGCGAGAAGGAGCAGAAGGCCGCGCAGGAGGAGAGCGCCCGCCGTGCGGCTGAGGCGGCGCCGGCGAAGAAGCCCGGCCTGTTCCGCCGCCTGCTGGAGCGGGCGCAGCAGCCGCTGAAGTAGACGCCGCGCGGCGCTAGAGCATCCGCCGGAGCGTGTCGTCCCGCCGGATGAAGTGGTGGAACAGCGCAGCCCCGGCATGCAGCGCGACCAGCCCGATCAGCGCAAAGCCCATGGTGTCGTGGGCCAGGGAGAGGATCGGCGCCCACCGCTCGCTCCGCCCGATCGGGTCGGGCAGGTGGACGAGCCACCAGAGGTGCAGCGGGAATCCCCAGGCGTTGGTCGCCAGGAAGCCCGTGACCGGCATGGCGATCAGCAGGGCGTAGAGCCCGAAATGGCTGGCATGGGCGCCGAAGGCCATGAAGGGCGGGATGCTCGGGTCCAGGGGCGGCGGCGGATGCCCGGCCCGCCAGACCAGCCGGAACAGGGTGATCAGCAGCAGCGTCACGCCGATGCTCTGGTGGATGTCGTAGATCGTGAACTTGGTCGGATCCGGCAGTTCGACCCAGACCATCACGAGGCCGAGCAGGATGGTCGTCAGGATCAGCGCGACGGTCAGCCAGTGCAGCATCCGCGCGACGGCGTTGTAGCGCATCGGTCCCCTCCCGGCCTCCCGGACTCGGCCGAAGCGGAGCCTAGACCATTCCGGGGGCGGCGGTGTTCCCTGGGGCACAGCCCGTGATCGCGGCCCATGCGGACTGGTCGGCCCATCCGGGGAAGCGGTGGTTCAGCCTTGCTCGGCGTCACGCCGGGGGCTGGGTGGCAGAGGCACCGCGCCCGGTCGGCGACCCCGCGGCCCTGACCTCGGCGCTGCTGGCCGAAGGCGCGCCCTTGGCCCTCGGGCTGGACCTGCCGCTCGGCCTCCCTCGCGCCTGGGCGGCGGCGCGGCCGGAACCGGATTTCCCGGCCTTCCTGCGCGCCCTGCCGCACCGGCCCGGCTTCCTGTCGGTGAACCCCACCCTCGAGACGGTCTCGCGCGACCGTCCCTTCTACCCATTGCGCGGTGTCCGGGGCATGACGCGCGCCGCCCATGCCGCGGCGCTTGGCCTGTCGGGCCCCTCGGACCTATCCCGCCTCTGCGACCGGGCCACGGCGGAGCGGCCCGCGGGGGCACCTCTTTTCTGGACGCTCGGAGCAAACCAGACGGGGAAGGCGGCGATCTCCGCCTGGCGGGACTGGCTGGCACCCGGTCTGGCGGAGGGCGCCCCGCTCCGCCTCTGGCCCTTCGAGGGCGGGTTGCACGCGCTGCTCCGTCCCGGCGCGGCGGTGCTGGCGGAGGTCTACCCGGCCGAGGCGATGCGTCACCTCGGCGTGCGGCTGGCCGGGAGCAAGCGGGACCGGGCCGCGCGCCTGACGGCCGTCCCGGCGCTGCGGGATGCGATGGCCAGGCTGCGCGTCGTTCCCTCCGCCGGGCTTGCGGAGGCGCTGGCCGGGGGCTTCGGCCCCGATGCGGCCGGGGAGGACCGCTTTGACAGCCTGCTCGGCCTGCTCGGGCTGATCGGCGTGCTGGATGGGGTCCGTCCGGACTTCGTGCCCGACGACCCCTGGGTCCGGCGCTGGGAGGGCTGGGTCCTCGGCCAGACCGCCCTCCCCCGCCCCGTTCAGGTCGGGGCGTAGAGCCCCGCCGCCTCCGCCGCCTTGCGGGCGAGGGCGACGCTGAGGTCGAGGCTCGGCGTCGCCACCCCGGCCATCCGGGCGAGCGCCAGCGGCTGCAGGAAGATGGCCTCCAGCTCCATCGGCTTCCCGGCCTCCAGGTCCTGAAGGATGGAGGGCTTGTGGGCGATGGTCTCGCTCACCTTCAGCCGGGCCTCGGGGTCCATCTCGATCGGGATGCCCAGGCCGCCCGCGATGGCGGCGGCCTCCCGCAGGTTGGCGGCCGCCGCGGCGCGGATGGCCGGATCGGCCAGCACGCCGGCGATCCCCTGGCGCGCCACGACGCAGAGCGGGCCGCTGCCGATGTTGGCGATGAGCTTCTCCCACACCGCCTTGCGGATGTCGGGCACCACGGGGGAGGAGATCCCCCCGGCCCGGAGGGCGGCCGCCAGCGCCTCCGCCCGATCGCTGATCCGGCCGTCCAGCTCGCCCAGGACCACACGATTGCGGGCGTGCTCCACGAAGATGTGGCCGGGCTTCGTCACGGTGCAGGCGGAGTAGACGACCCCGCCGATGGTCCGCTCCACGCCCACGGCGCGGCGAACGGCGTCGCCGGGATCGAGGGCCGGCAGCCGCTTCCCGTCCATCGGGCCGCCGTGGCGGTCGAAATACCACCAGGGGATGCCGTTCATGACGAAGGCGACCGGCGTCACCGGCCCCAGCAGCGGGCCGATCGCGGCCGCGACGCTGCCGAGAGCGGGACCTTTGACGGTGACGATGACCGCGTCCTGCGGGCCGAGGCTGGCGGGATCGTCCGTCGCCGCCGGCCGGGCGTGAAAGGTGCCGTCCGGGGCCGTGATGGTCAGGCCGTCGGCCCGGATGCCGTCCAGGTAGGCGCCGCGGGCGATGACGCTCACCTCCGCCCCGCCCTGCGCGAGCCGGACCGCGAGGTGCCCACCGATGGCCCCGGCGCCGAAGATGCAGATCCGCATCGGGGCCCGATTCAGACCTTCGGGGCTGGCGCCCCTGCGGTCATCGGACCCGCTCACGCCAGCAGCTCCAGCGCCGCGCGGGAGAGGGCCTGCACGCCCACCGCGATGCTGCCCTCGTCCGGCTGGCAGTCGGCGTTGTGCAGGTGGTCGTGGCGGCCGAGCGTGCCGGAGCCGATCCGCAGATGCGCGGCCGGCGCGCGGGCCGCGAACTCGGCGAAGTCCTCGCTGCCCATGGTCGGGTCTCCTTCCTCCGGGCGGGTGCCGAGCTGGGCCGTGACCGCCGCCAGCATCGGATCCAGCACCCGGTCGGCATTGGCGAGCGCCGGGACGAGCCGCACGTAATCCAGCGTGCAGGTCACGCGCATTCCCGTCTCCAGCCCCGCGACCAGGCGGCGGATCGCCGCCTCGGCCGTGTCGCGGGTCTCGTCGTCCAGGGTGCGGACGGTGCCCTTCAGGTGCACGCGTTCGGGGATGATGTTGTGGACCGTGCCGGCCTGGAAGGCCCCGATCGTGACCACCGCCGGGCGCAGCGGCCGCACCTCCCGGCTCACCACCGTCTGCACCTGGGTGACGAAGTGGCTGGCCGCGACGATCGGGTCCACGGCGTGGTCCGGATGCGCCGCGTGGCCGGACCGTCCCCGGATGATGAGGTCGAACCGGTCCGAGGCCGCCATGCAGGCGCCGCGTACGTAGCCTGTGGTGCCGACCGGCATCTCCGGCATGTTGTGGAAGCCGAGCGCGAGGTCGATCCCCTCCGCCGCGCCGTCCGCGATCATCGCCGCGGCGCCGCCCAGCACCTCCTCGGCCGGCTGGAACACGAGCGCCACCCGCCCGGCCAGCATCGGGGCCAGGCCCTTCAGCACCTCCGCGACGCCCAGCAGAGTGGCGGTGTGGATGTCGTGGCCGCAGGCGTGCATCTTGCCCGCCACCCCGCTCGCGAAGGGAAGCCCCGTCTCTTCCTGGATGGGAAGGGCGTCCATGTCGGCGCGAATCGCCAGCGTCGGGCCGGGGCGGCCGCCCTCGATCATCCCGAGCACGCCGGTCTTCCCGAGTCCGGTGCGGTGCGGGATCCCCAGCCGGGAGAGCTCGGCCGCGACGATGCCGGCGGTGCGGGTCTCCTCGAAGGCGAGTTCGGGGTGGGCGTGCAGGTCGCGTCGGATCTCGATCAGGCGCGGCGCGACGGAAGCGGCGGCCTCCGCGATCCGGCGCGTCGGGTCGTTGGCGCCGTTCTGCAATTCCCGCTGGTCCGACATGGCCCGCTCCGCAATAATGTTGCATTGCACTCTAGGTGAAGAAGCATCCATGACAAGCGCGGGGTGCAGGTGACGCTTGCTGCGCCGCGCGGCGGCTCATAGGTTGCGACACCTCTCACGTTCGGGAGGCGCGTTCAGGAGGGAGGAGGGCACCTCGGTGCCGGACCGCGCCGCCCGGAAGGGCTCGCGGCCGCAGCCGTAGGCGCCGTGCCGATCCCGCCCGTGCCCGCCCCCGGGATCACAAGCCGTGGGGGACGGGGTGGAGTGCTCATGAAACTGAACGCGAAGGATCTCTGGGCCGGGGGATTGCTGATCCTGCTGGCGGTGATCGGTCTCTACATCAATGGCGGCTTCCTCGGCATCGGCCTGGAGCAGCACACGCTCGGCACCGCGCGCCGCATGGGCCCGGGCTACATGCCGATGCTGGTCTTCTGGATCCTGCTCGGCCTCGGCACGCTCGTCTTCGTGCTGGGCCTGAACAGCGGGCCCAATCCGCTGGAGCGGTGGGAGAAGCTCGACCTGCCGATCCTGCTCGCCGGGATCGCGGTCGGCCTGATCGTCTGGCAGGTGCTCCTGCGCATGGGCATTACCGAGAGCTACCGTGAGGTGGGCTTCGCCACCCTCGCCGGGCTGTTGACCATCTCGATCTCGCCGAGCTGGCGGCCGCTTGGCACCCCGCTCGCCTCCTATGCCATCTTCGGCCTCACGCTCGAGCCGCTGGGCCTGATCGTCTCCATCATCAGCCTCTGCGTCGTGTCCTCCTTCGCGGACCGCGAGCACCGGCCGCTGGGCGTCGCCGGCATGACGCTGTTCCTCTGCGTCCTCTGCTGGTTCATCTTCATCAAGCAGCTCGACATCCGCGTGCCGCTCTGGCCGACCATGCTCGGCTACTGAGCCTCCGCAAGAAGGATCCGGACGCACCATGGAACTTCTCTTCTCGAACCTCGCGCACGGCTTCGGCGTCGCGCTGACGTTCGACAACCTCCTCTTCGCGCTGATCGGCGCGATGATCGGTACGGCCATCGGCGTGCTGCCGGGCATCGGCCCGGTGGCGACGATCTCGCTGCTGCTGCCGATCACCTTCGGCCAGCCGGCGACCACCGCCATCATCATGCTGGCGGGCATCTACTACGGGGCGCAGTACGGCGGTTCCACCACCTCCATCCTGCTGAACCTGCCCGGTGAGGTGTCGTCCGTCGTGACGGCGCTGGAAGGCTACAAGATGGCCCGCAACGGCCGGGCCGGCGCGGCGCTGACGATCGCGGCGGTCGGCTCGTTCTTCGCCGGCACGGTCTCGACCATCCTCGTCGCCGCCTCTGGCCCGCTGCTCACCCAGGTGGCGCTCTCCTTCGGACCGGCGGACTACTTCTCCCTGATGTTGCTCGGCCTGATCATCTCGGCCGTGCTGGCGCAGGGCTCGGTGGTGAAGGCCATCGCCATGGTCGTCCTCGGCGTGGCCTTGGGCCTGGTCGGCACGGACGTTCAGACCGGCCAGCAGCGCTTCACCTTCGGCGTGCCGGAGTTGTCGGACGGCCTGGGCTTCGTCTCCATCGCCATGGGCATCTTCGGCATCGGCGAGATCATCCTCAACCTGGAGAAGCCCGAGGCCCGGTCCGTCATGTCGGGCAAGGTCGGCTCCCTCATGCTGAACCGTGAGGAGTTCCGGCGCTCCATCGCCCCGGTCCTCCGCGGCACCGCGATCGGCTCCATCCTCGGCATCCTGCCGGGCGGCGGCGCCTCGCTGGCGGCCTTCGGCTCCTACATGCTGGAGAGCAAGGTCTCGAAGTTCCGTCACCAGTTCGGCAACGGCGCGATCGAGGGCGTGGCCGGTCCGGAGTCCGCGAACAACGCGGCCGCCCAGACCTCCTTCATCCCGCTGCTGACCCTCGGCATCCCGGCCAACGCCGTGATGGCGCTGATGGTCGGCGCCCTGATCATCCAGGGCATCCAGCCGGGCCCCCGCATGGTGGAGGCGCAGCCCGACCTGTTCTGGGGCCTCATCTGCTCCATGTGGGTCGGCAACCTGATGCTGCTGGTCATCAACCTGCCGCTGGTCGGCATGTGGGTGAAGCTGCTGCAGGTGCCCTACAAGTACCTCTACCCCTCGATCCTCATCTTCTGCGCGATCGGCGTGTACTCGCTGAACAACTCGGTCTTCGACGTCTACCAGACCCTGTTCTTCGGCATCGCCGGCTACATCTTCTCCAAGCTCCGGATGGAGGCGGCGCCGCTGCTGATCGGCTTCGTGCTCGGCCCGATGATGGAGGAGCACCTGCGCCGCGCCATGCTCCTGTCGCGCGGCGACCCGATGGTGTTCATCGAGCGGCCGATCTCCGCGACCCTGCTCGGCATCGGGGCGCTCGCCCTGGCCGCCATGCTTCTGCCGAACCTTCGCAGCGGCAAGGACAAGGCGCTCGCCGAGTAGTTTACCGCACTGCAGCAAAAAAGGCCGCCCCGGGACCCCGGGGCGGCTTTTCTTTTGTCCGGGCGTCCTTTACCCAACCCCGGCGCCCAGCTTCGTTCCGGGCCCGACGCGAGCCAGAAGGATGCCTCTGCGCCCATGAGTCTCGACCGCGTTGTTCCCGTCGTCCTGTCCGGTGGCGTCGGCACCCGGCTCTGGCCCCTCTCGCGGGAAGCCTACCCGAAGCAGTTCTGGCCCCTGCTGGGCGAGCGGAGCATGTTGCAGGAGACGGTGGCCCGCGCCCCCTCCCCCGGCTTCGCCGCCCCGATCATCGTCGGCGCCGAGGCGCAGCGCTTCCTGGTGGCCGAGCAGATGCGCGAGGCCGGCCTGCCGGAGGCCCGGATCGTGCTGGAGCCGGCCGCGCGCAACTCGGCCCCAGCCATCGCGGCCGCGGCCCTGATCGCTGCCGAGGAGAGCCCGCACGCCGTCCTCTGGGTCATGCCGTCGGACCACGGGGTGGCCGACCTGCCGGCGTTGCACCGCGCCCTGGACCGGGCCGCCGAGGCCGCCCGGGCCGGCCACATCGTCGTGCTGGGGATGCGCCCGACCAGCCCGGAGACGGGCTTCGGCTATATTGAGCCCGGCGCGCCCCTGCCGGGGCTGGAGGGGGTCTCGGCCGTCTCCGCCTTCGTGGAGAAGCCGGACGCCGCGCGCGCGGCCGCCTTCCTGGCGGACGGGCAGCACCTCTGGAACGCCGGCATGTTCGTCGCGCGGGCGAGTGTCCTGCTCGCCGAGCTGGAGCGGCTGGAGCCGGAACTGGTCACCGCCGTCCGCGCCGCCGTGGACGGGGCCAGCCGCGACCTCGGCTTCGTGCGCCTCGCCCCCGGCTTCGCGGACTCCCCGAACATCTCGATCGACTACGCGGTCATGGAGCGCACCTCCCACGCGGCGGTGGTGCCGGCCGACCTCGGCTGGTCCGATGTCGGCTCCTGGGACGCGCTCTGGCACGCCGCGCCGAAGGACGCGGCGGGCAATGCGACCCACGGCCCCGTGCAGCTCCTCGGCGCGAAGGACTGCTATGTCCGGTCCGAGGGGATCCTGACGGCCGTCGTCGGAATGGAGGATGCGGTGGTGGTCACGACGGAGGACGCCGTGCTCGTCCTCCACCGCGACAAGGCCCAGGACGTGAAGAAGCTGGCGGAGGCCCTGAAGGCCGCCAAGCGGCCGGAGGCCGCCTCCCACCGCCGGATGTACCGCCCCTGGGGCCATTACGAGGGCCTCATCATGGGGGATCGCTTCCAGGTGAAGAAGATCCTCGTCCGGCCGGGGGAGAAGCTCTCCCTCCAGAAGCACTATCACCGGGCCGAGCACTGGGTGGTCGTGAACGGCACCGCCATCGTGGAGCGGGACGCCGAGCGGATCCTCCTGCGGGAGAACGAGAGCGTCTACCTGCCGCTGGGCTGCGTCCACCGGATGGAGAACCCCGGGATGATCCCGCTGACGCTGATCGAGGTGCAGGTCGGCTCCTATCTCGGGGAGGACGACATCGTCCGCTTCGAGGACACCTACGGCCGGGCGTGACGCCCGGCCCCGCGCCGGGTCAGACCACCCAGGAGACGACGAGGCTGACCGCGGCGGCCGCCATGGCCGCGGTCGCCGCCCAGCCGAGCCAGCGCAGCGGGCCCGACAGCGCCGCCTCCCGCATCAGGGCGGGGTCGGAGGCCATGCGGAGCACGAGCGCCATCAGCGGCGGTGCGAGCAGACCGTTCGCCACCGCGCTCCAGTAGAGCGCCTTGATCGGGTCGAGGCCGACGATGTCGAGCCCGACCGCCACCAGCACGGCGGTCGCCATGGCCGCGTAGAAGGACGGGGCGCCGAGCGGCTTGCGGTCCAGCCCCGTCTTCCAGCCAAAGCTTTCCGCCACCGCATAGGCGATCGAGCCCGCGAGCGCCGGGACCGCCAGCATGCCGGTGCCGATGATCCCGAGGGCGAAGACGTAGAAGGCCGCGGCGCCAGCGACCGGCCGCAGGGCCTCCGCGGCGGCCTGGGCGCTGTCCACCTCGGTCTGGCCGTGGGCGTGCAGGGTCGCCGCGGCCGCCCAGATGATGCAGAGCGCGACGACGTTGGAAACGGCCATGCCGACCAGCGTGTCCAGCCGGATGCGCTTCAGTCCCTCCCGCATCTCCCCGCTCGGGAGGCGGGCGCGATGGTAGCCCTCGGCCTTGCGCGCCTCCACCTCCTGGGCGGACTGCCAGAAGAAGAGGTAGGGGCTGATGGTGGTGCCGAGCACGGCCACCAGCGCCTTCAGCCCCTCGCTGCCCGACGGCAGCAACGGGATCAGCGCCCCCTTGAGCGCCGCGCCCCAGTCCAGCCCGACCATCAGCACCACGCCGACATAGGCGAGGAGCACGACGCAGAGCCACTTCAGCACTCCGGCATAGCGCTTGTAAGAAAGCAGGGCGGGCACGGCCACGCTGATCGCGCCGAAGCCGATCAGCCAGAGCCAGTGCGGTCCGCCGGCCACGAGCTGCGCCGCCGCTCCCATGGCACCGATGTCCGCCGCCAGGTTCAGCACGTTGGCGCCCAGCAGCAGCAGGACCGCCCCGTACAGGACCGGTCCGCTCGCGGTGAGGCGCAGATTCTCGGCGATGCCCCGCCCCGTGGCGAAGCCGATCCGGGCGCAGGCCTCCTGCACCGCCATCATCAGGGGGTAGGAGAGCACCATCGTCCAGCCGAGCGCGAAGCCGAACCCCGCCCCCACCTGGCTATAGGTCGCGATGCCGGAGGGATCGTCGTCCGCCGCGCCGGTGACCAGCCCCGGGCCAAGGTTCCGCAGGATGCCGCGTGGGCTGGGGTCGGGCTGGGCCGGGGTCGTCCCGCCCCGCACCGCACCGACACCGACGTCCGGCGCGGGCGGATCGAACGCAGCCTGACCTGGGGCGGTGCTCATGGGGGCGGAACGGGCTTCGTCAAGGATCGTTGCGCCGGCTTACGCTTCCCTCACCCCCGGTCCACTCTCGGGCGATGCTGATTCTCGAGATCATGCTGGCGCTGATGGCGGCCTGCATCGCCTTCGCCGTGCTCGCCCAACGGTCCCATATCCCCTACGCGGTCGTGCTCGTCCTCGGTGGGATGGTGCTGGCCTTCATCCCCGGCGTGCCGCGGGTGCGGCTGGACCCGGAGCTGGCCCTCGCCTTCTTCCTGCCGCCCCTGCTGCAGGCGAGCGCCTGGCGCACGGACTGGCACCAGTTCCGCTTCAACATCCGCGCCATCCTGCTGCTGGCGGTGGGCTGCGTCGTGTTCACGGCGCTCTGCGTCGCCGTGATGATGAAACTCGTCCTGCCGGAGCTGCCCTGGGCGGCGGCCATCGCGCTCGGGGCGGTGGTGGCGCCGCCGGATGCGGTGGCGGCGGCCTCCGTCCTCGCGCGGCTGCCGATCCCGCGCCGCCTCGTGACAGTGCTGGAGGGGGAGAGCCTCGTGAACGACGCCTCCTCTCTCGTGCTCTTCCGGCTCGCGGTCGGGGCCCTGGCGGTGGGCAGCGTGTCGCCCTGGCTGGCGGCGCTGTCCTTCCTCGGCGTCGCGCTCGGGGGTCTGGCGATCGGCTGGGTGGTGGCGCGGCTGGCCATCCTCGTCCTGCCCCGGCTGTCGGACACGCTGCTGGAGGTCGCGGTCTCCTTCCTCATGGCCTACGCGGCCTTCCTCGCGGCGGAGGCGGTGCATGTCTCCGGCGTCATCGCGGTGGTGACCGTCGGGATCATCGTGGGGCGGCGGCAGCACGAGGTGCTCAGCGCCCGCACCCGGGTGGAGGCGCTGGCCACCTGGCGCTTCATCGAGTTCGTCCTCACCAGTCTCGTCTTCATCCTGGTGGGGCTGCAGCTGAACGGGATCCTGGAGCGTCTCTCGGCCTATTCCCTGCCCTTCCTGATCGGGACGGCGGTGGCGCTCTCGGTCACGCTCATCGTTTCCCGCATCATCTGGGTCTTCCCGGCCACCTACATCCCGCGGCTGATCCCGGCGATCGCCCGACGCGACCCGCCGCCACCGCCGTCCCAGGTGATCGTCGTGGCTTGGGCCGGCATGCGAGGCGTCGTGTCCCTCGCCGTGGCGCTGGCCCTGCCGCTGGATGTGCCGGACCGCGATCTCCTCATCTTCCTGGCGTTCTGCGCCATCCTGGCCACGCTGGTGGTGCAGGGGACGACCCTGGAATGGGTGATCCGGCGCCTGCGCGTACAAAATCCGCCCCGACGGGGCATGCACAAGGACGAGGCCGCCGCCCGCCGTGTCATGGCGGCGGCCGAGCTCTCCTCCCTGGAGGCGCAGCTGGAGACGGAGACCTATGGCGGCATCGCGCGCGACCTGATCGCCGAGTACCGGGACCGCCATCGGATCTGGCGCACCGTGTCCCGCGGCGGCCCGCAGGCGGAGCTGCGCGCGCGGCTGCAACTGCGGCTGGCCGCCGTCCGCGCGGCCCGCGCCGGGCTGATGGACCATCACGGCACGGAGAACCTGCCGGAGGAGATGCTCGCCGCGCTGGTGTCCGAGACCGACCACGAGGAGCTGCGGCTGGTGCAGCAGCTCGAGCAGACGGGCTGAGAGGAGTCCGGACGCCGCCGCGGGGCGGCGTCCGGGCGGTGCGCTAGCCCCGCGCCGCGGCGAGCTGCTGCTTCGCCGCCGTCAGCATCAGGCCGCTGTCGTTGCCGATGGTGCCGAAGGTGAAGCCCATGCCGTGGGCGCGCTTCACATAGGCGCCGGTCAAGCAGTGGATGCCGGCCCACTGCCCACGCCTCTGCGTCGCCTGGATCAGGTGCTCGTAGATCTTCAGGATCTCCGGCTCCTCACGATCCAGGTGCGGCGGCAGGATGCCGAGCGAAATGCCGAGGTCGGTCGGTCCGACATAGATCCCGTCCACGCCCGGGACGTCGAGGATGGCGTCGAGGTTGTCCAGCGCCTCCTTCGTCTCGATCATCGGCAGGCACAGCACCTCGTCATTGGCCGTGTTGAAGTAGCCACCCGCCTCCCCGTAGATGCCGGCGCGGATCGGCCCGTTGGAGCGCGTGCCCTTCGGCGGATACTTGCAGGCGGAGACGAAGGCCTCGCACTGCGCCTGCGTGTTCACCATCGGGCAGATCAGGCCCTGGGCGCCGCCGTCCAGCAGCTTGCCGATGATGCCCGGCTCGTTCCAGGGGGTGCGCGCCATCGGCGTCGGGCCGTGCGGTTGCATGCCCTGGAAGCAGGCCACGGCCGACTGGTAGTCCTGCACGCCGTGCTGCAGGTCCACGGTCAGGCTCTCGAAGCCGGCCTGGGCCATCACCTCGGCCGAGAAGGCGGCGGGGATGGCGAGCCACCCGTTCACCGTCTTCTTCCCGGCCTTCCAGGCATCCTTCAGCTTGTTCGCCACGCCTCGTCCCTTCCCTTTCGGTGCGCGGCATCCTTCCGCATCCGGCGCGGCGCGTCCATCCGGGGCGGCAGGGGAAGGGGCGCATTCCCGCGCGACGGCCGGGGCGCCGCAGCGGGCGGGACGCGCGCTAAGCTCCGGGCATGATCCCCCTGTTGATCCAGCGGAATGCCGACGGCTTCGAGGCCGACCCGCTCTTCGGGACGCCGTGCGAGTCCTACCAGCTCCAGATCGCCCTATCGGACGAGGAAGCGGTCGCCGGGCTCCAGCGGGCCGTCCTGGACGCCGCGCCCGGCGCTTTTCACGCGATGCCGCGGCACGGCTTTCACATCACCGTCCTGCCGCTGATGGACGCGGCGGAGCGCCTCTCCGAGCCGAAGGCGGCCCTCTGGGCGCGGCATTCCGGCGCATGGCGCAACGCCATCGCGCGGGCCTGCGCGGCGCTGCCACCGCTGCGGATCCGCTTCGACTCGCTACGATACGACCGCCAGGCCGTTATCGCCCTGGACCTCGACAATCCTCTCTCGGCGTTCCGGAATTCACTCGCCGGACCCTGCAGCCTTCCGGAGCGCCGCATCCGCCTGCCGAGGATCACCCACGCCACCCTGGCACGGGTGCGAGACCCCGCCCACGTCCGCCTGGCCGAGGCGGAGCGAGCGGGAGGGGCCGAGTTCGCGGTCCGGGAACTTCGGCTGATCCACGAGACCACCTTCCCTACCCTCGCCTATGAGGTGCTGGAGGTCTTCCCACTCCCAGGGCAGCTATCCCCTCAATCGGCCGGGCTGGCACAGATCGCGTCCGGGTCCTGATCCCGTGATCCTCGCGGGGGCGCTTGGACGGTGCGCCAGGGGGGTGCAAACCGGGCCGCAGCATGCTCCCTCCCCCGCCGCCCCTCCCGCCCGGTCCATCCCGCTGGCACGTCGCCTCCGAGACCGGACGGCTGCAGGAGGTGCTCGTCTGCTCTCCCGACCATTACCGCTGGATCCCGACCAACAGCATCGTCCGCCGCACCCTGTCCGAGGACCGGCAATCGCCCGCCCCCGCCCACCTGGCCGCCCAGCACGCGGAACTGGTGGACGCGATGCGCGGCGCGGGCGTCACGGTGCATCACGTCCCGCCGGAACCGCACCTGCCCTACATGGCCTATACGCGGGACAGCGTGGCCGTGACCCATGGTGGGCCCGTGCTGTGCCAGCTGGAGCGGCCCCAGCGCCGCGGGGAGTATGCGCCCCTGATCGACTGGCACGCCGCCCAGGGCTCCGCCTTCTGGCACAAGTCCAGCGCCGGCACGCTGGAGGGCGGGGATATCCACATCCTCCGCCCCGGCCTCGCCTGCATCGGAGCGAGCGGCGGCCGGACGGACCTGGACGGGGCGGAGCAACTCGCCGGCTGGCTGCGGGCCGAGGGCTGGGAGGTCCGGGTCGAGCCTTTCGACGAGCACTTCCTGCATCTGGACGTGCTCTTCTGCATGGCCGCGCCCGGGCTGGCGGTGGCCTGCCTGGACGTGCTGGACCCGGGCTTCGTGGCCTGGCTGCGCGGCCACGGCATCCGGACCATCCCGGTTCCCTACCGCGACGCCATGGCGCTCGGCTGCAACATCCTGGCCCTCGGCGAGGGGCGCGTGGTATCGGCCCGCGAGAGCAAGGCCCTGAACGCCTCCCTCCGCGCCGAGGGGCTGGTGGTGCTGGACCCCGCCCTTTCCCTCTTCACCGCCGGCGGGGGTGGGCCGCACTGCCTGACCTGCCCGCTGCTGCGCGACGACGACTGACCGGACGAACGCCATGAACGCCGAAACCCGCCCCGTGGACCACGTGATCGCCGCCGCGCGCGCCTTCCTGGGAGACCGGATCACCACCAATTCAGCCATCCGGGACCAGCATTCCCGCGGGGAGGACACCTCTTCCCCCGTCCAGCCGGATGCGGTCGCCTTCGCCGAGACGACGGAGGAGGTCTCGAAGCTCCTCGCCCTCTGCCACCGGTTCGAGGTTCCCGTGACCCCCTTCGGGGCGGGCACGTCGCTGGAGGGACACGTCACCCCCGTCCGCGCCGGCATCTCGCTCGACCTGTCCCGGATGAACGCGATCCTGGAGGTCAGCCAGGAGGACATGGACGGCCTGATCGAGCCGGGCGTCACGCGGCACCAGTTGAACGATCATCTGCGCGACCAGGGCCTGTTCTTCCCCGTGGATCCGGGCAGCCACTGCACCATCGGCGGCATGTGCGCCACGCGCGCGTCCGGCACGAACGCCGTGCGCTACGGCACCATCCGGGAGAACGTCATGGGGCTGGAGGTGGTGTTGGCCGATGGCCGCGTCATCAACACCGGCGGCCGCGTCCGCAAGGCCGCGAACGGCTACGATCTCACGCGCCTCTTCATCGGATCCGAGGGGACGCTCGGCGTCATCACGAAGATCCGCCTGCGCCTGCACGGCATCCCGGAGGCGACCTCCGCCGCCGTGGTGCAGTTCCCCGACCTGCGCGGCTGCGTGGAGAGCGTCATCGCCGTCATGCAGCTCGGCATCCCCGTCGCGCGGATCGAGCTTCTCGATGAGGTGCAGATGGCCGCCTGCATCGCCTACTCCAAGCTGGAGGGGTTCCAGGCATTGCCAACCCTCTTCCTGGAGTTCCACGGCACCGAGCGCGGCGTCGCCGAACAGGCGGAGGCGGTGCAGGAGATCGCGAACGGCATGGGCGGCCTCGGCTTCGCCTGGGCCACCGACCAGGAGGCGCGGAACAAGCTCTGGACGGCGCGCCACAATGCCTACTGGGCCGGGGTGGCGCTGCGGCCGAACTGCCGGGGCATCGCGACCGATGTCTGCGTGCCGATCTCCCGCCTCGCGGAGGCGCTGCTCGGCGCGAAGGAGGACATCGCGGCCTCCGGCATGACCGCGCCGATCGTCGGGCATGTCGGGGACGGCAACTTCCACACCGTCATCCTCGTGGACCAGGACGACCCGACCGCGCTGGAGCGTGCCTGGGAACTCGACAAGAAGATCGTCGCGCGCGGCCTGGCGCTCGGCGGCACCTGCTCCGGCGAGCACGGCGTCGGCCTGGGCAAGCGGGAGTTCCTGGAGCAGGAACACGGGCCGGAGGCGCTGGCCGTCATGCGCAGCGTGAAGGTGGCGCTCGATCCGAAGGGGATCATGAACCCCGGCAAGATGTTCCGGAACTGACCGCCATGCCCGTCCGCACCCTCGATGCCCCCGACGCGCCGGCGGCGCTGGGCGGCTATGCCCAGGCGGTGGAGATCTCCTCGCCCGGGCGGCTGCTCTTCATCAGCGGGCAGGTTCCCGTCGCGCCCGACGGCACCCTGCCCGAGGGCTTCGACGACCAGTGTCGCCAGGCCTGGGCGAACCTCGTCGCGCAGCTCCGGGCCGCGGGCATGGCGATCGAGAATCTCGTGAAGGTGACGATCTTCCTCGCGGACCGGGCGAACACGCTCGACAACCGCCGCATCCGGCAGGAGGTCCTGGGCGGCCACCGCGTCGCCATGACCGTCATCCTGCCGGCGATCTTCGACGAGTCCTGGCTGATCGAGATCGAGGCCATCGCGGCCGCGTGACCGCCCCGAACGACACGGCGCGGGAGGCCTCCCTGCTCTTCGTCGCGCCCCTGGTGGCCCTGGCCATGGGTCATGTGCTGTCCAACGCGGTCCGCACCCTGCCCGCCATCGCCGCGGACCTGCTGGGCCGCGACCTCGGCGTGACGGCGCAGGGGATCGCCTCCCTCACCGGCGCCTACCACTTCGCCTTCGCGCTGGCGCAGATCCCGATCGGGGTCGCGCTGGACCGCTTCGGGGTCCGGCGCGTCTCGCTCACCCTCCTCTCCATCGTCGCCGTCGGCTCCGTCATCGCGGCCCTGGCGGGAGGTCCGGCGGGCTTCCTGATCGGGCAGGTCGTGCTGGGGGCGGGCTGCGGCGGCATGCTCATCTGCCCGATGACGCTCGCCGCCAAGACGCTGACGCCGGCCCGCTTCGGCCTGTGGTCCGGGCTGATCCAGGCGCTGGGCAATTGCGGCATGCTCCTCTCCGCCTCCCCGCTCGCCCTGCTGGTGGAGTCCTCGGGGTGGCGCGCGGGCTACTGGACCTGCCTCGCCATCGCGCTGCTCGTCCTCGGCCTCGTCGCCGCCCTCGTGCGGGATGCGCCCGCCGCCGCGCCGGAGCGGAGCCTCGTCGGCGACGCGCGGGAGGTGCTGCGGC
The DNA here is from genome assembly GCF_050154705.1 of Muricoccus radiodurans. Lineage (GTDB taxonomy): Bacteria > Pseudomonadota > Alphaproteobacteria > Acetobacterales > Acetobacteraceae > Roseomonas > Roseomonas radiodurans. The sequence continues at coordinate 5,988,455 of NZ_CP189561.1, read as the reverse complement.
TCGCCGCCTCTCCCCTGCTGCGCGGACCGGTGGCGATCACCTTCGCGTCCTTCGCCATCGTCATTGGGGTGCGCGGCCTCTGGGGCGGCCCCTGGCTGATGGAGGTGAAGGACCTGTCCCGCATCGAGGCGGGGAACGTGCTCCTGATCGCCACGCTGTCGCTCTGCCTCGGCCCGGCCTTCTGGGGCGTGGTGGACCGGCAGATCGGCCGGCGCCGCGCCCTTCTCGCCTTCGGCCATCTCGCAGCGGCCGCCTGCCTCGTGCTGGTGGTGGCCGGCGGGCCCGGCGGGCCGCTCGGCGCCACCTCCGCGGCCGCCGACACGGCGCTGCTCTTCCTCTTCGGGCTGCTCGTCTCGGTCCAGCCGCTGGCCTTCGCGCTGACGCGGGCCGCCGTGCCGCCCGCACAGGTCGGCAAGGCCATGTCCGCGGTGAACATGTCCTTCTTCCTCGGCGCCGCCATCCTGCAGGCCGCCTCCGGGCCGGTGGTGGCGATGGCCGGGATCGGGTCGGGACTGCTCTTCTTCTCGGCGGCCACGGTGGTCTGCACCGCCTGGTTCCTGGTGGCCACGCGCCCCGGCGCGCCCGGGCGCTGACCGGCGCCGCCCGGGCGCGTCAGCGCGTCACGCGTGAGTTCCGGTCGAGCGGAGTGAATCGCAGCCGCACGCTGTCCGAACCGTCGGATGCGGTGCGGCCATCCGTCAGTTGAACAGGGTGGAGACCGAGGATTCCTCGCTGATCCGGCGCATCGCCTCCGCCAGCAACGGGGCGATGGTGAGCTGCTTGATGTTGGAGGAGACGCGCACCGCCTCGGTCGCCTGGATGCTGTCGGTGGTGATCATGTGCTCGATCGGCGCGGCGCCGATGCGGGCCACGGCCCCGCCCGAGAAGACGCCGTGCGTGACATAGACCGAGGCGGAGCGTGCACCGTTCTTCAGCAGCGCCTCCGCGGCGTTGCAAAGGGTGCCGCCGGAATCGACGATGTCGTCCACCAGGATACAGTCGCGGCCGTGCACGTCGCCGATCACGTTCATCACCTCCGACACGCCGGCCTGCGGGCGGCGCTTGTCGATGATGGCGAGGTCCGTGTGCAGCCGCGTCGCGATGGCGCGGGCGCGCACCACGCCGCCGACGTCCGGGGACACGACCATGAGGTCGCGACCCTTGAACCGCTCCCCGATGTCGCGGGCGAAGAGCGGGGCGGCGAAGAGGTTGTCCACGGGAATGTCGAAGAAGCCCTGGATCTGCCCGGCGTGGAGATCCATCGTCAGCACGCGGTCCGCGCCCGCGCGGGTGATGAGGTTGGCGACGAGCTTGGCCGAGATCGGCGTGCGGCTGCCCGATTTCCGGTCCTGCCGCGCATAGCCGAAATAGGGGATGACCGCCGTGATGCGCCGCGCGCTGGCGCGCCGCAGCGCGTCCAGCATGATCAACAGCTCCATCAAGTTGTCGTTCGCGGGATAGGAGGTGGACTGGACGACGAAGACGTCCTCGCCCCGGACGTTCTCGTGGATCTCGACGAAGATCTCCATGTCCGCGAAGCGGCGGACGCTGGCCTGGGTCAGCGGCAGGCTGAGTGCCGCGGCCACCGCCTCGGCAAGGGGGCGGTTGGAGTTGGCAGCGATGATCTTCATAGGGTGAGTCAGAGTCCCGGGCGGCGCGGCGGGTGGGGGTTAGCAACCCCTCCCGGGGCTGTCCATGCAAGAAGCCTGCGCGCGGGCATCGGCCGGGATCAGCCCAGGATCGCGGCGCGGGTATGGCGACCGGCTCGAACGGCGGGCGGCACGTCACGCGCGGCCGGCCGGGACGCCCGCGCTAGCGCGCGCGAGGCGGCGCGGGCATCGGCGCCGCCTCGCCGGCCGCCGGCGGCACGGCCGGCCCAGCCGCGCCTCGCGGCTGCGAATCCCGGCGGGTCGCCGCCTCCTCGCCCAGGCCACCGGCATTGGCGATGATGTCGCGGATGGCGCCCGAGGCCTCCTGCGCGACGACGTAGGCGACATCGCCCCAGAGGCCGTTCAGCGTACCCGCCGGCACCTCGTTCAGCTGGGCGGCCGCGCCGAGGTCCTGGCCGTCCCGGCGGGAGACGGTCCAGACGATCTCCACCCGCTGCTTGCCATTGCCGGCATCCGCCACGGTGACGCGGCCGGCGACGGCGAAGGCCGCGCCCTGCGCCCCGTCCTGCACCACCAAGCCCTTGGTCGCGAGGAAGTCGCGGATGCGGGCCGCGAGGGACTGGTTGCCATCGCCCGGCGCCCCGCGCACGCCGGTGAAACGGACCCGCGGCGGCCCGCCGGCCCCGGTGAAGGAGACCGTCTCCGACGCCCGGCGCGCGGCTTCCCCGCGCGTGAGCAGGGCGGCGATGACGGGCGCGTCGCGGACCGCCACCCGGCGCATCAGGGCGGGATCGGAGCGGCTCCAGTCGGCGATCGGGACGGGGGCGCCGCGCACCTGGCCCAGCGGGCGGCCGTCGGCGTCCTCCATGGCGTAGGACGGGACGACCCCCCGGCCCTCCAGCTCGGCGGTGACGGCAAGGCGCCAGTCCAGCGGGGCGGGCGGGCCGACGACGACGGGGACCTCCGCCCCTTCCAGCGCCTCGGCCAGCGCCACGGCGTAGTCGGCCGAGGCGGTGTCGGAGAGGAGGGCCGCGTCCGGCGCCGGCACGGCGATGCGGTAGGCCGGCGGGGCGGCCAGCATCCGGGCCTGACGCCCGGGATTGCCGCGGAAGGGCTGGGGCAGCGGGCCGCAGGCGGCGACCAGGGCAAGGGTCGCGAGGGTGAGGGCGCGCAGGATCATGGCAGGCCCTTCCTCAGCCCAGGACGCAGGAGGCCATCAGGCCCAGCAGGGCGAGAGCCAGGAACATGAACAGGTAGGGCATCGCCCCGGGCTTATCGGCCGAGGCGGCGCGCGGCGGAAGGGGTTCTCAGCGCGCGGCCTGGAGGCGGCGCGCGGTGGAAGGGGTTCTCAGCGCGCGGCCTGGAGGCGGCGCTCACCCTCCCGCGCGCGGTCCCGGCCGGGAAACTCCTGCGCCGCTGCGGCGCGGTAGTGGCGCAGGGCGGCCTCCGCGTTCCGGGCACCGCCCTCCCCGCGCTCCTCCATGCCCGCGAGGTGGAGCTGTGCCCAGGGCTCCTCCCGCAGCGCCGCCGCCGCGTACCAGCGCCGGGCGGCGGCCGGATCGGCGGGGCCACCGCGGCCGGTTTCCAGCATCCGGGCGAGATTACTCATGGAGAGGACATGGAAGGCGTCGGCGCCGCGCTGGAACCAGTTTCGCGCCGCCGCCTCGTCGCGGAAGGGGGGCGGCCCGTCGCGGTGGAGAAGGCCGAGCGCGTTCATCGCCGGGATGAAGCCCGCATCCACCGAGGCCTCCAGCAGGCGCTGCGCCTCGCGCGGGTCGGCCGGGGAACCGGGGCCGCCGCGCAGCACGATGACGCCCAGTTCCAGGGAGGCCCGGGGATCCCCGCGCTCCGCCAGCAGGCGGAGGATAGCGAGGCCGCGCGCCGGATCGGCCGCGAGGCCCTGGGCACCGCGATGCAGGCGAAGCGCCAGCGCCACGGCGTCACCCGGCCAGCCGCCCCGGGCCCTGGTGCAGTTCAGCCGAAGCGTACGGTCCTCCGGCAAGGCATTGCAGTCGGGCAGGAGCGGGCCCAGGCCCGGGTCCTCAAGGAAGCCGGCCTCCTGCAGGAATTGCACGATATCGGAGGCCATGTGGCCGCGGATGCGCAACGATCCCCCGACCGTCGCCCCGTGCGCGAGGCAGTTCTCGCGGTTGAAGGACGTGAGCTCCCGCGGCGCCAGGCGGATGTTCCGGTTCACCTCGGTGAAGCCGCTCGCATTGTCCTCGCGCAGCAGCAGGCAGCCACGGCTGACCTCGATGTTGTCGGCCCATGAGGCGCCCCAGGGCAGCTCCGGCGCGTGGTACACGCCGGGATAGACGGCCAGCCGCGTCTCCGCGTTCCCGGCAGCGCGGAGACGGCGGACCTGGTCGATGCAGACATCGGCCGGCGTGTAGTCGTCCCGCTCCGCCAGGAGAAACAGGATCGGCGCCCCCGTGGTCCTGGCGTCCCGCTGCTGGACCGAGCAGCCGGGCGTGATGGCGATGTGGGCGGCGAAGCGCACGTCCTCCGCCCGCATCTGGCGCCGCTGCTGCAGCACCGCGTTCGCGATCGCCGCGTTGCCCCCGCGCGAGAGGCCCATGATGAGGATGCGGGACGTATCCACGAAGGGCTGCGCCATCAGCCAGCGCCCGGCGGCCGCGCCGTCGAGGTTGGAATAGAACTGATCGAGCGCCGACTGGCCGCGGCTGGTCCGGCGGATGCCACGCGGCGAGAAGCTGTCCACGACGAGGGTGGCGACGCCGAGCCCGGAGAGCAGCCGGGCCCAGACGAGCTCGCTTTCCGGGTCCACGCCGCCGGAGGAGTTGACGATGACGGCGGCGGGCACCGTCCCGGCGCGGCCGGGCCGGTAGAGATCGGCGGTGACCTGGTCCTGCCGGTCCGGCGCGTCCCGCACGGGGCTGCGCGTGGGGATGGCGATGCCGCTCTCAAGCGTCACGCGGTATCGCGGAAGATGGTCGAAAACCGGGTCGGCCGGCGCCGCCCAACCGCTGGCGGAACCGAGTAGGAGCGCCACCAGGGCGCCGAGCAGCATCGTCCGGGACCGCATGACATGCCCCTGCCCATTTTGCCCCCACACTGCGCCGGCCGGAGCGGGCGGGACAAGCGTTGCGTCAGCCCGGCAGCGCGATGGCGGAGAGCTGGTGGCCGATCGGGCCGCCGCCCTCGAGCGTGCGGCGGCGATGGGAGAAGAAGCTCTCCTCCTCGGCCAGGGTGTCGTTCGGCAGGGCGGCCGCGGTCCCGACCCCGGCGGCGCGCAGGCGCGCGACGATCAGTCCGGCCATGTCGAACTGCCAGCGGTCCTCCCGCGCTCCCGGAGCGAGGAAGCGCTCGCCCTGCGGATCGGCCTCCAGCAGGGCGGCGCGGAGGTCGGGGCCGACCTCGTAGCTCGGCTGGCGGATGCAGGGGCCGAGGACGGAGGCGATCCGGTCCCGCCGGGCGCCGAGGCGCTCCATGGCCGCGATCGTGGATTCCAGCACCCCGGCGATGGCGCCGCGCCAGCCCGCGTGGCAGCCGCCCACCACCCCGGCGTCCCGGTCCGCGAAGAGGACCGGGCCGCAATCGGCGGTCACGATGCCCAGCGTCACCCCAGGGCGGTTCGTGACGAGGCCGTCGGCCTTCGGCCCCTGGCCCGGGGGGATGGGAGCCTCGACGGTGACGACGTCCACGCCGTGCACCTGGTGCAGGCCAGAGAGGGAGGCGGGGTCGAGGTCCAGCGCGCGCATGGCGCGGGCGCGGTTCTCCCGCGCGGCGGCCGGATCGTCATGGCCGGACAGGGAGCAGTTGAGGCTTGCGAAGCGCCCCGCGGAGACGCCGCCGCGGCGGGTGAAGAAGCCGTGCGGAAGGCCGTGCAGGGCCTCGGCGGCCAGGAATTGAGCGGTCATTCGGTCTCGAAGCCGGGCGGGGTGGGAAGCTCGGGATGGGAGAGGCAGAGCGCCTTGAACAGGCGGCCCATGGCCTCCGACGCGGTCAGCCGGGCCGCGGCCTCCAGGTGGCGCCGGCCGCGGCCGGGCAGGTCGTTCGCCGCGAGGGCGGCGGCGCGGCTGTGCAGGCCGAGGCGGCCGAGGAAGACTCCCTGGGGGACAGGGCCGTAAGCCGCGGCGCCGGCCGCGCGCGCGGCGGCGGCGAGGGCGGCGAAGTCCACATGGGCGGTCAGGTCGGCATGGCCCGGCTCGGCCAGCGGGTCGGCCGGCGCATGGGCGCGCAGGGCCTGGAGGCTGTCGCCGGGCGCGCTCTCGGCCGGGCCGTAATCGAGGAAGAGCGCCGCGCCGCCGCTCCGCGCGATCCGTGCGGCCAGGGCGGCGACGAGGGCGCGGGCGGGCTCGTTCACCTCGCGGACCTCGCCCTCCTCCGCGGTTCCAGGCAGCGCCGGGGCGTTCTCGGCCGGGCGCTCGGCGAAGGCGCCGTTCTCCACCCAGCGCTCGGCCCAGGTGTCGCCGCGGCGCACGAACTGGCGGATCGGCAGGGCGTCCAGGAACTCGTTGCCGAGAAGGATCAGAGGCCCCTCCGGAAGGGTCACGGCGCTGTCGTGCCAAGTGCCGCCCATCAGGCGGGGGCGCTGGATCGCGCGGAGCGTCGGGGAGGTCTCGATGAGATGGAGGCGGGCGGCGCGGATGAAGTCCGGCATCACCTCCCGCGCGGCGCGCAGGGCGTCGGCCATGAGGGTGCCGCGGCCGGGCCCGGCCTCGGCGAGGAGGACAGGGTCCGGGCGGCCCATCTGGACCCAGGTCACGGCCGCCCAGAGGCCGAGGCACTCGCCGAAGGCCTGGGTGATCTCGGGGGCGGTGATGAAGTCCCGTCCCAGTGGGTCCCGGTCCGCGTAGTAGGCCGCGTTGGCGCGGGCCATGAAGCGGTCCAGGCGCTCGGGCGCATGGCGCGGCGGGGCGGGCGAGAGGCCGAGGATGTCGGCTGGCGTGGGGGCAGCCGGTGTCGGCGGCGTGGCCCCGGGCGCCGCGGCGGGCGCGATCGGGCTCCCGGCCTGTGCCGCGGCGGTCGGGGCCTCCCCGTCAGGCGCCGGGGCGAGTTCGGCGGCGGACGGCGGCGAGGAAGCGTCCCCTGGATGCCCGATGCCCCCCGATCCCGTCGCGGGGAGAGGTGCATCGGCAGCCGGACCAAGGGCCAGTTCCGCGGCGGAACTGGGCGGAGGGTCCTCCGACCGGTGGGTCGCTGGGGACGCGGCCTTCTCGGCCACGGAGTGGGCCGCATCGACGTGCGGTGTGTCCGCACCCCTGGGTTCTTCTGCCGGCACGGGGGTGGCGCGCAGGCTCCCCTCCGGGTCCGCCGCCAGTGCGGCGGCGGAGGGAAGCTGAGAATTGCCGATCGCCGGTGCCGGGTCCGTCTGCAGCTGACCGGCGGCTTGCAGCTCCGCAGCGGAGTGCGGGACCCCGCCCGGATGGGCGGGGGGGCCGGACGGCACGGGCGTCGCCGGCTCGCGCTCCGGCCCGGTCACGCCGCCGGAACCTCGACGCGCCGGCTGCGCAGCATCAGCCACGCCCCCGCCAGGATCATCGGCACAGACAGGAGCTGCCCCATCGTCGCACCGGCGAAGAGAAAGCCGAGATGCGCGTCCGGCTGGCGGAAGAGCTCGCCGATGATGCGGGCGACGCCGTAGCCCGCCAGGAAGGCGCCGGCGGTGAAGCCGGGGCGGGCGCGCAGGGACGGCGTGCGGACGATCCATTGCAGGATGACGAAGAGAACCACGCCCTCCAGCGCGAACTGGTAGAGCTGGGAGGGGTGGCGCGGCTCCGGCCCGGCGGCGGGGAAGATCACGGCCCAGGGCACGTCGGTGGTCCGGCCCCAGAGCTCCTGGTTCACGAAGTTCGCGAGGCGGCCGAGGCCGAGGCCGATCGGCACGACGCTGGTGACCCGGTCCGAGAAGAGCAGGAAGGGCAGCCGGTACCGGCGCGCGAAGAGGGCGAGGGCGACGATGACACCGACCGCCCCGCCATGGAAGGACATGCCGCCGTGCCAGAGGTAGAGGGCCTCCCACGGCGCGGTCCAGAGGATGTCGGGGCGGTAAAAGAGGACGTAGCCGAGCCGCCCGCCGAGGACGACGCCGAGCGTCGCCCAGGTGACGAAATCGTCCATCTGCTCCGGCGTGCAGGCGGCGGGGGCCCGGGTGGCCAGGCGGCGCGCGACCTGCCAGCCGATGACGATGCCAGCGATGTAGGCGAGCGCGTACCACCGGATCTGGAAGGGTCCGATGGCGACCGCCACCGGGTCGAAGGCGGGGAAGAGGATGGCGGGGATCATCGGGGGCCGTCCCTAGACCAGGATGGGGCGGGATCAAAGCTGAGGGGATCCCGGCGGGGGGCCAGGCTCCCGCGCGGCATTACGGGATTTTCATGACCAGCGCGCCGCCGGGCTGCTAGGTCCGGGGCGATAGCGGCGCGCCGCCCGGGGGATGCCGGCCGCCGCGGGCGGGATGGCCCCGCGCGTGGACTGGGGGAAGAGCCATGGATATCGGCGTGCCGCTGAAGGACCTCGGCGCCATCGACGTGGATGGGCTGCTGGGGCGGATCGCGGACCTGACGGAGGACGACTGGACGGGGAACACCTTCCGCCAGGACGTGCTGGCGTCCGGCGCCCATGCGGTGACGGACAACATCGTGATGAAGACGGAGTGGCACCCCTCCGCCAGCAGCACGGGGCTCCAGCATTTCGAGGATCTGGTCTTCGTCTGGGCGAAGGAACGGGGGCTGAGCCCCGACCCCTACATGCCCATCGCGCGAGAGGACACGGACGTCTGGCCGGTCTACACCATGCCGGACTGGGACCGGTTCAAGGACATCCTGGGCCCGGTGGTGGAGCAGGCCATCGCGCCGCTGCGGACACCCCGCGGCGTGGTGACGCGCCTAGCGCTGGTGCGGCTGCGCGGCGGCGGACACATTGCGCCGCATATCGACGGGCAGGTGATGGCGACGCGGGCGCACCGGCTGCACGTCTCGCTCTCCTCCACTCCGACGGTCGAGTACAAGATCGACGGGCGGAAGTTCGCGATGCAGAAGGGGCACGTGTACGACTTCAACAACCGCGTGCGGCATTCCGTGAAGAACAAGGGGAAGCAGCACCGGATCAACCTGTTCGTGGACTACTACCCCAACCCCGGGCCGGTGATCCGCAATCCCATGGACATCTCGGTGCCGCTGAGCGGGCGCAGGACGCCGGTCATCAACTGATCCGCCGCCCCGCAGGGACGGCGCCCTTCCGATCAGGACCGGGATCCACATCATGGCGAGCACGCTGTTCGATCCGGCGCAGTTCCGGATCCCTGCCGGGGTAACTCATGTCTGCGCCGGCGGGGAGACGGCGTTCCTGCTGCGGCACGACCGGGCTTTCGCGCGCTACGCGATCGACAAGAGCGCCGGTCCTGCCGGCCGCGTCGCGCAGGAGGCGGTGGTGGAGCGCGCGCGGGACCTCTCCGCCCGGCTCTTCGGAGTCCCGCGGGAGAGCATCGGATTCGTCTCCTCCGTGGCCGAGGGCATGTCGCTCCTCGTCGAGAGCCTGGACTGGCGCGACGGCGACAATGTCCTCCTGGATGCCTCGGAGTACCCGTCCGTGGTCGCGCCGCTGAGCCTGGGCCTGCCACCCGGCGTCGAGATCCGCTTCGCGCCGATGCACGATCCCGGGGCCGTGGCGGCGCGGGTGCACGGGCGCACGCGGATGCTGGCCGTGAGCCATGTCTCCTACCTGCATGGCCGGCGCTACGATCTGGCGGCCTTGCGGAAGGTCGCGGATTCCGTCGGGGCCATGCTCGTCGTCGATCACACGCAGGCCGCGGGCTACCTGCCGCTGGCAGCGGGAGAGGCGGACTTCGCCTTCTCGGCCTGCTATAAGTGGCTGCTCGGGATGACCGGGACGGCCATCGCCTATTGGAACCGGGATCGCCAGCCGGACTGGCAGCCGCGAACCGCTGGCTGGTACTCGATCAGCGGTTCAGCCCGTCCGGAATACGGGGGCAGGCCGACGCTGAAGCCCGACGCGATGCGGTTCACGCGGGGCAACCCGTCCCATCCGTCCCTCTACGTGCTGGTCGAGGCGCTGGAATACCTTGCGGCCTTCGAGGCGCGGGATATCCAGTCCCACGTCCAGCGGCTGACCACGGCCTTGCTGGAGCACTTCGCGGCCTCCGGCATCCCCGTGACGACGCCCGCCGATCCCGTGCGGCACGGCGCCAGCGTCTGCGTGGCGACGCCCCAGGCGGACCTCATCGTGGGAGCGCTGGAGGAAGAGGCCGGGATCTATGCGTGGGGTGGGCGCGGGCGCGTCCGCTTCAGCTTTCACGGCTACAATTCGATCGACGAAGTCGGTGTCGTAGCAAGGGCCATGCACGCCGTGTGGCCCCGGCTTGGCCATCACGGGTCGGAACCCGACCGGGGTCAGGCCTCTTGGTTCGCCTCCAGCCAGCGGACGTAGGAGGCGACGCCGGCCTCCAGCTCGGTCGGGGGATGGGCGAAGCCGGCGGTGCGCAGGCGGTCCATCCGGGCTTCCGTGAAGTACTGGTACTTGCCGCGCAGGTCATCCGGCATTGAGACATAGCGGATGTCGGGCGGCTGCTGGCGCGCGGCGTAGATCGCGCGGGCCAGGTCCGCGAAGGAACGGGCACGGCCGCTGCCGACGTTGAACAGGCCCGACACCTCCGGATGGTCCAGCAGGAAGAGCATCGCGTTCACGCAGTCGTCCACGTGGACAAAGTCGCGGAGCTGCCCGCCATCGGCATAGTCCGGGTGATCGGAGGCGAAGAGAGTGGCGGGCTCGCCAGCGGCGATCTGGCGCCACTTGTGCAGCACGACGCTCGCCATGCGGCCCTTATGCGCCTCGTGCGGGCCGTAGACGTTGAAGAACTTCAGCCCCGCCCACTGCGGCGGCGCGGTGCCGTTCAGCGCGAGTATTTGCGCGATGCGGCGGTCCGTCGCGTGCTTCGACCAGCCATAGAGGTTCAGCGGACGCAGGCGGGAGAGCGCGTGCGGGTCGGCGTTGTCGTCGAAGCCCTGGTCCCCGCTGCCATAGGTGGCGGCCGAGGAGGCGTAGATCAGCCGCGTCTCGTTCCGCGCGCACCAGTCCCATAGGGACAGGGTGAGATTCAGGTTGCTGTCGGCGACCAGGTCACCATCCGTCACCGTCGTCGCGCTGACCGCGCCGAGATGGATGATCGCCTGCAGCTTCGGCGCCCCGTCGAGCCAGCGCGGCAGGTCGGCAGGCGGGACGATGCCGGCGATGACGCTACCCCGGAGGTTGCGCCACTTCGGGCCGTCGCGCAGGCGGTCGGACACCATCACCTCCTCCCCCCGGGCGGAGAGGGCGGCGACGAGGTTCGAGCCGATGAAGCCGGCACCGCCGGTGATAAGGAACATGGAGACGCCTGCGATCGGGGGCCGGCCGAGGGCAGGGCCGGGCGGCGGGGGTATAGGGCGGAATGGGGCGGGCCGGAAATCCGGGGGTGGGGCTCCCCCCGGGACCCCGGCGGGACCATGTTCGGCGGGAACGAACGGAGGCGGCGATGCGCGAGGGCGATCAGGGCGGTGGGACGGGCAGCGGCTTCGGCGGCGGCTTCGGGGGCCGCGGCAAGTTCTTCGATGACCTGGCCGGCATGGCGGGCGGCGCCTTTTCGGTCCTGTCCGGGGCGCGGGCGGAGATCGAGGCAGCGGTGAAGGCGCAGACCGAGGCGGTGATCGCCCGGCTGGAGCTGGTCCGGCGCGAGGAGCTGGACGCCGCGCTGGAGGTGGCCCGTCGCGCCCGCGAGGAGAGCGAGGCGCTCGCCCTTCGCGTCGCGGCGCTGGAGGCGCGCCTGGCGGCCATGCCGATCCCCATGCCCGCGGCGCCGGAGTTCAGTACCGCGGCCGGCGAGGGCGCCGGGAATGCCGGGACCACCGGCGGGGAAGGCGCGCCCTAGTCCCGTCTCCGATGCGGCGCCGGGCGGCGCTGCGCGGCGCCGCCCTGCTGCCCCTTGTGCTGCTCGCGCCGAGGGCGCGGGGCGAGGCACCGGCGCGTGTGGCGGAGGACGAGGGCGGCAGCTGCTTCGCGGGGCGGGAGACCGTCGCCTTCGGCCGCGCGATGATCACGCTGGGCATCGAGACGGCGAAGTACGGGATCGGCGTTCTGCTGATCCTGCTCGGGCTGATTGTGCTGGCGCTCGGCTACGGTTTTCTCCTCCTGGATGCCCTCTTTTGCCGGCGCTGAGGGGCGGGCCGATCACGTTCCAGAGGCCTGACGAGTCGCGGCCGGCGCCGGATTGTTGCGCCGCATCCTTCGGGGTTGTCGGCGCGTTCGGCATGGCAGTATCAACCTATGGGGGCTGGGCCGCACGAGTCGCCCAAGACTCGGTGGGTCTCCTCCCCGAACAGGAGGTGCAGCGATGTCCACCACCCTCGTTGTCGAAGGGAGCCGGGCCGCCAATCCCCTGGACGTCGTGGAGCAGATCGTCTCCTCCAACGACTGGATCTTCGACCGCCGATCGGACGGGGAGATCGCCGCGGAGGCGCCGGGCAAGTGGTGCGACTACGGGCTGCACTTCTCCTGGTCCACCGAGATCAGCGCGATGCACTTCACCTGCGCCTTCGACATGAAGGTGCCGCCCGAGGCGCGCGGCAAGCTCTTCGAGCTGCTGGCGCTGGCCAACGAGAAGCTCTGGATCGGCCATTTCGGGATTGAGGGGGAGGAGGGGATCCCCGTCTTCCGCCACGCCGTCCTGCTGCGCGGCGCGCGCGCCGCGAGCGTGGAGAGCCTGGAGGACATGGTGGACATCGCGATGACGGAGTGCGAGCGCTTCTTCCCCGCCTTCCAGTTCGTGCTCTGGGGCGGCAAGCGGCCTGAGGAGGCGATCGCCGCCGCGATGCTCGACTGCGCGGGCGAGGCGTGACGGGGCGCGCGCATGACCGGTGATCCGCTGCCGCCCGTCCTGCTCGTCGGGTGCGGCAAGATGGGGGGTGCGCTGCTGAAGGGCTGGCTGGCCCACGGCATCCTCCGCGCCGTCGTGGTCGAGCCGGCGACGGTGGCCACGAAGGAGTTCGCGGGACGCGCGGAGGTGGTGCCGGATGCCGAGCGCCTCCCCGCCGACTTCACGCCCGCCGCCGTCATCCTCGCGATCAAGCCGCAGGAGATGGCGAACGTCCTGCCCGCCTATGCGCGCTTCGCCAAGAACGCGGTTTTCGTCTCCATCATGGCGGGCCGGACGATCTCCGTGATGGACGCGCTGCTCGGGGGCGCCTCGGTGGTGCGGGCCATGCCCAACACGCCGGCGGCAATCGGGCAGGGCTTCACCGTGGCCGTCGCGGGGCGCGCCGTCTCGGCGGACCAGAAGGCGCTGGCGGACCGGCTGCTCGCCGCGACCGGAGAGGTCGCGTGGGTGGAGGGGGAAAGCCTGCTCGATCCCGTCACCGCCGTGTCGGGCGGCGGGCCGGCCTATGTGTTCCTGCTCGCGGAGTTGCTCGAGAAGGCGGCGGTGGACCAGGGCGTGCCGCAGGACCTGGCCCGCCGCATGGCCCGCGCCACGGTCGCCGGATCGGGCGCGCTGCTCGCGGCGAGTCCGGAGGACGCCGGCGCTCTGCGGCAGGCCGTGACCTCGCCGAAGGGCACGACCGAGCGGGCCCTCGCGGTGCTGATGGACAAGGAGGCCTGGCCGAAGCTGGTGCCCGAGGCGATCGACGCCGCCACCCATCGCAGCCGGGAGCTCGCGAGCTAGCCCGGCCTAGGCGATCACCTCGTCGGCCTCGTCCATGAGGCCGGCGGGGATTTGGAGCCCCAGCGCGGCCAGAGCGCGGCGGTTGACCAGGTTCCGAAGCTGGATCTTCCGGTCCACGGGAATGCTCCCGACCGGCGTGCCGCGCAGGATGCGGGCCCCCATCTCCACGGCGGCCGGCCAGATGCGGCCGAAATCCGGCGTGTAGCAGGCGACGCCGCCGCCCCGCACGATGGAGGAGACGAAGGATACGGCCGCGAGCCGGTGTCGCAGCGCCCATTCGCCGATCCGCGCGCCGTTGACGTTGAACAGCTCGTGCGGGCCGACGACGAAGCCGCGCAGGCCGTCGGCGCGCATTCGGGCAATGGCGGGCTCGATCTCCGGAAGCGCGAGGGTCTGGTAGACGACAGCCTCCAGGTGGAAGAGGCGGGCCGCGTCCTGCAGCGCGCGAAGCTGGGCCGGCGCGGGGCCGTAATTCGGGTTGTAGAGGAAGCCGACGCGGGAGAGGTCGGGGATCGCCTCCTTCAGGAAGCGGAGTTGCAGGAGCTGGCCGTCCACCGGCACGGTCACGCCGGTCAGGTTGCCGCCGACCTGCGCGAAGCGGTCCACGATCCCGCTCTCCACCGGCTCGGCGGACCAGAAGACGACGGGAGTGCGGGTGGCCTCGGTGGCGTGGCGCGCAGCTTTCGCGGCGGTCGTCATCATCGCGACGATGAGGTCCGCGGGCCAGGCGACGAGCTCCGCGGCGAAGCGCTCGGTGGCCGCGGCATCGCGGCGGCCGGATCGCTCGAGGAAGACGGTGTTCTCGCCCTCCCGGAAGCCGCGGGCGGCAAATTCGCGCTTGATGAGTGCCATTAGCTCGGCCTGCTCGGCATAGGTGAACAGGCCGATGCGGTGGGTGCGTCCCTCCTGCGCGGTCGCGCAGAACGGGGCCAGCGCGGCCCCGGCCAGGAGGGACAGGCGTGCCCGTGCGGAGATCATTCCCTCATCCTTCCGTGGCGCCGCGAGGCGACCGCGCTTCGTTTAGGCCGTTAAGCTGACCTTATGCAGCGTGCTGGTGCCGGGTCAACGAGGCGAACGGCTTGGCGCCGGACCGAACATGCGCCGCGCTGCGCCAGGGCCGCACGCCGGGGACGTGGTTGATCCGGCCGCGCGCCGGGCCATGTCTGGCGGGATGGATCACGGTTCGGCCACCCCCTCCCCTGCCCTGCTCGATGCGCTGTGGCGCGTGGTGGAGCGGCACGGCTGGCACGGCACCACCTTCGCGCGCATCGCGGCCGAGAGCGGTGAGACGCTGGAGTCGCTGCGCGGACACTACGCGACGCCGGTGGACCTGCTGCGTGCGCATGCGCGCGTGGTGGACCAGGCGGTGCTGGCGGGGACGGTGCCGGGACAGGCGGGCTTCGGCACCGCGCGGGACCGGATCTTCGACCTGCTCATGCGCCGCTTCGATGCGCTGGCGCCGCACCGTGCGGGCATCCTGCGGCTGCAGCGCGACCTGATGACCGATCCGGTGTCGGCGCTGCTGCTCTCGCCCATCCTCATGGCCTCCATGGCCTGGACGCTGGAGGGCGCGGATGTCCCGACCGGGGGGATCACCGGGCTGCTGCGCGTGAAGGGTCTGACGGCGGTCTGGCTCTCGGCGTCCCGCACCTGGGCCTCGGACGAGAGCACGGACCTCGGCGCCACGATGGCGGCGCTCGACCGGGCGCTGGACCAGGCGGAGAAGGTCGCGCGCACGCTGCGGCTGGATGGACACACCACCGAGCCCGGTCTGGGGACGGGCGGCACGCCGGTGGCCGGCGCGGATGCGGTGCCCCCCGACGTGGTGGAGGAGCCGGCGCCCCCCGACGCCGGGATCGGACCGGATGTGCCGGGCCAGGGCGGAACCGTGGCAGGGACCGAGGCGCCCTCCGCGCCGGTGCCGCCCGCGGGACCGACTCCGCCGGCGGCGCTCGGGCCCGAGGCGCCGGGTGAGGGACCGGGACACCTGTCCGGGCGGGATAAGGGCCCGGGCGACGAGCCGCTCGGCTAGGCGGCAGGGAATGAGGTCGGCGCGGCGCAACTCTTGCGTGTCGCCACGATGAAATTCGCGGCTCCTGGCCGGAAACCGGCGGGCGGGGGCTAGCGTCCGGGAAGGTCGTCCCGCCATTCGGCGCAGCGGGACGGCCACTCACACCGCGCCGCGACCCGTGACGGAGGAATGCCCATGTCCGATCGCTCCCCTTTCCCGCCGGAGATGGACCCGATGCGCATGCTGTCCGAGATGCGGCTGCCGGTGCTGGACCTGGAATCGCTGGCGGCCGCCCAGCGGCGCAACCTGGAGGCACTGTCCGCCGCCAACCGCGTGGCGCTGGAAGGCGCGCAGGCCGTGGCCAAGCGCCACATGGAGATCCTGCAGCAGTCCATGTCCGAGATGACGGAGGCCGTGCGCGGCGTCTCCGCCGGCGGCGACCCGCAGAGCCAGGCGGCGAAGCAGGCCGACCTGCTGAAGTCCACCTATGAGCGCGCCGTGTCCAACATGAAGGAACTGGCCGACCTCATCCAGAAGTCGAACGCCGAGGCGCTGACGGTGCTGAACCGACGCTTCGCCGAGGCGATGGACGAGGTGCGGACGATGGTGGCGAAGAAGGGCTGAGGGCCCTCAGCCCTTCTCGTCCGGGCGGGCCGCGGGCGGGTCCAGCCGCGCGCCCTCCAGCAGGGCCGCGCGGCGCGCGGCCTCGGCGGCATCGCGAATCTTCTCGGCGCGGGTGCGGCCGTGGGCCGCGCGGTTCGCGGAGGCCTGTGCCTCCGCCTCGCGCCGCGCCTTCTCCCGCCGGGCGCGCCTCAGGTTGACGATCTCGGCCATGGCGTCAGATTAGGTCCGGATTCCGGCCGGGAAAATCCCATGAAGATCGAGCTGACCGCCTCGGACGGGCACCGCCTCTCCGCCTGGCGCACTGGGCCGGAGACGGCGTCCCGCGGGCTGGTCGTGGTGCAGGAGATCTTCGGGGTGAACCCGCATATGCGGCGGCTGTCGGACCATCTCGGCAGCCTCGGCTGGGCGGTGGTGACGCCGGCGCTGTTCGATCGCGTGGAGCGCGACGTGGAGCTTGGCTACCAGTCCGATGACGTGGCGCGGGGACGGGACCTGCGCGCGAAGGTGCCGGAGGACGGCATCATGCTCGACGTGGAGGCGGCGGCCGCCGCCCTGCCGGCCGGCGCCGCGCGGGGGATCATCGGCTATTGCTGGGGCGGCACCGTCGCCTGGTGGGGCGCGACGCGGTCCCGATCGTTCCGGGCGGCCGTCGGGTATTACGGCGGCGGCATCGCCGGAACCCGGACGGAGACGCCGAACTGCCCGGTGCAACTCCATTTCGGGGAGAAGGATGCGGGCATCCCGCTCTCCGACGTCGAGCTGATCGGGCAGGCGCAGCCGGACGTCGAGATCTTCGTCTACCCCGGGTCCGGCCATGGGTTCGCCTGCGAGGACCGCGGCAGCTACAATCCCGAGGCGACGATGCTGGCCGAGTCCCGCGCCGTCGCCTTCCTGGAGAAGCATGTCGGCTGAGGAGGGCGCCCCGTGATCGTACCGATCATCAACATCGTCATCATGCTCGGGCTGCTGGTGCTGCTGCCCTATGTCTGGCCGCAGGGCTTCTCGGAGCCGCCGCTGATCGTCATCGGGCTGCTGGCGGTCGCGGCGATCATGGTCATCGTGGCCGGCCACCGCCGCCGCAAGCGCGGCTGGGGCACGGACGCCTCCACCTGAACCGGTGAGTGCGGGAGGGAGGAGCGATCCCCTCCCCGGCCCCTCGGATCAGGCGGCGCGCAGCACGCGGCCGGCGACGGCGTCCAGCTTCGTCATCAGTGCGGGATCGCGCTTCTCCGGCGCGGTGACGATCGCGGCGTCCAGGGCGCGATCGCAACCGGCGGGGCAAGGTCCCCGCGCGGCGCCGAGGCCGGGAACCACCGCCCGGACCAGCGCCTTCGCCTTGTCGGCGTTCGCGAGCAGGACCTTGATGACCGCGTCCACCGTGACGTGGTCGTGGTCGGGGTGCCAGCAGTCGTAATCCGTGACCATGGCGACGGTCGCGTAGCAGAGCTCCGCCTCCCTCGCGAGCTTCGCCTCCGGCATGTTCGTCATGCCGATCACGTCGCATCCCCAGGACCGGTACAGCTCGCTCTCCGCCTTGGTGGAGAATTGCGGGCCCTCCATCACGAGGTATGTGCCACCCCGTTTGTGTTTCAGGCCGATCTCCCGCGCGGCCGTTTCCAACGCGTCGCCGAGGCGGGGGCAGAGCGGGTGGGCCATGGAGACGTGCGCGACGCAGCCCGTCTCGAAGAAGCTTTTCTTGCGGGCGAAGGTGCGGTCCACGAACTGGTCGGCGATGACGAAGGTGCCGGGCGGCAGGTCGCCGTTCAGGGAGCCGACGGCGGAGAGGGAGAGCACGTCCGTGCAGCCAGCGCGCTTCAGCACGTCGATGTTGGCGCGGTAGTTCAGCTCGCTCGGCGGGATGCGATGGCCGCGGCCGTGGCGCGGGAGGAAGACGCAGGACACGCCGGAGAGGGTGCCGAAGAGCAGCTCGTCCGAGGGCTCGCCCCAGGGCGACTCCACCCGGCGCCACTGCCGGTTCTCCAGCCCCTCGATGTCGTAGAGGCCGGAGCCGCCGATGAGGCCGATAATGGGGGTGATCTGGTCGGGCATGCCGGGTCTCCGGAGACGTCGGCCGCTTCTGACCACGGGCCGCCGCCCGGCGCCAGCCCTCAGGGCGGCGGCACGACGGGCGGGTAATCCATCCCGGCCAGCGCGCGCTCCGCGCGTCGCCAGAGCGGCGGGATGCGCGGCAGAAATTTCAGCGCGGTGGCCCGGAGCGCGCGGGTCAGGAGCGTCTTGCCGAGCACCATGCCCGTCGCGGTGTCGGTGAAGCGGACGACGCGGGACGCAATGGCCCGGCGCCGCGACGCCCATTCCGCGACGGCCGCGTCGCCGCCCGGCAGCGCGAGGGCGAGAGACGCGGCGTCCTGCATGCCGAGGTTCATCCCCTGCCCACCCACCGGCGAGTGGATGTGGGCAGCGTCGCCTGCGATCACCGCGCGCCCTTCGAGGAAGCGGTCGGCCAGGCGATGGCTGACGCGGAAGGCGCTCCACCAGGTCGGGTCGAAGAAGCGCATGCCCGGGCGCTGGAACACGGAGAGGTCGCCTTCTGGCACGGCCGTACCCTCCGGGAGAACCGCGATGGCGCGCCAGAGGCCACCCGGAAGGGGGAAGAGGAACACCGGGCGCCCGTTGCCCGGGTAAAGCTGGAGGTGAGCGGCCCTGAGCCCTTCCGCGTGACCGTCGGCGAGGACGAACTGCTCGTCGTAGCGGCCACCGGGGAAGCCGATCCCGGCGGCCTTGCGGACGGCGCTGTGCGCGCCGTCGCAGCCGACGACCCGGTCGAAGCGGACCTCCTCGGCCGCTCCATCCGGGTGAAGCAGCCGGACGATGCCGGTCGCCGGATCCAGGGCGGTGAGCGACACGCCGCGCTCGACGGGCGGCACACCCGCTTCGGAAAGCACCCTGGCCAGCAGGCGCTCGGTCCGGTCCTGCGGCAGGATCACGATGGAGGGGTAGCGCGGGTGCACGGCGTGGGAGAGGCACAAGGTCCGCTCCGAATTGCCGAGGTGAACGACGCCGCCCTCGGGCCGCAGCGCCGCCTGCAGGATGGGGGCGACGGCGCCGAGGCGGTCCAGCGTCTCCAGCGTCCGGGCCTGGATGGCGAGGGCGCGGGATTGCCGCGCGGCCTCGGCCGCCGCGTCCACGTGGCGGAAGGAAAGCCCCTGACGGTGCAGCGCCAGGGCGAGGGTCAGCCCCACCGGGCCGGCGCCCACGACGAGAACGGTCATGTCCCCTCCCCCATCGCAGCGGTGGGACGATGGCCGGGGCACGGGCCCGTGGGCAAGCCCGGACAGCGAAAGGGCCGCCCCTTCCGGGACGGCCCTCGACGCGTCGGCGCTCAGGCGGGGGTCAGCCGACCGCCTGATGGAGGTTCGCCCAGACCTTCTTCTTCACGGCATAGACGAGGCCACCGAGGATGAGGAGGAAGAGGATCATCCGCACCCCCATGGCGCGGCGCTGCTCCAGTTCCGGCTCCGCGGCCCAGGCGAGGAAGGTGGAGACGTCCGTGGCCATCTGGTCGACGGTGGCACGGGTGCCGTCCGTGTACTCGACCTGCCCTTCCGAGTTCAGGGGCGGGGCCATGGCGATCTGGTGGCCGGGGAAATAGCGGTTGTAGTGCATCCCCTCGTTCACCGTGACGCCGGCCGGCGGGTCCTCGTAGCCGGTCAGCAGGGCGCGGAGGTAGTCGGCCCCGCCCTCCCGCGCCTTCGCCATCACCGACAGGTCGGGCGGCAGCGCGCCGTTGTTCGCGGCGCGGGCGGCGGCGTCATTGGCGAAGGGACGGCGGAAGCGGTCGGAGGCACGGCCCGGCCGCTCGAACATCTGGCCTTCGTCGTTCGGGCCGTCCTGGATCTGCACCTGGGACGCGAGCGCCGCCACGTCATTCGCCGAGAGGCCGAGGCCGCGGAGATGGCGGTAGGAGAGCTGCCGCATGGAGTGGCAGGTCGCGCACACCCGGGAATAGACGAGGTAGCCGCGCTGGGCGCTCGCCCGGTCGAAGGTGCCGAAGATCCCGTCAAAGGAGAACTCGTGGTTCGGGATCGCGGGCGAGGCGTGCTCGTCCGCGGCCTGCCCCGCGACCGGCGCGAGCAGGGCGGCGGCGACGGCCGCGACCCGCAGAAGGGAGAGGCCGCGCATCACGCCTTCTCCATCGGATTGGCGGTGGCGCCGGCGGGGAGCGGCCCGCCGCCCGGGGAGCGCGGCAGCACCGCGCGGCTGATGCTCTCGGGCAGGGGAAGCGGCCTTTCCAGCTTGGACAGCAACGGCAGGATCACCAGGAAGTAGGCGAAGTAGTAGGCGGTGCAGACCCGAGCGATCGCGATGTAGGGCGGCTCCGCCGGCTTGCCGCCGACCCAGAGCAGCACGAGGAAGTTGATGGTGAAGAGGTAGAAGGCCCACTTCGCGATGGGACGGAAGCGCATGGACCGGACGGGCGAGCTGTCCAGCCATGGCAGGAAGAAGAGGACGATCAGCGCCCCGCCCATCATCGCCACGCCGCCGAGCTTGTTCGGGACGGCGCGCAGGATGGCGTAGAAGGGCAGGAAGTACCATTCCGGCACGATGTGGGCCGGGGTCACCAGCGGGTTGGCCGGGATATAGTTGTCCGGATGGCCGAGGAAGTTCGGCATGAAGAACACTAGGATCGCGAAGACGAGGAGGTAGGCGACGATCCCGACGCTGTCCTTGATCGTGTAATAGGGGTGGAAGGGAATCGTGTCCTGCGGTCCCTTCGGCTCGATGCCCAGCGGGTTGTTGCTGCCCGTGATGTGCAGGGCGGCGACATGCAGGAAGACCACGCCCGTGATGACGAAGGGCAGGAGGAAGTGGAGGGAGAAGAAGCGGTTCAGCGTGGGATTGTCCACGGAGAAGCCGCCCCAGAGCCAGGTCACGATGCTCTCACCGACCAGGGGGATGGCGGAGAAGAGGTTCGTGATGACGGTGGCGCCCCAGAAGGACATCTGCCCCCAGGGCAGGACGTAGCCCAGGAACGCGGTGGCCATCATCAGGATGAAGAGCACGACGCCGATCATGAAGAGCAGCTCGCGCGGCGTCTTGTAGGAGCCGTAGTTCAGGTTCCGCCAGATGTGGATGTAGACCACGATGAAGAACATGCTGGCGCCGTTGGCGTGCGTGTAGCGCAGCAGCCAGCCGTAGTTCACGTCGCGCATGATGCGCTCGACGGAATCGAAGGCCAGCGAGGTGTGGGCGGCATACTGCATGGACAGGACGACGCCGGTGACGATCATGATCATCAGCGTGACCATGGCGAGGCCGCCGAAGGTCCAGAGGTAGTTGAAGTTCCGCGGCGTCGGGAAGGTCCCGTACTCCCGCTGGACCATCGAGATGACCGGCAGGCGCTGGTCGATCCAGCGCAGGACGGGGTTCTTGACGTCTGATTCGTGCAGGCCTTCGGCCATGGTCCGTCCTCTCAGCCGACCCGGACGCGGGTGTCGGAGGTGAAGTTGTACTCGGGGATGGCGAGGTTGGCGGGCGCCGGGCCGCGCCGGATCCGGCCGGAGGTGTCGTAGTGGCTGCCATGGCAGGGGCAGAACCAGCCGCCGTAGTCGCCACGGGCGTCGGTCGGCTTCTGGCCCAGGGGCACGCAGCCGAGATGGGTGCAAACGCCGAGGACGATGAGCCACTGGTCCTTGCCCGGCTTGATCCGGGACTGGTCGGTGGCGGGGTCGCGCAGGTCGGAGAGCGGGACGGCGCGCGCCTCCTGGATCTCCTGGGCGGTGCGGCGCCGCACGAAGACCGGGCGGCCGCGCCACATCACGGTGATCGCCTGGCCCTCGGCGATGGAGCCCAGCTCCACGTCGGTGCTGGCCAGCGCGAGCACGTCCTGGCTCGGGTTCATGGAGTGCACGAAGGGCCAGGCCACCACGGCCACGCCGACGGCGGCGAAGGACCCGGCCGCGAGCTTCAGGAAGTCGCGCCGCGGCGCGCCCTCCTCATGCTCCACCCCGACCGGGTCGGCCGTGCGCGGGCCGGGTTCCGAGGGGCTCGTCTTCGGCGGGTTAGCCAGCACGTCGGCCATGCGATCGGTCGTCCTGTTCTCCGGCGCCTCCCGGCAGGGGGCGGGCCGTTGTGTCGCGCCCTCGCGACGGACCTGGGGGCCCTGGGGGAACCGCCCACCCCCGCGCGGGGTTGCCGTCCGGGCAAGGTGCCGGGCCGGTGTTTCGGCCATATAAAGGTGCGGAACGTGGGGTGGCAACGGCGCCCCGCCGCATTGCAACAGCGTCATGGCGCAGGCCGGCTTGACCGGGATCAAGGACCGGGGCCACGGGCCTGCATAGAGGGCCGGAACGCCGCGCGCGGAGCGGGCCGAGGAGAGCAAGATGACCGAACCCGTGGCGCTGGCGCCCGACCATCCCGGGCGGCACGCCCTGGCCGGACCGGCGAGGGCTTGGTTCGAAGGGCTGCGCGACCGCCTCTGCGCGGCGTTCGAAGCGATCGAGGACAGCCTCGAATCGGGGCCGCAGGCCGGACTGGCGCCGGGCCGCTTCGTTCGCACCGCCTGGAACCGGCCGGAGGGCGGGGGCGGGGTGATGTCCGTCATGCGGGGCCGGGTGTTCGAGAAGGTGGGGGTGAACGTTTCCACCGTATGGGGTGAGTTCTCTCCGGAGTTCCGCAAGAGCATCGCCGGGGCGGAGGAGGACCCGCGCTTCCTGGCCACCGGTGTGTCTCTGGTGGCGCATATGCGGTCACCCCGGGTGCCGGCCGCCCACATGAACACCCGCTTCATCACCACACGCCGGGCCTGGTTCGGCGGCGGGGGCGACCTGACTCCGATGGTGCCGGACGCCCCGGAGGCGATCGAGGACGCGGCCGGCTTCCACGCCGCCTTCCGCGCGGCCTGCGACGCGCACGACCCGGCGTATTACCCCCGGTTCAAGGCGTGGTGCGACGAGTACTTCTTCCTCCCCCACCGCCAGGAACCGCGCGGGCTGGGCGGCATCTTCTACGACTGGCTCGGCCGGGACGAGCCGGACGAATCCCGCCTGCCCGACCACTTCGCCTTCACCCGGGACGTGGGAGAGGCGTTCCTTCAGGCCTATCCCGCGATCGTGCGGCGGCGGATGCACGAGGCCTGGACGGAGGCGGAGCGGGAGCACCAACTGGTCCGCCGCGGGCGCTACGTGGAGTTCAACCTCATCCATGACCGCGGGACGCTCTTCGGGCTCAAGACCGGCGGCAACGTGGAGGCGATCCTCATGTCCATGCCGCCGGAGGTGCGCTGGCCCTGACCCTGGGCACGGATGCCCCTGCCCCGGCGTCGTGATTCAGGGCTGTGTCACGGCCACGGCGAGGTCGGGACCGAGCGGAAGGGTCACCGAGAGCCAACCATTGCCCTCAACGGTCGCGTCCAGCCGTCCGGCCTCCCTGCCCACCCGCGTGTCCCAGAGCGTGACGCGGCGCGGGCCGAGGGCGAGGCCGGGAATGCGGAGCGTGACGGGGCCCGCGCGCGAATCATCCACCCGTCCATCAGCGCGCAGCGGGGCGCGGCGAAGCAGCCAGCCGACCGCCTGATCGGCGTCGCCGCAGGCGAAGAGGGCGACCTCCGGGTCGTCCACCTCCGCCTCCTCGTTCAGGTTGCGACGGTGGAAGCGGCCCCAGGCGACCAGCGGCAGGAAGTCCGACATGGCCCGCTGGGCCCGGCGCATCCCCGGCGTGAGCTGGTGCGGGTTGCGGTTCGGCCACCGCATCCCGCCCCCTGCCCCGCCCGAGGCCAGATGGGCCCACGAGATGTGCCGGAAATACTCGTCGTCGAAGGCCTCGGGCAGGGAGCGGTGCTTGTCCTTGAACTTGTGGATCGGCCCGTGTTCCGAGTCGAAGAAGGGCCGCTGATCCGTGATGTGGGACAGCGCCTCCCGCGTCAGCCGGCCAAAGGAGATCGCGGCGGCGACGGTGTCGCGCGGGTCGTCGATCGTCCCGTGCTCGTAGAAATGGCTGCTGGCGAAATCGAGCGCGGGGTGACGAAAGATTGAATCGACGGCCGCGGGGTGCGTGATCAGCTCCGGCCCGAAGATCGAGACGCATTGCGGGTGCGACCGGCCGTGAAGCCGCGTCTCCAGCGCGCGGAGATGCGCGCTCACATCGGCGATGAACGGCGCGAAGAGCGCCGGATCGCCCCCGGCATGGGCGGGGTGGATCTCGTTCCAGAGGTCCCAGGCGAAGAGCACGCCGGAACCGCCCCAGCGCTCCGTGGCGAAGGCCAGGCGGGCCTTGATCACCTCCCGCGTGTCGGGACAGGTCAGGAAGACGCCGGGGTGCTCGCAGGGCCCGCCATTGGCCCGGTTGTAGGGGTGGTGACGCCAGTGCACCCAGGTGAAGAAGGTGTCGAAGGGTGTCAGCAGCACGCGCAGCCCGACCGACTCGCAGAGGCGGAACAGGTCGTCCCACAGCGTGACCATGGCCGGTACGAACTGGCCCGCCGGGCGCTCGATGTAGCGGTGGCGCCCCTGAGCGTACTCCATCATCAGGCGCAGCACCGTCACGCCGTGGTCGGCCAGGTGGCGCAGGTGCCGCTCGATGGCGGGCAGGTCGCGGCGGCGGAAGAGGCCGGTGAATTCAGGCCAGGCGATGGCGTCGTTCTGGCCGATGGGGGTCCAGGGCGCGCCGTCCTCGGTCACGAAGTAGGGGGCGCCGGGGGCGCGCTGTATCCAGGGCAGGGGCAAGCGGGGACGCGATTCCAGTCGGGGAAACGCTCCATGTGACAGGCCACACCCTCTTGTCGAGAGGGATGCGGCCGTGCGCCGACCGTTGCGTGGGGACCGAGCGGCAGAGCGCGATTCAGGCCACGCTTGCAGGCTGATAAGACGCCTCGAGCTGAAGCGGCTCACCGGTTTCGATCAGCGTCTTGAGGCGCGACAGGGTCTCCGGCCAGCCGGCTGTCACGCCCCTGGACGTAGCGGTCTCTCCGTCGAAACCGTCGTGGATGAGGGTCAGGCGGCACGCCTGCGGCCCAGCCGGCGCGATCTCCCAGGTCACGCGTGACGGGCGGTCGGCCGCCACGTCGGGCGACCAACGGGCGTGAAAGCTCATGACCAACCGTGCGGGCGGCGTCAGTTCCAGCAACTCGCCCACGATCACGGGACGGTCGCCCATCAGGAATTCGATGCGCCCGCCCACTCGCCAATCCGTGCGGGAGGTCATGTTGAAGTGCTGGTACAGCGGCGTTCGCGCATCATCCGTCAGCACGTCCCACACCTGCTGCGGCGTGGCGCGGATGAAGAGCTCGTAGACATGGCGGGGTGCGGGCTGGTGCAAGCGGTCGCTCCTCTCTTCGAAGTGGTTCCGGATGTCGGCCATGGTGCGCAGGAAGGGCGCGGCGAAGCGGCTGATCCAGCGATCCGCGACAAGCTGGATCGGCGCCGGGTTCAGGTAGTGAAGCTTCTCCCGCCCTTGTCGGCGGGTGGTGATGAGAGCGGCTTCCTCGAGCACACGCAGGTGCTTCATCACCCCGAAACGGGTCATCGGCGTCGTCAGGTGGCGTTCGAGATCCACGAGCGTGCGACCGTCGCGCTCGAACAGGAGGTCCAGAAGCGCGCGCCGCGCCGGGTGCGACAAGGCCTCGAACACCGCGTCCATACGATCCTGATAGGTGACCGCAAGGTCACATGTCAACCTCGCCCATCGGTTTCCATCCGATGCAGGAGGATGGCGCGATCAGGCGGTGGAGGAGGCTGCGCCGAGGGTCCGGACGCGCGGATCGGCGGTCAGTTCCAGCAGGTCCAGTTCCTCCTCGATCGCGTGGAAGGCGTCGTCGCCGATCGTGCCGTCGCCGCGCAGCGCCTCCAGATGGTCGCGCTGCGCGGCAACGGCCCGATGCTGGAGAACCGAGAGCGCGGGCGGTGCGCCGTCCTGCGGCGCCTTCCCTTCGGCGCGGGCGGCGTATTCGCGGCGGAGCAGGTCGCGCTCCTCTCCGGGTGGGGCGCTGTCGATCAGCCGGAGCGCGGCGCGCGCGGTCGCCTCCCGCGCGAGCGCGATCTCGCGCTCCACCGTGCCGTCATCGGCCAGGCCGAGGCGGCGCAGCAGCGGGCCGAGCGTCAGGCCCTGAAGCACGAGAGTCGCGAGCACCACCCAGAAGGCCGCGAAGACGATCGCGTCGCGCTGCGGGAAGCCATCGGGCAGCGCGAAGGCCGTGGCCAGGGTGACGGTGCCGCGCATCCCGGCCCAGGCGAGCAGTACGCCCGCCCCCACCGTCGGGCGCGGCTGACCGCGGCGCGCGCCGAAGTGCCTGTGATGCCAGCGTAGCACCGCGTTCCCCGCCATCACCCAGGCCAGGCGGGTGAGGATGACCGCGACCGACACGGCGAGGGCGAGCAGCGCGTAGCCCGCCCATTCCCCGTCCATCCGCGCGAGGATCGCCTTCAGCTGCAACCCGATCAGCAGGAAGGCGAGCGCGTTGAGGACGAAGACCGCCACCTCCCACACCGCGTAGGAGGCGATGCGGCGGCGGGCGCTGATCCGGCGCGGGACGATCCGCGCGAGGGTCATGGCATAGGCCACGACCGTGATAATCGCGGAGAGGTGCAGCGCCTCCGCCGCGATCCAGACCCCGAAGGTGCCGAGGAACTGGAGAAGGACGGAGATCGCCGTCTCGCGAAAGAGCCGGGCGAAGGCGATGTAGGCCCGCGCCGCGAGCCAGCCGAAGAGCGCGCCGCCGCCGGCGGTCACCAGCAGCGCCGGCAGCGCCTCCCCGGCGGAGAACGACCCGGTGATCGCGGCCGCGACGGCCAGGCGGTACACGAGCAGGGCGCTGGCGTCGTTGAAGAGGCTCTCGCCTTCCAAGATGACGAGAAGCTGGTGCGGCGGGCGCAGGCGGCGCAGCACCGCGCTGGCCGCCGAGGCGTCTGGCGGCGCGACGATGGCGCCGAGCGCGATCGCGGCACCCCAGGGCATCTCCGGGATCAGCCATCGCGCGACGCAGGCGACGCTGACGATCGTCAGGCCGACCGCGACGAGGGCCAGGCTGGCGACCGAACGCAGATTCGCCCGCAGGTCGCGCGGTGAGGCGTCATAGGCCGAATCCAGCAGCGTGGGCGCGACGAAGAGCGCCAGCGCCAGCGCCGGGTCCAGGGTGACGACCGGCAGGCCGGGAACGAAGGCCGCCAGCGTTCCCGCCAGCGCCAGCAGCGCGGGATAGGGCGCGCCGATCCGGTCCGCCCAGGCCGAGAGCACGGCCGCGGCCAGCAGCAGGGCGATGACGGTCTCGAACACCTCCACGCGCGCGGGCTCCGGCTATCCGCCGCCAGGATGGCAGCAGGCCCGTGCCCGGCCAATGCGCCCTTCCCTGCCCCGGCCGGGCGCGGCAGGCTGCGGGCAACGAACACTGGGGGACGCCTGCCCATGACCACCCGCCGCGCCGTGCTCGCCGCGCCGCTCGCCCTACCCTTCATCCGCGCGGCCTCGGCCCAGGGCACCTGGCCGGAGAAGCCGGTGCGGATCATCGTCCCCTATCCGCCGGCCGGCTCCACCGACGTGCTGACGCGCATCCTGGGGGAACAGCTCCAGCAGCGCCTCGGCCAGACCTTCGTCATCGAGAACAGGGCCGGTGCCGGCGGGAACATCGGGATGGACGCGGTCGCGAAGTCGCCGGCCGATGGCTACACGATCGGTTCCGCGACGATCGGCCACTTCTCGATTAACCAGTACCTCTATTCCCGCATGTCCTGGGACGCGGACCGGGACTTCATCCCGGTCGCCCTGACCTGGGAGTTGCCGAACGTCGCGGTGGTCAGCACCCAGCACGTGCCGGCGCGCACGCTGCAGGAGTTCATCGACTGGGCGAAGGCGCGGCCGAACGGGATCTCCTACGGCTCGCCGGGCGTCGGCACGACGCCCCACCTGTCCGGGGCGCTCTTCGCGTCGCGGCTGGGGCTTCGAAATGCGGAGCACATCCCTTTCCGCGGCGCCGCGCAGACCATCCCCGCCATGCTGTCCGGCGACGTGACGCTCGCGATCGACAACCTCGCCTCCTACGTGCCCGTGATCCAGGAGGGACGCATGCGCGCGCTGGCCGTCACCTCCGCGGAGCGCTGGCCGACGCTGCCGGACGTGCCCACCATGGCGGAGGCGGGGATGCGGGACTTCGTCGTGACGTCCTGGGCCGCCTTCGTGGTCCCGGCCGGCACGCCGCGGCCGATCGTGGACCGGCTGAACAGCGCGCTGCGTCAGGTCGCGGCCGATGAGCGAGTGCAGCAGCGCTTCCTCCAGGCCGGGGCGCGCGTGCTATGGTCCACGCCCGAGGACGCCGCGGCCCGGGGGCGCGCCGAGCGGCCGATGTGGCAGGAGGCGGTCCGGATCAGCGGGGCGCGGGCGGAGTGACGGGATGCGCGGGTTGCCCCAGGGAGAGCTCTGCCATCCCTGGACCCACCCGCCCGGAAACCCTGTTTCCTGGACCTTCGTTCTTTCACGTCCTCGGTCGGGAGCGGGTCTGAAGCCCCCTCCCGACCGAGGACATGGAATGGGTTCCAAGGGACTGGTCCCTTGGCGGATGGGGCCCGGGGAAGGCAGAGCCTTCCCCGGAGGCACGGGCGCACCCCCGTGACCTCGCTCGTGGACCGGCTGGCCGAGCGCATCCTGGACCACGCGCGCGCCGCCGCGCTGCCCGGCGGGGCGGCGTTGCGGGAGCAGGCGCTGGCGGATCGGTTCCGGGTCTCCCGCACGCCGGTGCGGGAGGCGCTGCGGGTGCTGGCCGAACGCGGGGCGGTGCGGATCGAGCGGAACCGGGGGGCCTTCCTCGCGGCCCCGGTCACGCGCGCCGCGGCAGCCCTGCGCGTGGACGACGATGCCGATTACGTGCGGCTGGCCGAGGACCGCCTGCGCGGGGAACTGCCGGAGCGGGTGAGCGAGGCGGAGATGGGGCGGCGCTACGGCCTGTCCCGTGCCCGAATTCTTACCCTGTTCGGGCGCATGGCGCAGGAGGGCTGGGCGGAGCGGCTGCCCGGCCATGGCTGGCGCTTCCTGCCGATGCTGACGGACGCGGCCGCTTATGAGGATGGCTACCGGTTCCGGATGGCCGTGGAACCGGCGGGTTTGCTGTCGCCGGGTTTCGTCGCCGATCCGGTGGTGATCGCGCGTCTGAGGCGGGAACAGGGGATGCTGATCGCGGGCGGGCTGGCCAAGCTGCCTCGCACGGAGGTGTTCCGACTCAACGCGGGCTTCCACGAGGATCTGGCGGCCCTGTCGGGGAACGCCTTCTTCGTGGACGGCATCAAGCGGGTGAACCGGCTACGGCGCCTGATCGAGTACCGGAAGTTCCTCGACAACGAACGGCTGCGGTCCCAAGGGGAGGAACACCTGGCCCTGTTGAACCTGATCGAGGCCGGGAAGCGGGAGGAGGCAGCGGCCTTCCTGCGCCGGCACCTGGAGGCGGTGAGGCACCTGAAGCTGGAGGACGGCGTGGTGCGAATTGTACCGGCGCGGGGCTAGTTGGGGCCAGATTGTATTTCTGATTGCGAAGAGCAATCAGCGCCGCCATCTTCCGCGGCCGAAAAGAGGGGGAAGCGCATGGACATCGTGGTTCTGCCGGGCGACGGCATCGGCCCGGAGATCACCGAGGCGACGCTGGAGGTACTGCGCGCCGCGGATGCGCGCCACGGCCTGGGCCTGACCTTCGAGACGCACGACATCGGCTTCAAGTCGCTGGAAACCCACGGCACGACACTGCGGCCGGAGGTGTTCGAGCGGGCGTGCCGGGCGGACGGGACCATCCTGGGGCCGGTCTCGCACCTGGACTACCCGTCGCGCGACAAGGGCGGGATCAACCAATCGGCGGAGTTCCGGGTGAAGGCGGACCTCTATGCCAACATCCGGCCCGCGCGGTCTCGGGAAGGGCTGCCGCATTACGGCCGCACGCCGATGGACCTGGTGATCGTGCGGGAGTGCACGGAAGGCTTCTACGCCGACCGCAACATGCATGTCGGCATCGGCGAGTTCATGCCGACCGAGGACATCGCCCTGGCGGTGCGGAAGATTACCCGCAAGGCCTCGGACCGCATCGCGCGCACGGCCTTCGACCTCGCGCGCGGGCGGCGGAAGAAGGTGACGGCCGTCCATAAGGCGAACGTGATGAAGGTGTCGGACAGCTTCTTCCTGTCCTGCGTGCGGGCGGTGGCGAAGGAATATCCGGACGTCGCCTATGACGAGCTGATCATCGACGCGACGGCCGCGCTGCTGGTGCGGGACGCCGCGCGGTTCGACGTGATCGTCACCACGAACATGTTCGGCGACATCCTGTCCGATGAGGCGTCGGAGCTGTCGGGGTCGCTGGGGCTGGCCGGGTCGGTGAACGCGGGGGACACGGCCTGCGTGGCGCAGGCGCAGCACGGGTCGGCGCCGGACATCCAGGGGCAGGACCGGGCGAACCCGACCTCGCTGATCCTCTCGGCGGCGATGATGCTGGACTGGATCGGGACGAAGCGCGGGAATGCGGCCGCGAGCGCGGCGGCGAAGAGCATCGAGGCGGCGGTGGACAAGGTGCTGAACGAGCCGTCGCAGCGCACGCGGGACCTGCCCGGCGGGACGCTGGGCACCGCGGCCTTCGGGCGGGCGGTGGCCGCGGCGGTCGGGTCGGCCTGACCGCCATGGAGGAGGATCGCGGCGCGGCGCTGTTTCCGGGATGGGAGGCGCGGCGGGTCGCGACCTCCGGCGGGGCCTCCATCTTCCTGCGGCACGGGGGCTCCGGCCCGCCGCTGCTGCTGATGCACGGCAACCCGCAGAGCCACGTGATCTGGCATCCCGTGGCACCGAAGCTGGCAGAGCGGTTCCACGTCATCGCCATCGACCTGCGGGGGTACGGCGACAGCGATGGGCCCGGCGATCTCTCCCAACCCGTCTATGACGCAGCGGACTACACCTTCCGGAAGATGGCGCAGGACGCCGTGGACGTGATGGCGTCCTTCGGTCACGCGCGCTTCCTCGTCTGCGGGCATGATCGCGGGGCGCGGGTGACGCACCGGCTCTGCCTGGATCACCCCGAGGCCGTGGAGCGGGCGGCGCTGCTGGACATCCTGCCGCAGCGGCATCTCTGGGCGAACGTCAACGCGAAATGGGCGATGAAGTCCTGGCACTGGGTCTTCATGCCGCAGGGCGACGGGCTGCCCGAGGCGATGATGGAAGGGGTGGACCCCGAGTTCTTCATGCGCCGCAAGATCGGGAAGCCGGGCGTCGGCATCGGCATCTTCGATCCGCGCGCCTATGCGGAATACGTGCGATGCTTCACGCCGCGCACCATCCGCGCCTCCTGCGCCGACTACCGCGCGACCGCGACGCTGGACCTGGAGATGGACGAGGCGGACTACGTGGCCGGCAAGCGCATCGCGTGTCCGGCCCTCGTGCTCTGGGGCGCGGGAAGCCACACGAAGGCCGTGTTCGACGAGCCGCTGCGGGTCTGGCGGGACTACGCGGCGGACCTCCGCGGCGCGGGCGTGGCGGCGGGGCACTACCTCGTGGAGCAGGCGCCGGAGGAGGTGCTGTCACACCTCCTCCCCTTCCTGTCCGGGTAGGCCGGGAATGAACGCGGGAGGAAACAGGATGAACATCGGACGGCGGGCGGCTCTCGGGGCCGGGCTGGTGCTGGCGGCGCCGCGGATCGTGCGGGCGCAGGGATTTCCCAGCCGGCCGCTGACACTGGTGATCCCCTTCGCGGCCGGCGGGGCCTCGGACATCCTCGCGCGGGTGCTGGGGCAGCGGCTGAGTGTCGTCCTCGGCGTGCCGGTCGTCGCCGACAATCGCGGCGGCGCCGGCGGTACGATTGGGACGGAGGCCGTGGCACGCGGCGGGCCGGACGGGCACACGATCCTCTGGGCGCATATGGGGACCATGGCGGTCGCGCCGCATGTCTATCCACGGCTGGGCTATGATCCGCTCCGGGATCTCGCGCCGATCTCCGTCGTGGCGCGCGTGCCGATGGCGCTGGTGGTGAACAAGGACCTCGGCGTCCGGAACCTGGCGGAGTTCATCGCCCTGGCGAAGGCGCGTCCGGAGGAGATCAACTACGGGACCGCCGGGCAGGCCAGCAACACGCATATCGGCATGGTGGCGCTGGAGGAAGCGGCCGGAATCAAGCTGACGCCCGTGCATTACCGCGGGTCGGGGCCGGTCATGACCGACCTGGTCGCGGGCACGGTGAAGGCGACCTTCACGGGGGCGCCGGCCGTCGTGTCGCTGGTGCGGGACGGGACGATCATCGGACTGGGTGTCTCGGGGCGCAGGCCCGTGGCGGCGTTGCCCGGCGTCGCGCCGGTGGGCCAGACCGTGCCGGGCTTCGAGGTGACGCAGTGGCACGGCATCGCCGCGCCCGGCCGCACCCCGCCGGACATCGTGGCCAAGCTGAACGAGGCGGTGGTCGCCGCCGTGCAATCGCCGGAGATGCGGGAACGGCTGGCGGCGGAGGGCGCCGATCCCGACCCGACCACGCCGGAAGCCTTCCGCGCCCTGGCGACGGAGGAGACGGCGCGCTGGGGCGTGCTGATCCGCCGCGTCGGGCTTCGCGCGGAATAAGAAGATCCAGGGAGGAGACAAGAATGAACCGCAGGACGCTGCTCGCCGCGGGGGGCACGCTGGCGCTGCCCCTGCCGGCCCTCGCGCAACCGGCCTGGCCCCGACGGCCGATCGTGCTGGTGATCCCATCGGCCGCCGGCGGCGCGACGGACACGGTGGGGCGCATCATCGCGCAGAAGCTGACCGAATCCCTGGGCGTCTCGGTCGTGGCGGAGAACCGCCCCGGCGCCGGCGGCTCCATCGCGACGGAGTACGGCGCCTTCGTTCCGCCGGACGGGCATATCCTGACGCTCGGACAGCTCGGGACACTGGCCGTCAACCAGCACCTCTTCCGCGTCCGCTTCGATCCGTTACGGGACTTCGTGCCGGTGGCGCTCGTTGCGCAGGTGCCGTCCATCCTGGTGGTGAACCCGAAGATGGGCACCCGCACCGTCCAGGAATTCGTCGCCTACGCGAAGGCGAACCCGGGCAAGGTGAATTACGGCTCGGCCGGGGCGGGCAGCGCGACGCACATCATCATGGCCGCCTTCCAGGAGGCCGCGGGGATCGAGCTGACCCATGTGCCCTATCGCGGCTCGGGTCCCGTCATGACGGATCTCGTGGCCGGCAACATCGACTGCGCCATCACCGGCACGCCGGCCGGCGCGCCCTTCGCGCGGGCGGGCACGCTCTGGGCGCTCGTCGCCACCTCGCCGCAGCGGCTGGCGCTGCTGCCGGACGTGCCCACGGTGGCGGAGACGATCCAGCCAGGCTTCGAGGGGATGCAGTGGTTCGGCATCATCGCCCCGGCCCGCACCCCGCCGGAGATCGTCACCCGGCTGAACCAGGCCGTGAACGAGGCGGTGGTGACGCAGGAGGTCCGCCAGCGCCTGGCCGACGAGGGCGCCGATCCCGACCCGCGCACGCCGGAGGCGTTCCGCGCCCTGATCGCCGCCGAGATCGAGCGCTGGGGCGCGCTGGTGCGGCGTCAGAACATCCGGGCGGACGGGTAGTCCCGCTTCCACCGCGGCGCCGGCCGGCGCCGCGGTGGTGCGAGCCCCGTCAGCCCCCGTCGCGGCAGGCGCAGACGAAGGCGCTGTCGTAGAATTCCCGGAACTCGACCAGCTTGCCGTCGCGGAGCCGGTGGAAGTCGGCCTTCTCCAGCTCGAACTCACGGTCCGAGCCATGGAAGGCGAGGCGGAGCTTCGCGAGGGCCACGACCCATTCGCCCTGCGCGATGACGTGCTCCACCGTGTAGGACCGGACCTGAACCGTCTCATCCAGCCGGGAGAAGTAGGTGCCCACCCCGGCCGTGCCGTGCCAGGTCCCTGACCAGGGCAAGCCGCCCCCACCCGCGGAGATGAAGGTGAGGTCCTCGGCCATGGCATTGAAAAAGGGGGCGCGGTTGCCGGCGGCGTATTCCGCGTAGAGCCCCTGGAGCAGGGCGACATTCCCCGCCGCTTCGGTGTCGCTCATGCCCTCGCCTCCACTTTCCCGCCGAAGGATGTTGCGTCCCAACGAGAGTTGCAATGCCGGAACGGATGACGGGGTGGGTGTCACCCCGGCGTGCCCACGCTACATCCCGCCACGATGGCCTCCGTCGCGCCCCGCCTGTTGCTGCCCGAGGCGCCCTCGCTCGTCGCCGGAGTCGGCCGCGCGACCCTGCTGACACCGGACGGGGAGATCGAGACCCTCTCCCCCGCGACGCTGTCCCGGCGGCTGGACGATCTGCCGCCGCCGATCCTCGTGCACGCGCCGGCCACGGCCCGCCGCCTCGGGCTGCCGCCCTTCCCCGTGGCCTACGACCTTCTGGAGCTCTTCGCCTTCGCTCTGCCCGCCCAGCCCGCCCCGCCCACGCCGCGGGGCCTGGCGCTCGCGCTGGAGCTGGAACCGCCGAAGGACGAGGAAGCCGCGGCAGTTCTGCTGTCGGAGATCGCGACGGCGATCCTGCGGCGGCTCGCGGCGGCCCGGCACGCCCCGCACAACCGGGATGCGGGCCTGCTGGCGGCGCAGTTGCGGGACCGGGTGGACTGGCCCTGGGCGGGCTCGGTGCTCGCCGCGCTCGGCCAGCCGGAGGCGCGGCCCTCCCCCGATCCGCTGAAGGTCTGGCGCCGGCTGCCGGACTGGGAGGAGACGGCGCCGCCCACGCCGCCGGCCTCGGTCCCGATCGCACCGCTGGAGGCGCGGCGGCGGCTGGCGGAGATCCTGGGCGACTTCGCGGAGCAGCGGCCGGCCCAGGCCGACTACGCCTCGGCCGCCGCGCTCGCCTTCGCGCCGCGGGAGGTGGAGGGGCAGCCGCATCTGGTGCTGGCCGAGGCGGGAACGGGAACGGGCAAGACGCTCGGCTACATCGCGCCGGCGTCCCTCTGGGCAGAGCGGAACGGGGCGCCGGTCTGGGTCTCGACCTACACGCGGAACCTTCAGCGGCAGATCGACCAGGAGCTGTTCCGCCTCTACCCCGACCCGGAGGAGCGGCGGCGGCACGTCGTCATCCGCAAGGGGCGGGAGAACTACCTCTGCCTGCTGAACCATGAGGAGGCGGTGAGCGGCGCCCTGCCCTCACGCCTGCTCGCGCTCTCGCTCGTCTCGCGCTGGGCGCTGGCGACGCGGGACGGGGACATGCAGGGCGGCGACTTCCCCGGCTGGATCGCGGAGCTGTTTCCCTGGGGGCACGTGGCGGGGCTGACCGACCGGCGGGGGGAGTGCATTCACTCCGCCTGCCCGCACTGGCGCCGCTGCTTCGTGGAGCACTCGATCCGGCGGGCGCGGTCCGCGCGGCTGGTGATCGCGAACCACGCGCTGGTGATGGTGCAGGCGGCGCTCGGCGGCGGGGAGGACCGGCCGGCGCTGCGCTATGTCTTCGACGAGGGGCACCACCTGTTCGACGCGGCGGATTCCGCCTTCTCCGCCGAGATCAGTGGCGGCGAGATGGCGGAGCTGCGCCGCTGGCTGCTGGGCGCGGAGGGCGCGCGCGGCCGGGCGCGCGGGCTGCGCCGCCGATTGGAGGAGGTGACCGGCGACCACCCTGCCCTGCTGCCCCTGGTGGAGGAGGCGCTGCGCCATGCCGGGAGTCTACCCGGGCCAGGCTGGGGATCGCGGCTCTGGGACGATCCGGAGGAGCAGCCGGTGGATGAGGAGGGCGAGCCCATGCCCGGCCTCCCCGCACGCACCAACCCGGGCGAGCGGTTCCTGCGCGTCGTCGAGCGGCAGGTGCTGGCCCGCAGCGCAGAGGCCGATTCCGGCTACGACGTCGAGTGCGACCTGCACCCGCTGAACCCCGGGGTGGCCGAGGCCGGCGCGGCGCTGGAGGAAGCGCTGGGAACGATTGAGACACCGCTGCGCGCCCTGCACGGCCGTATTACCGGCCTGCTGGAGGACCCGGACGCCGAGCTGGAGACGGGCGACCGCATCCGTCTGGACACCGCCCGCCGTGCGGTGGACCGGCGGGGTCTTCGGCCGTTGGCGGCCTGGCGGTCCATGCTGGCGTCCCTCGCCGGCCGGCCGCCAGAGCCGGGGACGCGTCCCGTGCATGTGGACTGGCTCGCGCTCCTGCGCCGGGACGGGCGGGTGATCGATGCGGCGCTGCACCGTCACTTCCTGGACCCGACCCAGCCCTTCGCGACCGTCGTCGCGGCACCGGCGCATGGGCTGCTCGTCACGTCGGCAACGCTCCGCGATTCGGGGGAGCCCGATCCGGAAGCGGCCTGGGAGGAGGCGGAGGCGCGAACCGGGGCGAGCCACCTGCCGGCCCCGGCGGTGCGGGCCGCGGTCCCCTCCCCCTTCGACTACGAGCGGCAGACCATGGCGATCGTGGTGACGGACATCGCCCGGGATGGTCCGCAGACGGCGATGGCGATGGAGCGGCTGTTCCGCGCGTCCGGCGGCGGGGCGCTCGGGCTGTTCACCGCGATCCGGCGGCTGCGCGACGCCCATGCCCGGATGGCGCCGGGGCTGGAGGCGGCGGGCATCCCGCTCTACGCCCAGCACGTGGACGCGATGGACAACGCGACCCTGGTGGACGTGTTCCGGGCGGAGGAGGATTCCTGCCTTCTTGGCACAGACGCGCTGCGGGACGGGGTGGACGTGCCCGGACGGTCCCTGCGGCTGCTGGTCTTCGACCGGGTGCCCTGGCCGCGACCGACCATCCTCCACCGGGAACGGCGTCTACACCTCTCCGGGGCGCGGCCCAAGGCCTATGACGACGCCATCGCCCGGCACCGGCTGCGGCAGGCCTTCGGGCGGCTGGTGCGGCGGGCGGATGACCGGGGCGTCTTCGTGCTGCTTGATTCGCGCGCCCCGACCCGGCTCATGGCCGGCCTGCCCGCCGGAGTTGTGCCGCGGCGCATGGCCCTGGCGGAAGCGGTCCAGACGGTGAGCCGCTTTCTGAACAGTGATGCCCCGAGTGATTGACGGCGGCGGGCCGGAGGGAGAAGCCTTCGACCCAGAATGGACACGCACATGAACGCCGAGCCCGGACCGCTGGCCCCCACCCGCTTCACCGCCCAGGAGGCGCTGGTCTGCGCCATGGTGCTGATGGGCGTCTGCGACCGCGCCATGTCGGACGCCGAACTCGCCACCATGTCCCGTCTGGTGGCGGAGCTGCCGGTCTTCGGCGACTTCCACCCGAACGAGATCGAGACGGTGACGGAGGCGGTGCTCGGCCTGATGGAGCGGGCTGACGGGCTGGACCGTGCCGCCGAGATGATCCGCGACGCCCTGCCGCAGCGCCTGCGGGAGACCGCCTATCTCCTCGCCTGCGAGGTGGGCGCGGCGGATGGCGACCTGTCGCAGGAGGAGCTGCGCTTCCTCCAGGATTTCCGCATCACGCTCGACATCGACCGGCTGATCGCCGGGGCGATCGAGCGCGCGGCGAAGGCCCGGTTCCAGATCCTGTAGCACCGGCCGCCCGCCGCGACGGCGCCGGCGCATCCGCCCGATCTCCGCCTGACGCAAGCGCGGACGGGCGGCGAAACGGGCCCCCACCCCGCGCGTTGCAACCCCGACATGCGACGGGGAGACACCGCGATGGCCGAACAACCTCAGCACCGGCACGGCCGAATCCATGCCAGCTTCGAATCCCACGCGGATGCGGAGGCCGCGGTCGGCTATCTGCGCGGCGAGGCGATCCCGGAGGAGCTGATCACCCTTTCCACCGGCGGGCCGACGCCGGACCCGCAGCCCGCCGTCGTCGCGCAGCCCTCCACGAATGAGGCGCTGCAGGAGGATGAGCACCGCAACCTGCGCGCGCTGGGCACCGGGATCGCGGCGGCCGGGGCGGGCATGGCGGCGGCGGGCGTGGTCATCGCCACCGGCGGCGCCGCGCTGCCGGCCGTTGCCGCGGCGGTGGCGGCCGGCACCGGCGCGGGGATCGCGAGTGAGGGCGTGGCGGCGGCTGCCAACCCCGACGTGAAGCCGGATTCGGAGAAGGCGGTCGCGACGATCACCGTCGCGCCGCAGAGCGCGGACCAGTCCGTGCGGGCCGCCGGGATGCTGCGCCGGTCCCGCGCGCTGAAGGTGTGGGAAGACCCGGTCTGACCGGCCGGGTCAGTCGGGCAGCAGGCGCTTGACGGAGGGAGCGGGCGTCTTCGGGCGCTGCTCCGCCTCGTAGCGTACCTCCTCCCCCTTCCTGAGTTCGCGGCGCCCCGCGGCTTCCACCGCGGAGGCGTGCACCATCACGTCCGGTCCGCCGTCATCCGGTCGGATGAAACCGTAGCCCTTGTGGGGCTGGTACCAGATCACCGTGCCGGTCGGCATGTTTCGGCCCCCTGACTTAGATCATCTGCCGCAAACAAGGCTGACGCGAAGAAGGGCGGCCCGTTGCCGGACCGCCCTTCCCCGATACCGCCGATCGGCGCCGGCCGGGAACCCCGGCCGGCAAACCCATCAGAAGTCCATGTCGCCCATGCCGCCCATGCCGCCGCCGGGGCCGCCGGCCGGGGCCGCGGCCTTCGCCGGGCGCTCGGCCACCATCGCCTCGGTGGTGATCAGCAGGGAGGCCACCGAAGCGGCGTCCTGCAGCGCGGTGCGCACGACCTTGGTCGGGTCGATAATGCCGGCGTCCACAAGGTTCTTGTAGGCGTCGGACTGAGCGTCGTAGCCGTGCTC
Organism: Muricoccus radiodurans; assembly: GCF_050154705.1. Taxonomy (GTDB): domain Bacteria; phylum Pseudomonadota; class Alphaproteobacteria; order Acetobacterales; family Acetobacteraceae; genus Roseomonas; species Roseomonas radiodurans. Next base: position 5,949,937 of record NZ_CP189561.1, on the reverse strand, counting down.
GTAGGTCTCGGTGCGGAGCACCTCACCCGCGACCACCGCGCCGTCCTTGCCGGCGTTCTCGGCGATCTGCTTCGCCGGCGCCTGGATCGCGCGGCGCACGATCTCGATGCCGACCTGCTGGTCGCTGTTCTCGCCCTTCAGGCCGCCCAGACGGGTGGAGGCGCGCAGCAGAGCCACGCCACCGCCGGGGACGATGCCCTCCTCGACGGCCGCGCGGGTCGCGTGCAGCGCGTCGTCCACGCGGTCCTTGCGCTCCTTCACCTCAACCTCGGTCGAGCCGCCGACGCGGATCACCGCGACGCCGCCCGCGAGCTTGGCCAGGCGCTCCTGCAGCTTCTCGCGGTCGTAGTCCGAGGTGGTCTCCTCGATCTGCGCCTTGATCTGCTCCACGCGGCCCTGGATGGCCTCCTTCTCGCCGGCACCGTCGACGATCGTGGTGTTCTCCTTCTCGATCCGGATCGTCTTCGCCCGGCCGAGCTGGTTCAGCGTCACGCTCTCGAGCTTGATGCCGAGGTCCTCGGAGATCACCTCGCCGCCCGTCAGGATCGCGATGTCCTCGAGCATCGCCTTGCGGCGATCACCGAAGCCCGGCGCCTTCACGGCCGCGATCTTCAGACCGCCGCGCAGCTTGTTGACGACGAGCGTGGCCAGGGCCTCGCCCTCGACGTCCTCGGCCACGATCACCAGCGGACGGCCGGACTGCACGACGGCTTCCAGCAGCGGCAGCATCGGCTGCAGCTGGGAGAGCTTCTTCTCGTGGATCAGGACGTACGGGTTCTCGAGCTCGGCGACCATCTTCTCCGCGTTCGTGATGAAGTACGGGGAGACGTAGCCGCGGTCGAACTGCATGCCCTCGACGACGTCGAGCTCGGTCTGGATGCTCTTCGCTTCCTCGACCGTGATGACGCCCTCGTTGCCGACCTTCTCCATCGCCTGGGCGATCATCTCGCCGATCTCGGTCTCGCCGTTCGCGGAGAGCGAGCCGACCTGGGCCACCTCGGCGGAGGTCGTGATCTTCTTCGTGTGGGACTTCAGGTCCTCCACGACGACGGCCACGGCCTTGTCGATGCCGCGCTTCAGGTCCATCGGGTTCATGCCGGCGGCCACGGCCTTGGCACCCTCACGGATGATGGCCTGGGCGAGCACGGTGGCGGTGGTGGTGCCGTCGCCCGCGATGTCGTTCGTCTTCGAGGCCACTTCGCGCACCATCTGCGCGCCCATGTTCTCGAACTTGTCGTGCAGCTCGATCTCCTTGGCGACGGTCACGCCGTCCTTGGTGATCCGCGGCGCGCCGAAGCTCTTGTCGAGCACGACGTTGCGGCCCTTCGGGCCGAGCGTGACCTTCACCGCATCGGCGAGGATGTCGACGCCGCGGAGCATGCGCTCACGGGCACCGGCGCCGAACTTGACGTCCTTGGCAGCCATTCTCTGTCTTCCTTCTTCTCGTTGTGGCTCAGGCGGCCTTGGCGAGCGTGGAGTTCTCCACGATGCCCATGATGTCGGACTCCTTCATGATCAGGAGCTCCTCGCCATCGAGCTTCACCTCGGTGCCCGACCACTTGCCGAACAGGATGCGGTCGCCGGCCTTCACGTCGAGCGCGGTGATCTCGCCCTTGTCGTTGCGGGTCCCGGTGCCGACGGCGATGACCTCGCCCTCCTGCGGCTTCTCCTTGGCGGTGTCGGGGATGATGATGCCGCCGGCGCTCTTCTCTTCGGCCGTGACGCGGCGAACGAGAACGCGGTCGTGCAGGGGACGGAACTTCGTCATGCGGTCCTCTCCTGAGCCTTTGAAGTGGGGTGGACCCGGCCGGGGCGGGCGCCGTTAGCACTCGATCCCGGCGAGTGCCAGCGATCTAGGGGATCAGCCCCCCTTTCGTCAAGGATCGGCAGCACTCTCAGTGCAGGAGTGCCAATGCATTGATCGGAAACATTTTTTGGCTTCGCGCATTGATGTTGCGTGGCACCATTCGATGGTCGGGCGGCCACCCGCCGCCCCGATCAGGGGAGACAGGCATGCTTCTGCGGGACATCGAGCGCGTCGTCCGGATTCCCGACTGGCGGCTGACCACGGCCGAGATCCTCTACCGGATGCCGGACCACCCGAAGGTTCTCCAGACCTTTGTCTGGCAGAAGGTGGACCGGGCGCCGGGCTTCCCGGAACTGCACGGCTTCCTGGATTTCTGGGCACGCGAGATCCACGGGCCCCTGCACTCCGTGCGAGTCGCCTCCGCCGCGCTGTGGCGGCCGGCGGAGTTCACCTATGCCGAGGGACAGTTCCACCTGCACTGAGCCGAGTCAGCGACCCGGGAAGGCCGCCAGGACGACGGAGAGCGTGAGGACGGAGGCGACGGTCGTCATCAGCACGGCTGCCCCGGAGCGCTCCATGCCCACTGCGTAGCGCCGCGCCATGAGGAAGGCGTTGGCCCCTGTGGGCATGGCGGCGAGGGTGACCGCGACCGCGCTCTCCAGCGGAGACAGGCCGGCCGCGGCGCTGGCGGCCCAGACGAGGGCGGGCTGGAGGAAAAGCTTCAGCGCCCCGATCAGTGCCGCGTCCGCCCATTCCCGCCGGATCTCGAAGCTGCGGAGCGAGGCGCCGAGGCAGAAGAGAAGGATCGGCACCATCCCTCCGCCCAGCAGGTCCAGAAATCGCCGGACGGGCACGGGCAGGGGCGGCATCAGCAGGTGCCAGGCGAAGCCCGCGAGCACCGCCGCCACGATCGGGTGCGCCGTGACGGAGCGCAGCGTCGCCAGGGCGACCTTCACCGGGGATGCGCCGCGGTTGAGGTCCATCTCCATGATCACGGTCGTGATCGGCAGCAGGATGAGGGAGTGCAGTCCGATGATCGCGACGGCCACGGACACGCCGCCAGGACCATAGGCCGAGAGCACGATCGGCAGCCCGAGCATGAAGGTGTTGCCGAAGGTGCTGTTCAGCGCCAGCACCCCGCTCTCGGTCCAGCGCCGCCGGAGCAGCTTCCGCCCGAGCAGCAGGGCGACCGCATAGACCACCAGCACGCCGCCGAAGAACACCGCGCCGGCCCGGCCGCCCACCGGCGCCGAGCTGGCGCCCGCGAAGAGCAGCGCCGGGGCGCAGAGATAGAAGGCGAAGTCGTTGAGGGTCTTCAGCCCTTCGTCCGAGACCATCTTCCGGGTCGCCGCGCCGTAGCCGAGCGCGATGAGCGCGAAGACCGGCGCGACGAGGCCCAGCACCCCGATCACGGGATCAGGCCGTCATGTCCGCGATGAAGCCGGGCAGCCAGGGGTTGCGCGCGCGCTCCGTGCGGGCGGCACGCAGGATGGCGGCGACGCTGTCCACCGTGTCCTGGAAGTCGGTGTTGATCAGGACGTGGTCGAATTCCTGCCAGTGGGAGGCATCGTCCTGCGCCTTGCCCATGCGGCGGGTGATCTCCTCCTCGCTGTCCTGCCCGCGGGCCCGCAGGCGGCGCTCCAGCTCCTTGAGGGAGGGCGGGAGCAGGAAGACGCCGACGACGTCCTCCGGCATGGCGGCGCGCAGAAGCAGGTGCCCCTGCCAGTCCACGTCGAACAGCACGTCGCGGCCCTCGGCCAGCGCGGCCTCCACGGGCGCGCGCGGCGTGCCGTAGCGGCGGCCATAGACGGTGGCGCTCTCCAGGAAGAGCTTCTCGGCCTCCATGGCCAGGAACTCTTCGATCGAGTGGAAGAAATAGTGGACGCCATGCACCTCCCCCGGCCGTGCCGCCCGGGTGGTGGCGGAAATGGAGAGGGAGAGCTCCGCCTCGCGCGCCAGCAGCGCACGGGAGATGCTCGTCTTGCCGGCGCCGGAGGGGGCGACGAGGACGAGGCAGAGCCCGCGCCGGCGGCCCAGGGGCTGGGTCATTCCACGTTCGCCGACTGCTCGCGCAGCCGCTCGATCGCGGCCTTCAGGTCCAGCGCGATCCGGGTGAGCGCGAGGGAGCCCGACTTGGCGGAGAGCGTGTTCGCCTCCCGTCCGAACTCCTGGGTGAGGAATTCCAGCTTGCGGCCGACCGGAGCCGCCTCGGCCAGCAGGGCGCGGGCCGCCTCGACATGGGCGCCCAGGCGGTCCAGCTCCTCCCGCACGTCGGAGCGGGCGGCGAGCAGCGCGACCTCGGCGGCCAGCCGGTCCTCCGGCACGCGGCGCTCGCCCTCCAGCAACTCCGCCAGCACGGCGCTCAGGCGGGCGCGGTGCGCCTCGGGCTGGCGGGCGGCCTCCGCCACGGCCGCCCCCCGCAGCGCCTCGATCTCGTCCAGCAGCGTCGTCAGGATGAGGTGAAGCTTCGCCCCTTCCGCGGCGCGGGAGTGGAAGAGGTCCTCCAGCGCCGTGTTGAAGCCCGAGAGGATCGCGGCGCGGCGGGCGGCCTCGGCGGCCTCGTCCGGGATCTCCACCTCGGTCTTGAGGACGCCGGGCAGGGCGAGGACCGATTCGGGCCGTGCAGGGGCGGCGCCAGGGAGCATGGCCGCCACCTCCTCGACCAGCGCGATCGCCCGCTCCAGCGCGACGGGATCGGGGGTCAGGCGGGGCGCCCGATCCTCCCGCTTCACGGTCAGGTTGGCGCTGATGTTGCCGCGGGCGAAGCGGGCGGCCGCCGCCTCCCGCAATGGGCTCTCCAGCGCGTCCAGACCGGGTGGAAGTCGCAGCCGGACGTCGAGCCCCCGGCCGTTGACGCTGCGCAGCTCCCAGGCGAAGGAGGAACCGTCCGGCAGGGTGCCCGCGGCGCGGGCGAAGCCGGTCATGGATCGGATGGCCATGCGCGGCCCTTTGGCGCGGGAGGCGGTTTGGCGCAAGAAGCTCCCCACCCCTGGCCGCGCGCGGCGATCACCGGCGCCTCCTCCGGGATCGGCGCGGCGCTGGCCCGGACGCTCGCCGGGCCAGGCCAAGTGCTGCACCTCGCCGGACGCGATGCGGCGCGGCTGGCGGGCACCGCCGCAGCCTGCCGGGAGGCGGGCGCCGAGGTGGCCGAGACCGCCTTCGACGTGCGCGACGCCGCGGCGGCCGAGGCCTGGGTGCGCGGCGCCGGGCCGCTCGACTTGCTGATCGCCAACGCCGGCACCTCCGCCGGCACGGGGGACGGCACCGAATCGCCGTCCCAGGTCCGCGCCATCTTCGAGGTGAACCTGACCGGTGCGCTGAACGTGATGCTGCCGGCGCTGGAGGCGATACGCGCCCAGCCGCCGGACGCGGACAGCGTGCGCGGGCGGATCGCGGCGATCACCTCCATCGCGGCCTTCCTCGTCTCGCCCGGCGCGCCGGCCTACTGCGCCTCCAAGGCGGCGCTGCAGCGCTGGGTAGAGGCGACGGACCCCGTTGCCCGGCGCGACGGCGTTCGGCTCCACGCGGTCTGCCCGGGCTTCGTCCGCACGCCAATGACCGCGCCGAACCGCTTTCCCATGCCCCTTCTCATGGAACCGGAGGAGGCGGCGCGTCGCACGCTGGCCGGCATCGCCGCCGGCCGCACCCGGATCGTCTTCCCGCGCGCCATCTACGTGGCGGCGCGGGCGCTGGGGATGGTGCCCGCTCGCTGGCTCAGTGGACTTCCTGCGAAACGGTCGTCGTCGTAGGGCCGGTGGTCCGCGGCGCCGCCGCGGTGCGCCGGTCCGTGGCGCGGCGGGCCCAGATGTTCAGGCCCTCCACGCCGGCGGCGAAGGCCATGGCGACGTACACGAAGCCCTTCGGCATGTGATAGCCGATGCCCTCCGCGACCAGGACCATCCCGATCATCACGAGGAAGGCGAGGGCCAGCATCACGACGGTCGGGTTCTTCTCCATGAAGTTGGACAGCGCATCCATGGAGAGCAGCATCACCGCCACCGACACGAGGATGGCGACGACGATCACCCACATGACCTGCGTCAGTCCCACCGCGGCCAGGATGCTGTCCACGCTGAAGACCATGTCGATGAGGATGATCTGGAACACCGTCATGCCGAACGAGGCGGTGACGGCGTCGGCCTTGTGCGTCTGCTCCTGCGCGTTCGGGTCCACGCGGTGGTGGATCTCCGTCACCGCCTTGCCGATCAGGAAGAGGCCGCCGAGCAGAAGGATCAGGTCCTTGCCGGAGAAGCCGTAGAGAAGCGGCTGCGTCAGCGACATCAGCCAGCCGACGCCGCCGAGCATGCCCAGCCGCATCACCACCGCCAGGCCAAGGCCGATCAGGCGGGCGGAGCGGCGGCGTTCCGGTGGAAGCCGGTTCGTGAGGATCGCGATGAAGACGAGGTTGTCGATCCCGAGGACGACCTCCATCCCGATGAGGGCCGCCAGGGCGATGAGAACTTCGGCTTCCACGCGGAACATGTCCTTTCGTTAATGTGGCGCCTGTATGGGGGTGCAGCTTGGCCGGTGAAAGGGTCCGGCGTCGATCAACGGCCGCTTTTTCCCGTCGTGGCCAGCCAAACCCCTGCCAGCACCACCGCGCCGCCGGCCAGAACCCGCGTCTCCGGCCACTCCTCCAGCAGCGCCGCCCCGAACAGGGCGGCGAAAACCGGCTGGAGGTAGCCGGTCATCGAGGCGTCCGTCGCCCGCGCCCGTTGCACGAGGGAGAGGTAAAGGGTCAGTGGCACGGCCGAGGTGAGGACGCCGATCCAGAGCACCGCGACCCAGACCGGGACCGGCTGGGCCAGCGCCGCGGGCGGATCGAACAGCAGAGACAGGAGCCCCGCCCCCGTCGCCCCGAAGAGCTGCTGCCCCGCCGAGAGGGCGAGCGGCGAGCCCGGGCGGACCCGGCGCACATAGACGGTGCCGCAGGCATAGGAGAGCGCCGTGGCGAGCATCAGCCCCCCGGCCAGCAGCCCCGCCCCGCCGGCCAGGGCCGCGGGCCCGAGGATGATGCCGATGCCCACGAGGCCCAGCCCGAGGCCGAGGAAGGTGCGCGGTCCCGGCCGCTCCTCCGGCAGGAAGGCGACGGAGAGCAGCGCGACGAAAAGCGGCGCGACCGACTGGATGAGCGCGGCGGAGGCCGCGGCGAGGGTCACCAGCGCCGCCGCCGTCATCGTGTTCGGCAGCCAGCCGTTCAGCGTGCCCACGACAAGGCCGTTCCGAAGGAAGCCGCCCCGCAGCCCGGTCAGTGCGCGGGCGACGAGCGCCACCGCGATCACCGCCACGGCCGCCACCGCGCCGCGCGCGAAGCCCAGCGCGAAGGGCGACATGGAGCGGGCCGCGTAGCGCACGACCGGGAAGGCCGAGCCCCAGAGGGCGGAGATGAGCAGCAACCGCCACCAGAGCGGCCAGCCGCGCAGGAGCGCCGCCTGGGTCACGCGGATTCTGTCAGGCCTTGGTCAGCGCGCGGGGGCCGGCGCCGCAGGGGCCGCCTGGCCCGGGGGCGGTGCGGCCCCGCCGGCGCGGCCCCGCTCCACCTCCCGCCAGCGGGCGACGTTGCGGTTGTGCTCCTCCAGCGTGCGGGCGAAGGCGTGGCCGCCGGTGCCGTCCGCCACGAAGAAGAGAAGGTCGGTCGCCTCCGGCCGCGTGACGGCGCGCAGCGCCTCCTTGCCCGGGGCGGCGATCGGCGCCGGCGGCAGGCCGCGGTTGCGGTAGGTGTTGAAGGGGTGGTCGCGGTCCAGGTCCGCCCGGGTCAGGGGCCTGTCCAGCGGCGCCCCCTCCCCTGCCGCATAGGCCACCGTGGGGTCGGATTGCAGCGGCATGTTGCGGCGGAGGCGGTTCACGAAGACCGAGGCGACGCGGGGCCGCTCGGATTCCTGGCCGGTCTCGCGCTCCACGATGCTCGCCAGCACCAGCGCCTCCCGCGGGGAGGAGATGGGGAGGTCCGGCGCGCGGGAGGCCCAGGCCTCGCGCAGCGCCTCCTGCATGGCGGCGGTGGCGCGGCGGATGATGGCGGCGCGCGTCTCACCGTACTGGAAGAGGTAGGTCTCGGGCAGGACCGCCCCCTCCTCGATCGGCGGGGTATCGCCGGTCAGGCCGTCCGCGCGGTCGATCAGGGCGACGATCTGGCGGGCGGTCAGCCCCTCCGGGATCGTGAGGCGGCGCTGGATCGGCCGGGCCGTCCGCAGGACGACGAGCACGTCCCGCAGGGAGGCCCCGGCGGGAAAGACGTATTCCCCGGCCCGCAAGGCTCCCTCTCCGCGCGTCACGAGGGCGGCGAGGGCGAAATCACGGGGCGATTCCACGACGCCGGCGCGGCCGAGCGCCTCGGCAATCTGCTCCGTCCCGCCGCGCGGGACCAGCGCCTGGGCCGGGGCCTGCAGCGGCCCCGGCGCGGTGTAGCGGTTCCAGGCATACCAGCCGGCGCCGCCGGCCACGAGGGCGACCAGCAGGACCAGGACCAGCAGGGCGCGGAGAAACCACCTCATGCGCGCGCGCCGTCCGAGGGGACCGTTTCGTTCATGCCGGAGAGATGGAGCATTCCACCCGGATTGGCGAGCGGGTCTCCCGCGTCCGGGCCATCAGTCCCGCGTGGGGACGAAGGCGCGGCACTCCGGGGGCCAGCGCGGCGGCGAGGCGGACGCTGCCGGAGCAGCAGTCCAGCCCGTTCTCGCCCACGAAGGTGCGGGACAGCAGGCCGCGGGCTCCAGCCGCCGCATCTCCCCCTCCGCCGATCATGTCGGCGGAGGATCAATCCTGCGGCGCGCGGTCAAGCGCCGGTCAGGCGGCCTGGCGGAAGAGGATGGAGGCGTTCGTCCCGCCGAAGCCGAAGGAGTTGGACAACGCCACCTCGATCTTCCGCTCCTGGGCCTCGTTCGCGACGCGGTCGATGACCGAGGCGCGGGAGGGCTCGTCGAGGTTCAGGGTGGGCGGTGCCACCCCATCCCGGATCGCCAGGAGGGAGAAGATCGCCTCCACCGCGCCGGCCGCACCCAGAAGGTGGCCGATCGCAGACTTGGTGGAGGACATGGCAACACCCTTCGCGTCGTCCCCGAAAAGCCGCTCCACCGCTTCCAGCTCCAGGTCGTCGCCAAGCGGCGTGCTGGTGCCGTGGGCGTTGATGTACTGGACTTCGCCGGGCGCCGTGCCCGCGGAGGCGAGGCAGGCGGTCATGGCACGGAAAGCGCCCTCGTGCCCCTCGGCCGGGGCGGTGATGTGATAGGCGTCGCCGGACATGCCGTAGCCGATCACCTCGCCGTAGATCTTCGCGCCCCGCGCCTTCGCGTGCTCCAGCTCCTCGAGCACGAGGACGCCGGCGCCCTCACCCATGACGAAGCCGTCGCGATCCTTGTCCCAGGGGCGGGACGCCTGCGGCGGGGTGTCGTTGAAGCCGGTGGACAGGGCGCGGGAGGCGGAGAAGCCGGCCATGCCGAGCTCCGTCACCGCGGCCTCGGCCCCGCCGGCCACCATGACGTCGGCATCGCCCAGCGCGATGAGCCGCGCCGCGTCGCCGAGGGCATGCACCCCCGTCGCGCAGGCCGTCACCACCGAGTGGTTCGGGCCCTTGAAGCCGTACTTGATGGAGACGTGCCCGGAGGCGAGGTTGATCAGCGCGGAGGGGATGAAGAAGGGCGAGATGCGCCGGTGCTTGCCGGCGCCGATCTGGAGCGACGCCTCGTAGATCGTCTGCAGGCCGCCGATGCCGGAGCCGATCATCACGCCCGTGGCGCGGCGATCCTCCTCGTTCTCCGGCATCCAGCCGGAATCCTCGACCGCCTCGGTGGCCGCCACCAGCGCGAGCTGGATGAAGCGGTCCATCTTCTTCTGGTCCTTGACCGGGATCCACTCGGCCAGATCCAGGCCGCCATCGGCCTTCGTGCCCGCGGGCACGGTGCCGGCGATCTTCGCGGGCAGGTTCGCCACGTCGAAGGACTGGATGGCGCGGATGCCGGATTCCCCGGCCAGCATCCGCTTCCAAACGCGTTCCACGCCGAGACCGAGCGGGCAGGCGATGCCCATGCCGGTGACGACGACGCGACGGGGCGCGGACAGATGGGCAAACACGCTCTGGCTTCTCCCGCCGGAAGCATCTCGCCCGCCGCGGCGGGGGCGCTCCGGTCCTTGACTGGCGGGCTGTCCCGCGCGGGGCGGGCCGCCCCGTCCGGCCGCTGCGCCACGACCCCCGGGGGGGGGTCGCCGGCGCCCGGCCGGTCCGCCGATCAGGCGGTCTTGTGCTCGTCGATGTACTTGATGGCGTCGCCGACGGTGGTGATCTTCTCGGCGGCGTCGTCGGGGATCTCGACCCCGAAGGCCTCCTCGAAGGCCATGACCAGCTCGACCGTGTCGAGGCTGTCGGCACCGAGGTCATCGATGAAGGACGCCTCCGGCGTCACCTTCGCCTCCTCGACGCCGAGGTGCTCCACGACGATCTTCTTCACCCGGTCGGCGGTCTCGCTCATCGCGCTTCTCTCTCCTGCGGCGGTTCCCGCCGGTCCCGTGGCACCCCGGCGGGCCTCCGCCGGCGGTCTGATCCTGCGCCGGCGGCCGGGGTCCTGGTGGAGTCCCGGCGCCTGGCCGGCGCGGCGTCTAACATGGAAGTTTCACGCGTCAAAGAAGACGGCGTCCCTCCCGCCCGGAGCTTAGCGCCGGAACAGGCCCCGGGTTGTCCCGCTATCCCACCCGCTGACGCAAGGCGACGGCATCGGGCCAGGGATAAAGGCGGAAGCCGGTGAAGGGATCGTCCGGCCGCAGAGCCCCGGCGATCCCGGGCGGCAGGAGGGACAGGTCCCGCCCCGCCTCGGGCGGCTCCTGCGCCCATTCGGCCAGCAGGGCACAGCGGGCGCGGCGGCTCTTGAGGGTGGGGTGATCCTTCCCGCGCCGGACCAGCCGGACGCTGCGGGCGCCGAGCGCCGCATAGGCCGCCTCCCCCTCCTCGAGCAGCCAGGCGGCAACCGCGTCCTCCTCCGCCTCCCCTGCGCCGAAACGGACCAGGGTGATCCAGTCCGCGTCCAACGGATGCCGGGCGGCCGGGACGCGCGGGGAGTAGTTGTAGATCGTATGGGTCCAGTCCGTGCGGGGCTTGCAGGCCGGGGCGGCATGAAGGTCCTTCGCCTTCATGCGGCGATACCCGTCGCTGTCCACGATGTCCCAGGACGCGGCCTCGTAGACGTCCACCACGTCCATCGCCCCCGCGACGCCCCGGTAGGAGGTGCAGGTGCGGAAGCCGAGCTGGTAGAGGTCCGGCGCGTGGCGCCCGGCATACCAATCGGAGAAGCCGGGCAGGTCGACCGGGGCGATGTTCAGCTCGGCGACGTAGACGATTTCCTCGGGCATGGCGGCTACTCGAACTGCCCCTTCAGCGGCTCGATCACGCGCCGCCACTTGTCGGATTCCTCCGCCACCATCCGGACGTAGCCGGCGCGGTCCATCGGCGTCGGTTCCAGCCCGTCCGCGATGAAGCGGTTGCGCACCGCGGGATCGGCCACGGCCCGTGCCACGGCCCCTTCCAGCCGCGCCATGACCGGCTCCGGCGTGCCGGCGGGCGCGCTGACGCCGTACCAGCTGTAGGCGGTGAGACCGGGCAGGCCGGCCTCCTCCATCGTCGGGACGTCGGGGGCCAGGGGGGAGCGGCGCTCGCTCATGATCGCCAAGGCCCGCATCTGACGGTTGCGGTGGGCGGCCAGCGCGGTCGGGCTGCCGTCGAACATCAGCTGCACGCGGCCGGCGACGATGTCCACCGTGGCGGGCGCGTTGCCGGTGTAATGGATCGGCACGATGTCCACGCCCGCGGCCGTCCGCCACAGCTCCCCGACGAGATGGGCGGAGCCGGCCCGGCCGTGGCTGGCGAAATTCACCGCGCCGGGTCGTGCCTTCGCGTCGGCGATCACCGCCTGGACCGTATCGGGTGGGTAGAGCAGCGACGACACCATCACGAAGGGCATCCGCACCACCAGCCCGACCTGGGCGAGCTGTTCCACCCGATAGGGCAGCGGCGTGCCGAGATGCGGCGCGATCGCGAGGGTGGTCGGCGTGCTGAGCAGGAGGGTGTGGCCGTCCGGCGCCGCCCGCGCCACCGCCTCCGCCCCGATGGCCGTGTTCGCGCCGGGCCGGTTGTCCACGACCACCGGCTGGCCGAGCGTCTCGGCCATATGGGCGGCGAGGGTGCGGCCGATGATGTCGCTCGCCCCGCCCGCCGGGAAGGGCACGACGAGGCGCAGCGGGCGGGCGGGGAAGGACTGCGCCCGCGCGGCGAGGGGCGCCGCGGCGAGTGCCGCCGCGGAGAGCCCGAAGAGGCGACGGCCTGCCATCACGAAGAGGAATCCCTGGACGTTGGCGCGAGCCTGGGCGCCGCGTCCCGGCACCGTCAAGCAGCGAGCGCCCGGTCCCGCCGGGCCGGTTCCGGTCCGCACGCCGCGCCCCCGGCCCGTGCTGCCGCACCCGGGCATTCCGGGGGCGGGGCGGCCGCCGAGATGGCCACCGCAGGCGGGATCAGCCGGCGGCCGCTCTCCCCGGCACGGCCGGCGAGAGGCCCTCACCCGCCCGCCTCAGCACCTCACGCGGCGCGCCGAGGACCTTGGCGCGCTCCAGGGCGGCCCGCGCCGAGGCCGTCTTGCCCGCGATGGCGAGCGCCGCGCAGAGGCCGATCTGCGGCCGGTGATCATCCGGGCGAAGCCCCGCGGCCGCCGCATAGGCCTTCGCCGCCTGGGAGACGTGCCCCGTGCGCAGGAGCGAATCCGCCAGCAACAGCCGGTAAAGGCCGTTGCGGGGCGCACGCGTCACGAGCCCGGCGTAGAGCCGGGCCGCCTGGGCCGCATCCCCCGCCGCCCGGTGCGCGTCGCCGAGGGCCCGCAGGGCGTGCTCGTTCTCCGGCGCGAGCTCCAGCGCCCGTCGGGCGGCCGCGACCGCCAGGGCTGGACGGCGCTGAGCGCGGAGCGAGAGGTTCATCCACCAGGTGGCGCTCCCGCGCCGCCAGGGGCGGACCGCGCGCCGCGCCGCCGCCTCCGCCCCGCCCTCGCCCCGAAGCACCGACAGCACGTAGCCGCGAAGCGCACCGGCATCCCGCAGGAATTCCCCGACGGAGTGGCCTGAGAAGGGCAGGAGAAGAGGCCGGGGTCGGGCGGACAGCGCCAGAAGAGGCGCCGCGTGCCGCGCATCCCGCATGCGCGGATCGAAGACGAGGTGCAGCGCGGCGTCACGGGCGAGGTTGGACGCCATGTCGTCGCGCCCGAAACCCGTCGTCGCCGCGATCCGCGCGGCCGCCTCCGCCCAGTGCGGCTCCCAGGGCACCTTGGCGCGATCCACCGAGATCTGCGGGCAGAGGGCGAGGATCGCGTGCGCGCCCACCCCGCGGCTGCAGGCCGCGGCGGCGTAGCCGCCCATGCTCGAACCATAGGTCACCACGCGCCGGAAGGAGCGGGCGACGGCGCGGATGGCGGCCAGTGCCGCGTCGGTTTCCGGCACCTGGAACCAGTGGCTCCAGCCGACGGTGACGTGGATCGCGGAGAGGCCGTGGCGCCGCAACAGGCGCTCGGCGAAGGCGGGGCCGTCGCGCCGGGCCTCGCGGTCATAGCTCGGGAAGGTGATGACCAGCGTGCCGTCATCGCCCGGGATGGTCGCGACGCGCACGCGCAGATTGGGGAATCGAAGAGGAAGGGCGGCGCGGCGTCGCTGGGCATGGGATCCCCGGTCCTGCCCGGCCAGGGTAGCGCGGCGGGGTGCGAGCCGGAACGTCCGGCCCGCCGCCCTCAGATCATCGCCATGCCGCCGTTCACGTGCAGCGTCACGCCCGTCACCCAGGCCGCCTCGTTCGAGGCGAGGTAGGTGACGGCCGCCGCGATGTCCTCGGAGGCGCCCATGCGGCCCATGGGGATGCGGCCCATCAGCGTCGCCTTCTGGGCGTCGTTCAGCGCGTCCGTCATGGCGGTCTTGATGAAGCCGGGCGCCACCACATTCACCGTCACGCCGCGGGGCGCCACCTCCTGGGCCAGCGCCTTGCTCATGCCGATCAGCCCGGCCTTGGCGGCGGCGTAGTTCGCCTGGCCCGGATTGCCGGTGACGCCGACGATGGAGGCGATCGAGATGATCCGGCCGGAGCGGCGCTTCATCATCCCGCGCAGGGACGCGCGCGCCAGGCGGAAGGGGGCGGTCAGGTCGACCTCGATCACGTCGGACCAGTCCTTGTCGCCCATCCGAAGCGCGAGCCCGTCCCGCGTCAGCCCGGCATTGTTCACCAGGATGTCGAGGGCGCCGAACTCGGCCTCCACCTTCTCCACCAGCGCGGCCGGGGCGGCGGGGTCGGAGAGGTCGGCGGGGGCGATCAGGGCACGCTCGCCCAGCTCGGCGGCGAGGGATTGCAGCTCCGCCTCCCGCCGGCCGGTCAGGGCGACGCGCGCGCCCTGGGCGTGCAGGGCGCGAGCGATCGCGGCGCCGATGCCGCCCGTGGCGCCGGTAACGAGGGCGGCCTTGCCGGTCAGGTCGAACATTCAGGCGTCTCCCAAAGGTGCGAGGCGCTTGGCCAGCGCGTACATCACATGGCCGGGCGGGCAGTCCGGCAATTCCCCGTACACGGCGTAGCCGAGCCCCTCGTAGAAGCCGCGGGCCTGGAAGGAATAGGTGGACAGGCGAATACCGAAGAGGCCGCGGCGCCGCGCCTCTTCCTCGGCCATCCCCATGAGGCGGCGGCCCCAGCCGCCGCCGCGCAGCGCCTCCGGCAGGTAGAGCAGCTCCACATAGAGCCAGCCGCCATAGACCCGGCCGACCAGCCCGCCGAGGGCCTCCCCCGCCTCCCCGTCCCGCAGGAACACGAAGAGCGGCGGTCCCTGGAGCGGGCCGCCCCCGACCGCCGCCTCGTTGAAGGCGGAGAGGCCGCGCAGGACCGCCCCGATCGCGGCCTCGTCGGGCGTGTCGGAGAGGGTGGCGACCGGTGTCACAGGGCCTTCAGCACGGCCTCGATCTCGGCGGGCGTGCCGCAGGCGAGGGCGCGGGCCTCGGGCGCGTTGCGCTTCATCAGGCCGGTCAGGACCTTGCCGGAGCCGACCTCGACGAAGGTGTCGCAGCCCATCGTCGCCATGGCGGCCACGCATTCCCGCCAGCGGACGGTGCCGGTGACCTGCCGGACCAGCAGGTCGCGGATCGTGTCGGGGTCCGTCACCTTGTCGGCAGTCACGTTGGCGATCACGGGGATCGCCGGGGCCTTCGGCGGGTCGCGCTCCAGCGCCTCTCCCATCGCGTCGGCGGCCGGGGCCATCAGGGCGCAGTGGAAGGGAGCGGAGACGGGCAGGATCATGGCGCGGCGGATGCCCTCCGCCTTCGCCAGCTCAACCGCGCGCTCCACGGCGCCCTTGTGGCCGGAGATCACGACCTGCCCGCCGCCATTGTCGTTGGCGGCCTGGACCACCTCGGTCTCGCCGGTCACGGGATCCTCGGCGGCGCGGGCGCAGATGGCGGCGGCCTGCTCCATCTCGGCGCCCAGCAGGGCGGCCATGGCGCCGGTGCCGGCGGGGACCGCCTTCTGCATGGCGTCCCCACGCAGCCGCAGCAACCGGGCGGCCTGCGGCACGTCGAGCGCGCCGGCGGCGGCGAGGGCGGAATATTCCCCGAGCGAGTGGCCAGCGACGAGGGCGACCTTCGTCCGCAGGTCGATCCCGCCCTCCTTCTCCAGCACGCGGAGCACCGCCAGCGAGACGGCCATCAGCGCGGGCTGCGCGTTGGCGGTGAGGGTCAGCTCTTCGGCTGGCCCCTCGAACATGAGGCGGGAGAGGTTCTGCTTGAGGGTCTCGTCCACCGCCTCGAAGACCTCCCGCGCCGGGAGGAAGGCGGCGGCGAGGTCGCGGCCCATGCCGACGGCCTGACTGCCCTGGCCGGGAAAGACGAAGGCGATGGCCATGTGGTTCGAGACCTCCCGGGAACGCGGCGCGGCGGGGTAGGGCCGCACCACCGGGCTGTCAACCACGGCGAGACGGTCCGGGAGGCGTGCTCCCGGACCCTCCCCGCCCGTTCCGGACGACGGCGCCGCGGCGGCGCCGTGGCCTAGTAGCGGCCGCGGCCGACCCAGACCCGGCGGCAGACCTCGCGCCGCACCGTCACCGGACGGCCGAAACGGTCGCGGCGGGAGACGATCCGCGGGCGGCAGCGCGTGACGTAGCGCACATCCTCCACGAGGCTCTGATCGGCGACCGCGGCACCGATCATCGGGGCGGCCGAGGCCGGCGCGGCCGAGGCGCTACCGGCGAAGAGCGGCGCGCCGAGCGCCAGGGCGGCGACGAGCGCGAGACGGGGGAGCGTGGGCATGCAGGTTCCCTTCCTTGTTCACCAGCGATGTCGGAAGCGCACGAGGAGCCGCGCGGTTCCATTCCGCTGAAAGGGTATGGAAAGGGCGGGCTGCGGCGGCATTGCGGCAGAGCCGGGGCAGGACCCCGCCGCGCAACAATGTTACCGGAGCGTTGGACCGGGCGCGCGGCCCTTGCAGCGCGCCCACGCCCCGGCTACACGCCGCCTCCCCTGCCGGGCGCGAGGCATCGCGCGCGGCTATGCCCATTCCGCCATCGCATCCCGCGCCGGCCCCGGGCTGAGACATCCGAAGGGAACCCGATGCCACTTTATGAAACCGTGCTGCTCGCACGGAACGACCTCACGCAGGCCCAGGTCGAGGCGATCGCCGACCAGGTCGCCGGCATCGTCGGCGAGGCCGGCGGCGAGGTCCGCAAGCGCGAGTACTGGGGCCTTCGCGGCCTCGCGTACAAGATCAAGAAGAACCGCAAGGCCCACTACATGCTGCTGGGCCTGGACTGCACGCCGGCCGCCGAGAAGGAGACCGCGCGCCAGCTCGGCCTGCACGAGGACGTGCTGCGCCACATGACGCTGCGGATCGAGACGATCAACGAGGAGCCCTCCGCGATCCTGGCCAAGCGCGGCGAGGACCGGGACCGTGACCGCGGCTTCCGCGGCCCCCGGCCGGCCGGCCGCTTCGGTTCGGGCCGTGGCCGTGAGCGCGGCGACGACCGCGAGGAGTTCCGGGCCCGCTCGCGTGACGAGCTCGAGCCCATGGGCGGCGAGGAGTAATCAGCCATGTCCGAATCGACCGACCTGACCCCCGCCGCGCGCCGCCCGGCCGTTGGTGCCCGCCGGCCCTTCTACCGCCGCCGCAAGTCCTGCCCCTTCTCCGGCCCGAACGCGCCGAAGATCGACTACAAGGACGTGCGCCTGCTCTCCCGTTTCCTGAGCGAGCGCGGCAAGATCGTACCGTCCCGCATCACGGCGGTGTCCGCCAAGAAGCAGCGCGAGCTGGCGAATGCCATCAAGCGCGCCCGCTTCCTGGCGCTGCTGCCCTACGTCATCAACGACTGATCGGGGGACACCGACCATGATCGACGTCATCCTGATGCAGCGCGTGCCGAAGCTCGGCCAGATGGGCGAGACCGTGAAGGTGAAGCCCGGCTATGCGCGCAACTTCCTCCTGCCCCAGGGCAAGGCCATCCGCGCCAGCGCCGACAACCTGAAGCGCTTCGAGGCGCAGCGGGCGGAGCTGGAGGCGCGCAACCTGCGCGCCCGCGAGGAGGCGGAGCGCGTGGCCGAGCGCATGGAGGGCCTCTCCGTGGTCCTGCTGCGCTCCGCCGGCGAGAGCGGCGCCCTCTACGGCTCCGTCTCCGCCCGCGACATCGCGGAGGCCTGCAAGGAGTCCGGCCTGGTCATCGAGCGCGACCAGGTCATCATGCCGGCCCCGATCAAGAACCTCGGCGTCGTGACGGTGCAGGTGGCCCTGCACCCGGAGCTCTCGATCCCCGTCCAGGTGAACATTGCCCGTTCGCTGGAAGAGGCCGAGAAGCAGGCGCGCGGCGAGGACCTGCGCGCCGAGCAGGAGGCCGAGGAGGCGAGCCTGGAGGCCGAGCTGGCCGCCGAGCTGTCCGAGCTGGGCGCCGCCCGCGACTGATCCGCACCGCGGCGCCCCGGCGCCGTGGCCCCCTGAAGAGCGCGCCCGCCCGGGGAACCGGGCGGGCGCGTTCCGTTTAGGAAAGGTTGCTGCTGCCCCGGCACAGTTACAGCATGGTGACGCCATGCTGGGGCCGCTGCTCGATTCGCTGCTCTCCCGCCTGATCCGGCTCGGCACGCTGACCGTCCGGTTCCCGGATGGCGCCGTGCGGCGCTACGGCGGCACGCCCGGTCCCGCGGCCGGGATGGCCCTCACGAACCGCCGCGCCCTCCATCGCCTCCTCTGGAAACCCTCCCTCGGCTTCGGGGAGGGTTACATGGACGGCGACATCGAGCCCTTCGACGCCACGCTTCATGAGCTGCTGGACTTGCTCTTCCTCAACCTGCACGAGGGCGGCACGCATCCCGCGGCGCGCATCGGGGAGGCGTTGCGCTGGGCCGGCCGGCGCATCCGGCAGTTCAACCCCGCCGCGCGGTCCCGGCGCAACGTGGCCCACCATTACGACCTGAACGGGCGGCTCTACGCTCTCTTCCTCGATCCCGACCGGCAGTATTCCTGCGCCTACTTCCCGACCGGGGCAGAATCCCTGGCCGACGCCCAGGCGCTGAAGAAGCGCCACATCGCCGCGAAGCTCCGTCTGGACCGCCCCGGCCTGGAGGTGCTGGACATCGGCTCGGGCTGGGGCGGGATGGCGCTGACCCTCGCGCGGGACTTCGGCGCACGGGTCACGGGGCTGACCCTGTCGGAGGAGCAGCTGGCCGAGTCCCGCCGCCGGGCGGAGGAAGCCGGACTGTCCGGCCGGGTCCGTTTCGAGCTGATGGACTACCGCGCCTGGAACCGGCCCGTGGACCGCATCGTCTCCGTCGGCATGTTCGAGCACGTGGGGGTGAACCACTACGGCGCCTTCTTCCGGACCGTGCGGGACGTGCTGCGGGAGGACGGGGTGGCGCTGGTCCATTCGATCGGCCAGTCGGAGGGCCCGGCCACCACCAGCCCCTGGCTGGAGCGCTATATCTTCCCCGGCGGCTACTCCCCCGCCCTGTCCGAGGTGGTGCCGGCGGTCGAGAAGGCGGGCCTCTGGATCACCGACATCGAGATCCTGCGCCTGCACTACGCCCGCACCATCGCCCACTGGCGGGCCGGCTTCGCGGCGAACCGGGACGCGATCCGGACCCTGTATGACGAGCGCTTCTGCCGGATGTTCGAGTTCTACCTCTCGGCCGCGGAGCTGTCCTTCCGCCGCTGGGGGCACATGAACTGGCAGATGCAGCTCGCCCGCCGGGTGGACGCCCTGCCCCTGACCCGTGACTACATGGTCGCGGCGGAGCGGGCCGCGAACATATCCACATGATCCACCGTCGTCCCCAGCCCGGAGGCGCGACGCCGGGGGCCGGACCGGGCTAAGGTGGGGGCATGAACGCCTTCGACGCGATCGCCGAGCCGGCCGGCGGCGGCCTCCTGGGCCTCTCCCAGCGCCTCCCCCCCTCGAACGTCGAGGCCGAGCAGGCCCTGCTCGGCGCCCTGCTGGCCAACAACAAGGCCTATGAGCGCGTCTCCGAGTTCCTGGCCGACGAGCACTTCGCCGACCCCGTCCATGGCCGCATCTACAAGGCGATCCAGCGCCGGATCGAGGCCGGCCAGCTGGCCGACGTCGTCACGCTGCGCGCGGAGTTCGAGCATTCCGGCCTGCTGGACGAGGTAGGCGGCCCGGCCTACCTGGCCCAGCTCCTCACGGCGATGGTCGGCATCATCAACGCCGGCGAGTACGGCCGCGTCATCTTCGACTGCTTCCTGCGCCGCCAGCTGATCGACCTCGGTGAGGTGGTGGTGAACCGGGCCTTCGGCGCGGAGCCCGAGCTCGACGGCAAGATGCAGCTCGAGGCGGCGGAGCAGGCGCTGTTCGACCTTGCGACCGACGGGTCGTCCGAGGGCGGCTTCGTGTCCTTCGAGAAGGCACTGACCGCGGCGGTGGAGCTGGCGGAGCACGCCTTCTCCACCCCGGGCGGCGTCTCCGGCCTCTCCTGCGGGCTCCGGGACGTGGACAGCAAGCTCGGCGGGCTGCACCCCTCGGACCTGCTGATCCTCGCGGGGCGCCCGGCCATGGGCAAGACGGCCCTGGCCGTGAAAATGGGTTTCGGCGCCGCGAAGGCGATCCAGCGGGAGGCGCTCGACAAGGACCCGAACGCCGTGGTCCGGGGCGGCGTCGCGATCTTCTCCCTCGAGATGAGCGCCGACCAGCTCGCCACCCGTATCCTGTCCGAGCAGTCCCGCGTGTCCGGCGACCGCATCCGGCGCGGTGACATCGCGCAGCGCGACTTCGACAAGTTCGTGGAGGTGAGCCGGGAGCTCGCCTCCATGCCCCTGTTCATCGACGACACGCCGGCCATCACCATCTCCGCACTCCGCACCCGCTGCCGGCGGCTGATGCGGACGAAGGGGCTGAACC
Source organism: Muricoccus radiodurans (assembly GCF_050154705.1). GTDB lineage: Bacteria > Pseudomonadota > Alphaproteobacteria > Acetobacterales > Acetobacteraceae > Roseomonas > Roseomonas radiodurans. The sequence continues at coordinate 5,929,753 of NZ_CP189561.1, read as the reverse complement.
TCATCATCGTGGACTACCTCCAGCTCATGCGCCCGGCGGCCGGCACGCGGCCGGAGAATCGGGTGCAGGAGATCAGCCAGATCACCCAGGGACTGAAGGCGATCGCGAAGGAGCTGTCGGTCCCGGTGATCGCCCTGTCCCAGCTCTCCCGCCAAGTGGAGCAGCGGGAGGATAAGCGGCCGCAATTGGCAGACCTGCGCGAATCCGGCTCGATCGAGCAGGACGCGGACGTCGTGATGTTCGTCTACCGCGACGAGTACTACCTCGCCCAGCGGATGCCGAAGGAGCTGGCCTTCGACAACGCCGAGAAATTCTCGGAGGCGTCGGAGAAGTGGCAGAAGGACATGGAGCAGGCGCACAACAAGGCCGAGCTGATCATCGCGAAGCAGCGCCACGGCCCCACCGGCACCATCCGCCTCTTCTTCGAGGGCGAGTTCACCCGCTTCGGCGACCTCGACCAGACGCATGACGAGCAGGATGCCTACTGATCCGGCGGGCCTGCTGACCGTCGATCTCGGCGCGATCGCCGACAACTGGCGGTCGCTGCGGGCGCGGCACGGGGCGGATGTCGCCGGCGTGGTGAAGGCGGACGCCTACGGACTGGGCGCCGCGCCGGTTGGGCGGGCCCTGCGGGATGCGGGCTGCCGCCACTTCTTCGTCGCGCACCTCGCGGAAGGCATGGCCCTGCGGTCCGCGGTCGGACCCGGGCCGATGATCGCCGTCCTCAACGGCTTCCGGCCGGAGGAGGACGGGGATGCCGACCTCACCCCCGTCCTCAACACCCCGCAAGACGTGGCCGCCTGGGGCGCGGCCGAGATCCCGGCCCAGGGGCCGCACGACGCCATCCTTCACATCGACACGGGGATGAACCGGCTGGGCCTTTCGGCGAAGGAGACCGCCGCGCTCGCGGAGGACCCCTCTCCGCTCCGGCGGCTGCTGCTCCGCTTTGTCATGACGCATCTCGCCTGCGCGGACGACCCCTGGCACCGTCTGAATGCGGCCCAGGCCACCCGCTTCGCCGCGGCGCGGCGGCGCCTGCCGGAGGCCCCCGCGTCGCTGGCCAATTCATCGGGCATCTTCCTCGGGCCCGGCTTCGCCTCGGACCTCGCCCGGCCGGGCTGCGCCCTTTACGGCATCAACCCGACCCCCGGCCGGCCGAACCCGATGCAGCAGGTCGTGACGCTGGAGGCGCCGGTCCTGCAGGTCCGGGACGTGCCCCCCGGCATGCCGGTCGGCTACGGGGCTTCCTGGGTGGCCTATCGCCCCTCCCGGATCGCCACCGTTGCGGCGGGCTACGCCGACGGGTATCTCCGGGCCCTGTCCGGCCGGGCGGTGGCCCGCCACCGCGGGCGGGACGTCCCGCTGGCGGGCCGGGTGTCCATGGATCTGACGACCTTCGACGTGACGGACCACCCGGAGATCGGGATCGGGTCCAGCATTACCCTCATCGGGCCGGGCCTGACGCCGGATGACTTGGCGGCGCGCGCCGGGACGATCGGCTACGAGATCCTAACCTCCCTCGGGGCGCGCTACCGGCGCGCCTACCTGCCCGCTCCTTGAACACCCTCCTGGACTGGGTCGCGGCCCTCGGGCGCGCCGTGCTCGCCCTCTGCCGTGGTGCGGGATCGATCGCCCTCTTCGGGCTCGAGGGGCTGTCGCATGTCGTCCGCCCGCCCTTCCACCCCCGCCTCTTCCTGCGCGCCTTCCTGGAGATCGCCTTCTTCTCCCTGCCGGTCGTGGCGCTCACGGCGGTCTTCACCGGGATGGTCCTGGCGCTGCAATCCTATTCCGGCTTCTCCCGCTTCGGGGCGGAGGGCGCGATCGCGAACGTCGTCGTCCTCTCCGTCACGCGGGAGCTGGGGCCGGTGCTGGCGGGGCTGATGGTCGCGGGCCGGATCGGTGCCGCCTTCGCGGCGGAGATCGGGACGATGCGCGTCACCGATCAGATCGACGCGCTGACCACCCTCTCGACCGATCCGATGAAGTACCTCGTCGCCCCGCGCTTGCTGGCGGCGACGCTTGCCATGCCGCTGCTGGTGATCGTGGCGGACATTCTCGGCGTGATGGGCGGCTACCTGATCGCGACGCTGAAGCTGAACTTCTCCGCAGCGGCCTACATCCGGGCGACCGTCGAGTTTGTCCAGCTCATGGACGTGGTCAGCGGCCTGGCGAAGGCTGCGGTCTTCGGCTTCGTCGTCGCGCTGATGGGCACTTATTGCGGCTACCACTCCCGCGGCGGCGCGCAGGGCGTGGGCGGGGCCACCACCACCGCCGTCGTCTCCTCCTCCATCCTCATCCTCGCGCTGGACTACGTGCTGACCGAGGCGTTCTTCTCGCGATGACCTCCGGTAGCCGGACGCGGAGCGGGAGGCGTGAGGCGGATGTCCGATAGCATCCCGAGGATTCGGCTGCGCGGACTGACCAAGTCCTTCGGCGCGAAGCGCGTGCTGGACGGGGTGGACCTGAACGTGATGCCCGGCCGGTCCATGGTCATCCTCGGCGGCTCCGGCTCCGGCAAGTCCGTGACCATCAAGTGCATCCTCGGCCTCCTCACCCCCGACGCCGGCACGATCGAGATCGACGGGCAGGACGTGCTGGCCATGTCGGCGCGGGAGCGGGAGGCGGTGCTGGATCGCACCGGGATGCTCTTCCAGAACGGCGCCCTCTTCGACTCCCTGCCGGTCTGGGAGAATGTCTGCTTCAAGCTCCTCGCCCGCCGCCGGATCAGCCGGGCGGCGGCGCGGGACAAGGCGGCGGAGGCGCTCGCCTCGGTCGGCCTGGCCGCCAGCGTCGGCGACCTCTCCCCCGCCGAGCTGTCGGGGGGCATGCAGAAGCGGGTGGCCCTCGCCCGCGCCATCGCCTCCGCGCCCGAGCTTCTCTTCTTCGACGAGCCGACCACTGGCCTGGACCCGATCATGGGGGCGGTGATCGACGGGCTGATCGTGGACTGCGTGAAGCGGCTAGGCGCCACCGCCGTCTCCATCACCCACGACATGGCCAGCGCCCGCCGCATCGGGGACGACGCGGCGATGATCCACCATGGCCGCATCGTCTGGACCGGGTCCGCCGCCGATCTCGGCCACACCGGCAACGCCATGGTGGACCAGTTCGCCCGGGGGGAGCGGGAAGGGCCGATCGAGATGGAGCTCCGGCGCTGATCCCTGCCCTGGCGGACAGACTTCCGGTCCACCGGCGGAAATGATTCCGGAGCGGGTTCCAGTCCGCTAAACGGGATGCTTCAGGGAGGTCCAGACGCCATGAGCGAAGACGAGTCCGCAGCCTTGTCCCTTGCCGCCAACGGTCCGTTCGATGCGCCCAGCCAGAGCTTCACCGCGGCCCAGGCCGGCGTGCAGATCAGCCGCGGCAACGTCGCCTGGGGCGGGCTCGGTCTGGCCGCGACCGTCACCTATGCCTATCGGGCGACGGCGCCGTTCTACGACGACGGCGGCAATGGGCTTCCCTACACCTTCCAGCCCTTCACCGTCTTCCAGAAGACGGCCGCCGAAGTGGCCATGTCGCTCTGGTCGGACGTGGCGCGGATCACCTTCTCCGGCGTGAGTCCGGGCGACTACAGCAACAACGCCTCGATCCTCTACGCCGGGTTCTACCAGAACCCGTTCTTCGCGGACGTGGATTTCGCCTTCGCCTACGGGCCCGGTTCCACCGCCCCTGGCAATGCGGCCGGGGATGTCTGGCTGAACACCTGGTACTCGGACAACCGGGTCATGCCGGTCGGCAGCTATGGCGCTCAGACCATCCTGCATGAGATCGGCCACGCCATCGGCCTGTCCCATCCCGGCCCCTATCCGGTCGGCGCCGTCTATCAGCTCGATGCCGCCTACATCGAGGATTCGCGTCAGTACTCGGTGATGAGCTACTTCGAGGCGTACAACACCGGCGCCTATCACGCCGGCCTCTACTCCGCGACGCCGCTCATCCACGACATCGCCGCCGCCCAGCGCCTCTACGGCGCCAACATGACGACGCGCACCGGCGACACGACCTACGGCTTCAATTCCAACGCCGACCGCACGGTGTTCCAGATCGGCAGCGCGAACCAGAAGGTGGTCTTCGCCGTCTGGGATGCCGGCGGCCGCGACACCTTCGATTTCTCCGGCTATTTCCAGGATCAGGTCATCAGCCTCGTGCCCGAGGGCTTCAGCGACGTGGGCGGGTTGACGCGGAACGTCTCGATCGCCGCCGGCGTGACGATCGAGAACGCGCGCGGCGGCGCCGGCAGCGACGCGATCATCGGCAACAACGTCGCCAACGACCTCTTCGGCTTCGGCGGGAACGACACCCTCGTCGGCGGCTTCGGGGACGACAACCTCTTCGGCGGCGCGGGCGCGGACCGGCTGGAGGGCGGCGATGGCTACGACTACGCCCGCTACGACGATGGCGGCAGCGTTCGCGCGGACCTCGGCAATCCCGGCGTGAATGCGGGCGATGCGGCCGGGGACATCTACATCGGGGTGGATGGGATGGTCGGATCGGTCCAGGGGGACATCCTGGTCGGCGACGCGGCCTCGAACATCCTGGTCGGCCTCTCCGGCGCGGACGCGCTCTTCGGCGGCGGCGGCAACGACGTCCTGAACGGCGGCGACGATGCCGACGACCTCTCGGGCGGGAGTGGGGCCGACGTGCTGGATGGCGGCGCCGGCTTCGACCGCGCCGTCTATGACGCGGCTGGGCCGGTCCGCGTGGACCTCGGCAACCCCGCCGTGAACACCGGCGACGCGGCGGGCGACGTGCTCGTGGGGATCGAGGGCGTGGTCGGTTCGGCCTTCGACGACATCCTGACGGGCGATGCGGCGGGCAACCTCCTCGTCGGCAATGCCGGGGTGGACGTGTTGAATGGCGGCGGCGGGGTGGACACGCTCTACGGCGGCAGCGAGCAGGATTTCCTCTGGGGTGGCACGGGGGCGGACTGGCTCGATGGCGGCGCGGGCTTCGACTATGCCCGCTACGACACGGCGCTCTCGGGCGTGCGCGCCGGGCTGAATGATCCCACCTACAACACGGGCGATGCCGCCAACGACCTCTATTTCGGGATCGAGGGGCTGATGGGCTCCGCCTTCGCCGACCTGCTGCTCGGCGACGGTGGGGACAACCTTCTCTGGGGCTTCGGCGGTGCCGACCTTCTCTTCGGGGCTGCCGGCGCGGACGTCCTCTATGGCGGCGACGGCGACGACAACCTCTGGGGCGGCGCGGGCGGCGACGTGCTGGTGGGCGAGGCCGGCTTCGACCTCGTCCGCTACGACGAGGGCCTCGGCGCCGTCCGCGTGGACCTCGGCAACAGCGCGGTGAATTCGGGCATCGCCGCCGGCGACATCTACATCGGCATCGAGGGCGTGCTGGGCTCAGAGGGGGGCGACATCCTCGTCGGCGATTCAGGCGACAACCTCATCCATGGGCTCGCCGGCAACGACCTCATCGCTGGCGGTCTGGGCCTCGACACCCTCGTCGGCGGCGCCGGCTTCGACAGCTTCCAGTTCGCCACGCCCTTCTTCGGGCGGGACCTCCTCCTCGACTTCACGTCCGGCACCGACAGCATCCTGCTGGTGGGCTCGAATTTCGGCCCGGGCCTGGGAACTGGCGCGGTCGCCGCCAGCCGCTTCGCGGTGGACGGGCCGAACCTGGCTCAGGGGCAGTTCGTCTGGCGCCCTGGCGCGGGAACCCTCGCCTGGGATGCGGACGGCACCGGGGGCGGCGCGGAAACGGTCTTCGCGTCCCTGGCTTCAGGCACGCCCCTCGCGCGGACGGACCTCATCCTCGTCTGATGGGTCACATTGGCGGCCCCGGGGGAGAGAAGGAATTCTCTCCCCCGGAGGGCTCACTCATCTTCGCCTTCAAGGCTGCCGCGGAAGGCGGGAGACGCAGCTCCCTCGCCTGACATCGACAGGGGCGACCGTCGCTATGATGCTGCCCATCACGCGGCGAGCGGCAGTCCCTCCCGCGCCAGCTCGGCGAAGGCACCGGGCTCCACCGGCCGGCCGAAAAGCCAGCCCTGCACCTCCGCGCATCCCTCCTCCACCAGGCGCAGCGCCTGCGCCTCTGTCTCCACGCCCTCCGCATTGGCGCGGATGCCCAACGCCTCCGTCATGCCCACGATGGCGCGGACGATCGCGGCGGCGCGCGGGTCCTCGCCCAGGCCGCGGATGAAGGCGCGGTCGATCTTCACCTTGTCGAAGCGGAAGCGCTGGAGATAGCTGAGCGACGAGTAGCCAGTGCCGAAATCATCCATGGCGATCGCGACGCCCATGTCGCGCAGCCGGTTCAGCGTCGCCAGGATCTCGTCCGTGTCGGCGAGCAGCAGGCTCTCGGTGATCTCCAGCTCCAGCCGCCCGGCCGGCAAGCCGGTCACGTCCAGGGCGCGCCGCACCGTTTCCAGGAAGCCCGCGTGGCGGAACTGCACGGCGGAGACATTGACGGCGATCTTCAGCGGCGCGTCCCAGGTCATCGCGGTGCGGCAGGCCTCCTCCAGCACCCAGGCTCCAATCGGGACGATCAGCCCGGTGCGCTCGGCCAGCGGGATGAAGGCATCCGGCGGCACGTTGCCGCGCACCGGGTGTTGCCAGCGCAGCAGCGCCTCGGCCCCCGTCACCTGACGCGTGGCCAGGTCCACCTGCGGCTGGAAGTGCAGGCGCAGCGTCCCCCCGGCCATGGCGGCGCGCAGGTCGGCCTCCAGCGCGCGCCGGGCCTGCAGCGTCGCGTTCATCGGGGATTCGAAGTATCGGTAGCCGTTCCGCCCGTCCTCCTTCATGGCGTAGAGGGCGAGGTCGGCTTCCTGCATCAGGCGGATCGGGTCGGCATCTTCGGGCGATTCCGCCACGGCCACGCCGATCGAGACGCCGATCTGCACGACATGGCCGTCCAGGTCGAAAGACTTCTGCAGGGCGGCCACGAGGCGCCCGGCCAGCGCCGCCGACCCGTGCGGCTGCGCCACGTCCGTCTGAACGATGGCGAACTCGTCGCCGCCCAGCCGGGCGAGGGTGTCGGATTCCCGGAGGCAGGCGGAGAGGCGGAGCGCCACCTCGACGAGCAGCGCATCCCCCGCCGCGTGCCCCAGCGTGTCGTTCACCTCCTTGAAGTGGTCGAGGTCGAGGCAGAGCACGCAGAGGGTGCCGCTGCGCCGTCGGCGGAACCCGACCACCGCCTGCCGCAGACGGTCCTGCAGCAGGGCGCGGTTCGGCAGGCCGGTGAGCGTGTCGTGGCTGGCCAGATGCGTCGCCCGGTCCATCGCCTGCCGCAGCAGCCGCAGCGGCGCCCAGCGGAGCGCGAGGTAGGCGCCGACCCCGAGCAGGAGCGAGACGAGGCCGATCACCGCCGTCTGCCGCATCAGCGGCAGCAGGGAGCGGCGCACCTCCACCCAGCCGACGAGACCATCGACGTCGAACAGCGGCTCCCGGGCGATCGCGACCGGCCAGGCCACCTCGGCCGGCAGTTCGGCCACCGTCGCCCCGTCCGTCGTCAGGACGCGCCGCGACTCCGCCGCGTTCATGTCGCCGAGGGCGAGCAGGCCGGCGAGCCGGATCGTGTCCAGCTGCCACAGCTCGGTGCTGGCGGCGATGCTGTCCGAGATGACGGCCGCCTTCACATGGGCGGAGGCGACGAGCTCCGCCCGCACCGTGCGCTGCCCCGCGTAGTGCCAGGTGATCGGCGGCGCCAGCGCGAGCAGCAACGCGGCGCCGAGGGCGAAGACGGTGATGGCGCGCGCGGGTGCGAAGTCCCGCGACAAGCCGGGCACGTCGCCCGGGTCCCGCGCGGCACGGCGGCCGCCCGTCGCCGGGGGCGGACTGGCCGGCGTCACGGGGGCCGCGGCGCCCGACGCACCGGCGACCATCGGGATGGGGTTGGGGAGAGGGGCTCGCCGGTCCATGCACGCATCCTGCGCCGGTGCGGTGAAGGTCCGATGAACGGCCGCCCCGTTCCGGTGACCCGGCGTCAGGGTTCCGCCCACATCCGCAGAAGGTTCCCGATGCTCCGCCCGATCAGCGCCCGCTCCCGCGCGCGGCCCGCATCCCCGGCCAGCATCTCCCGCGCCGTCTCCAGGTCGAACAGCATCTCGCGCCGTGCCGCGTCGCGCACGAGGCTCTGCACCCAGCCCACCGCCACCAGCCGCGTGCCCCGCTCCACCGGCGCGACGCGGTGGAGGAAGGTCGTGGGGTAGAGGAGCATCGTCCCGGCCGGCAGGCGGTATTCCTGCTCCCCCGCCGTGCTCTCGATCACCAGGGCGCCGCCCGCGTAATCCTCGGGCGCCGAGAGAAAGAGGGTGAAGGACAGGTCGGTCCGCAGACCACCCATCAGCGCGTCGTCCATGTGGGCGCCGTATCCCATGCCCTCGTCGTAGCGGGAGAGCAGCATGCGCGGCGGCCGCGCCGGCCGGGCCGCGATACCGAAAAGAGGGTGCGCGGCGATCCGGGCCAGCAGGTCCGCCTTGAGCACCGCGGCGGCCGCATCGCGGGCATCGGCCTGCAGGTTGCTCTTCACCCGGCGAGCCTCCCAGCCGGCGGTCTCCCGCCCGTCGCGAAAGGGCAGGCCGTGCAGGGTGCGGGACGCGGCCGCCGCCGTCGCGGCGTCCAGCACGTCGGCGATCGCGAGGATCATGACGGCAGGCTAACCCGCGCCTCCGGCGGTGCAAATGCGTCGGCATCGCATCATCACCGCGTTGCCCAGCCCTTCTATGCGCCGGTCGGGCGCGCTACATCCGGGCGTCCACGTTCTGTTCCGATCGGACCGCCCTTGGCCAAGCCCAGCACCCGCTACGTCTGCCAGTCCTGCGGCACGGTCCACCCGAAGTGGCAGGGCAAGTGCGAGGGCTGCGGCGCCTGGAACACCCTGGCGGAGGAGGCGGTGGAGTCCCGCGCACCGGGCCCGGCCAAGGCCGCCACTGGCGGGCGGCGCGTCTCCTTCGTTGCCCTGAAGGGGGAGGCCGCCCCGCCGCCCCGCATCATCACCGGCATGCCGGAGCTGGACCGGGTCCTCGGCGGCGGCTTCGTGCCTGGCTCCGCCGTGCTGGTCGGCGGCGACCCCGGCATCGGCAAGTCCACCATCCTTCTCCAGGCCGCGGCGAAGGTGGCCGGATCGGGACGACGCACGCTCTACGTTTCGGGCGAGGAATCGGTGGACCAGGTGCGCCTGCGCGCCCTGCGGCTGGGCGTGGCCGGCTCTCCGCTCGGCCTCGCCGCCGCGACATCGCTGAGGGACATCCTGGCCTCGCTGGAGGAGGAGCGAGAGGCCGGGCTGGTCATCATCGACTCCATCCAGACGGTCTGGCTGGACAACCTCGATTCCGCGCCGGGCACCGTCTCCCAGGTCCGGGCCTGCGCGGCGGAGCTGGCACGGCTGGCCAAGTCCCGCGGCTTCGCCCTCGTGCTGGTCGGCCACGTCACGAAGGAGGGAACGCTCGCCGGCCCCCGCGTGCTGGAGCACATGGTGGACGCCACCCTCTATTTCGAAGGCGATCGCGGCCACCAGTTCCGCATCCTCCGCGCCACGAAGAACCGCTTCGGCGCCACCGATGAGATCGGCGTCTTCGAGATGACGGAGGCGGGGCTGGCCGAGGTCCCCAACCCCTCAGCCCTCTTCCTGGCGGAGCGGCGCGGCAACGTCTCGGGCTCGGCCGTCTTCGCGGGGATGGAGGGGACGCGCCCCGTGCTGGTGGAGGTCCAGGCCCTGCTCTCCCCTTCGGCGGGCGGGTCGCCGCGCCGGCAGGTGGTGGGGTGGGATTCCGGGCGCCTGGCCATGCTGCTGGCGGTGCTGGAGACGCGCTGCCGCATGACGCTCGGCATGAACGACGTGTACCTGAACATCGCCGGCGGGCTGCGGATCGCGGAACCGGCGGCGGACCTCGCGGTGGCGGCCGCCCTCGTCTCTGCCGCGACGGACCGTCCCTGCCCGCCCGACATGGTGTTCTTCGGGGAGGTCGGCCTGTCCGGGGAGGTGCGCCAGGTCGCCCAGACCGAGCTGCGCCTGCGGGAGGCCGCGAAACTCGGCTTCTCTGCCGCCACCCTCCCCCGCCGCGTGGCCCGCGGCGGCCGGGCCCTGTCGGCGCCGGAGGCTCTCCAGCTGAGCGAGACGGGGCACCTCGCGGACCTCGTCGCTCCCTTCGCGGCCGCGGAGCGCCAGCGTGCGCCGAAGCCGAACGTGAAGGCGGACGCGGCCTAGCCGGCCCGCCTCAGTCCTGACCTGACGAGGTCGTCGCGCTGAACGGCCGGACCGGGTGCGACGCTCTGGACCGGGGAATGACCAGGAGCCGTCGAAGAACCCATCGCGCAGCGCGTCCCGCGGTCGCGCGGATCCCGTCCGTCAGGGTTGAGACATGCTCGCCGAAGCGTAAGCGGTGCGAACGCTCTGCTGGCCAGGGCCCCTCGACGATGTCCGGGCGGCCGGAGAGGTCTCTTCCCGCCCTCAGACCGCCGGGATCGCAAGGCGGTGCCGGCGGATGGCCGACACCGCCCGGCCGCTCGCGCGCAGCTCAGGCCGCCTGCGGGGTGTCCTTGCGCCGACGAACGAAGCCAAGGCCGAGCAGTCCGGCGCCGAGCAGGGCGAGGGAGGCCGGCTCGGGGACCGCGACGGTGGTCAACTGCACCAGCGTGAAGTCCGACTGGTTGGTGCAGGGGTCGAAGCCGCAGGCACCCGCCACGGCGGTGAAGGAGATGGCGGTCACCGGAGCGAGCACCGGATTGAAGGTGATCTCGAAGACCGCACCGCCGCCGTTCGTCGAGGACAGGTTCGTCACCGTCCCGAGCCCCGGAGCGGACAGGACGGCGCTGTCCTCTGTAATCTGCGCCGTCAGGGTGAAGACGAGGGCGCCGAGATTGATGTTGATCGAGGCGCTCTCGAGGTAGTCCCCGAATTCGGGCCCGTTGTAGAGCACGCCGATCCGCATGGACTGGATCCCGAACGCCGTCGCGCTCGTGCCGGACAAGGTCTCCCCGATGTCGATCTCGTCGGAGGTCGGACCGCTTCCGTTGATGCCGACGCCGGTGAAACTCGACTGGAAATTCACCTTCTGCTGGAAGGTGCCGCCATTCGCGGACCACTGGATCCCGCCGATGAGCTGGCTGCCCGCGCCGTTGTTGAAGTCGGCTCCGTTGATCACCGCGGCTTGGGCTCCCGCGGCCATTCCGATGGCCATGGCACCCGCCAGGGCAAGCTTCTTCAGATGTGGCACTCTTGTCACCCTCCGATGGGAAGACGCGCCGGAACGACGCGACATCGATACGAGCACGAGACGTGCCATCACTATTTTCCCTTCTAAATCAATTGATTATAGGGAATCGTCGGTCGCTTCGGGCCACGTTTGTAAAGTTCGCCTCGCAGCCCTTACGGAATCGCGGCCGCACGCGCCCCTGCCCCGCGCACCGCGCGTGACGAATCCACTCTTCGGCCGCTATACCCCGCCCGCATGACCTGGGTTGATGCCGTCATCCTCGCCGTGATCGTCCTGTCGGGCGTCATCGGCTACATGCGCGGCTTCATCCGGGAGGTGCTGGGGATCGGCGCCTGGATCGGGGCGCTCGTCCTCGCCTTCCTGATGCTGCCGGGCATGCGCGGCATCTTCATCAACATCACCCCGAACCAGCCCTGGCTCGCCGACGTCGCCGCGATCGCCGTCGTCTTCATCGCGACCCTGATCATCCTGAAGATCATCATCGCCATCATCGCCCGGGGCGTGCGCGCCTCCGTGCTGGGCGGCGTGGACCGGGCGCTGGGCGTGCTCTTCGGCTTCGCCCGGGGTGCAATCCTGGTGATCATTGCCTATATCGCCGCCGGCGCCTTCATCCCCGGAACGGATCGCTGGCCGGACCCCGTCCGGCAGGCCCGGAGCCTGCCTTACGTGGCCGACGGTGCGGCCTGGGTGGTGGACAAGCTGCCGGAAGGCTACCGCCCGCGCCTGCCCGACCCGCCGACGGCACGCGCCCCCACCGCCGAGGAATTGTTGCGCCCCCCCGCGCGCGACCGGATCTGACCACCATGACCCCCTCCGATACCGGCGACCTGACCACGAACCCGTTCGACGACGGGCAGGACGGGTTCCACGAGGAATGCGGCGTCTTCGGCGTCTGGGGCCACCCGGACGCCGCGGCGCTGACCGCGCTCGGCCTGCACGCCCTCCAGCACCGGGGGCAGGAGGCGTCGGGCATCGTGGCCCTCGGCCCCCAGGGCTTCCGGGCGCACAAGGGCATGGGCCTGGTCGGGGACATCTTCGGCGACGCGAAGGTGATCGCCGGCCTGCCCGGCCGCGCCGCCATCGGCCACAACCGCTACGCCACGACCGGCGAGACGGCGATCCGCAACGTCCAGCCGCTCTACGCCGACTTCGTCTTCGGCGGGCTGGCGGTGGCGCATAACGGCAACCTCACGAACGCCATGTCGCTGCGGCGCCAGCTCGTCCGCCGCGGCTGCCTCTTCCAGTCCTCCACGGATTCCGAGGTCTTCGTCCACCTCATCGCCATCTCCCTCTACTCCACCGTGCTGGACCGGCTGATCGACGCGCTGAAGCAGGTGGACGGGGCCTATTCCCTCGTCGGGCTGCATGACGGCGCGCTGATCGGCGTGCGGGACCCGCTCGGCGTGCGGCCCCTCGTCCTCGGGCGCCTGGGCACCGCGGAGAGCAACGCCTGGGTGCTGGCGAGCGAGACCTGCGCGCTGGACATCGTCGGCGCCGAGTTCGTGCGGGACGTGGAGCCCGGCGAGATCGTCGTGATCGACGGGGACGGCGTCCGCAGCGTGAAGCCCTTCGGCCATACCGCGAACCGCTTCTGCATCTTCGAGTACATCTACTTCTCCCGCCCCGACTCCGTCGTGGAGGGCACGCCGGTCTACGAGACGCGCAAGCGCATCGGCGCCGAGCTGGCGCGGGAGAGCGGCGTCGCGGCCGACGTGGTCGTCCCGGTGCCGGATTCCGGCGTGCCGGCCGCGATGGGCTACGCGGCGGAGGCCGATGTCCCCTTCGAGCTGGGGATCATCCGCAACCACTATGTCGGCCGCACCTTCATCGAGCCGACCGACAACATCCGCCACCTCGGCGTGAAGCTGAAGCACTCCGCCAACCGGGCGGTGCTGGAGGGGAAGCGGGTCATCCTGGTGGACGATTCGATCGTCCGCGGCACCACCAGCAAGAAGATCGTGGAGATGGTTCGCCAGGCCGGCGCGACGGAGGTGCACATGCGCATCTCCTCCCCGCCCACGACCCATTCCTGCTTCTACGGCATCGACACGCCGGAGCGGGAGAAGCTGATGGCCGCCCAGCACAGCGTGGAGGAGATGGCCCGGATCATCGGCGCCGACAGCCTCGCCTTCATCTCGCTGGACGGGCTCTACCGCGCGCTCGGCCGCAAGGGGCGGGACGCCAGCGACCCCGGCTACTGCGACGCCTGCTTCACCGGCGACTACGCCATCCCGCTGACCGACCTGCTCGGCCATCCCGAGCGGAAGCCCGCCCTGCTGGCGCTCAACGGGGCATGAGCCCGCTGGACCAGGGGGGCGCGGCCCCCCTCCGGCCGCTCTCCGGCCGCGTCGCGCTCGTCACCGGGGCGTCCCGCGGCATCGGCCAGGCGGTGGCGGTGGAGCTCGCCCGCCTTGGCGCGCATGTCGTCCTCACGGCCCGCTCCCAGGGCGGGCTGGAGGAGACGGACGACGCGGTGCGCGCCGCCGGCAGCGCTGCCACCCTCCTGCCCTTTGACCTTCAGAAGGATGCGGACAAGCTCGACCCGCTCGGCCCCTCGGTGATCGAGCGCTTCGGGCGGCTCGACATCCTCGTCCACGCCGCCGGGGCGCTCGGCACGCTGACGCCTGTCGCGCACATCACCCCGAAGGACTGGGCGGAGGTGGTGGCGGTGAACCTGACCGCCGCCTATCGCCTCATCCGTACCCTGGACCCGCCCTTGCGGGCCTCGGATGCCGGGCGGGCCGTGGTGCTGACCACCGGCCGCGTGGCGCGGCCGAAATCCTACTGGGGCGCCTATGGAGCGACGAAGGCGGGGCTGGAGCATCTCGTGACAACCTGGGCCGCGGAGGTCGCGAACACGCCGCTGCGGGTGAATCTCTTCGATCCCGGCGTCGTCGCCACCCGCATGCGCGCCACCGCCATGCCCGGCGAGGACCCCTCCACCCTGCCCCGCCCCTCGGATATCGCGCCGCGGATCGCCGCCCTCTGCCTGCCCGAGGAAGCGAGGCAGGGCGAGGTTGTGAAGGCCGCTTAGCCGGCGCCTCGGTCCGGCAGTCCCTGCAGGTGTGAGGCATATGGCTCTCCCGGACTCCTCCCGCGGCCGGTCCCGTCTCCTGCAGCGCTGGATCGGGCGGCTGGCTCCGCGGGGGCTCCGCGCGTCAGGAACGGCCGAGATCGCGGCCGCGCTGCGCGCCATCGAGGCCCGCCTGGCCCGGCTGGAGGAGGCCGTGGAGGGGTCCCGCGGCACCTATCTCGGGGACGGGATCGTGCTGGCGAAGACCGTCATCCACGGCGCGCAGTTCGCCTTTCTGCTGGAGGCGGAGGACCGGCTGCTCACCCCCTGGCTCCTCACCTCCGGGCATTACGAGGACGAGCTGACAGACCACTTCGTCCGGACACGCCGGCCGGACGACCGCTGCCTCGATGTCGGGGCGAATTTCGGCTACTTCACCTGCCTCTTCGCGCGCTTCTGCCCGCGGGGCATGGTGCTCGGCGTCGAGCCGGACGCGCGGGTCTTCTCGATCGCGCGGGACAATATCCTGGCGAACGGCCTGGCCGGCGTGGCCAGCCTGCGCCAGGCCGCGGTGTGCGAGGCGGAGCGGGAGCTGACGCTGAACCGCCGCATGGGCCGCTCCGGGAACACCAGCATCGCTCCCGTCCCCCTGTCCCTGACCGAGTGGCACGGCGAGAAGCCGGCCCAGCCGTTTCAGGTCATGGGCACCACGGTGGATCGCCTGGCGGAGGCGTTCGGCGGGCGGCTCGACGTGATGAAGGTGGACGTGGAGGGGGCCGAGCCGCTCGTGCTCGCCGGGGCGTCGCGCACCGTCTCGGTCAATCCGGGGCTGCAGATCGTCATGGAGTGGTCCCCCGGCCAGATGGTCTCGGCCGGCTTTGACATCGGCGGCTTCCTGGACGACATCGACGCCATGGGGCTGCGATGCCACGGGCTCGGTCCCGGGCGTCCTTCCTATGACCGCGACGCGATGCTTAACCTCTCCTTCGCGAACGGCATCCTGCTCACCCGCGAGCCGCGGGCCTGACGGGCCCCTTCGGCCAACTCCCCGAAGGGAGAAGGCGCCTCACCAGCCCTCGCGCACGACGCGCGATCGACCGGCTGCCTCGATGGCGGTGGAGATCGGCGTCCCGGTCCCCGCCTTTCGCGGCAGCCCGATCGAAAAAGATGATTGCGGGTCCGGGGAGCGAATTCCTTCTCTCCCCTGGAGTCACCCGCGACGGCGGATCATTCCTCCGCGTAGGGGTTCTCGGTCCCGCGCAGGCTGATCCGGATCGGCACGCCCGGCATATCGAAGGCCTCCCGGAAGGAGTTGACGAGGTAGCGCCGGTACTCCTCCGGCAGCAGCTCCGCGCGGGTCCCGAAGATCGCCAGCGTGGGCGGGCGGGCCTTCGGCATGGTGACGTAGCGCAGCTTCAGCCGCTTGCCCTCGACCAGCGGCGGCTGGTGGCGCTCCAGCGCCGACTCGAACCAGCGGTTCAGCGCCCCTGTCGGAAGGCGGCGGTTCCAGATCTCATAGGCCGTGCGGACGGTGGGCATCAGCTTCTCCACGCCGCGCCCGGTGGCGGCGGAGAGCGGCACCACCGCGATCCCGCGGAGCTGGGCCAGGGAGGCCGTCAGCACGTCGTTCAGCCGCGCGCGGGCGGCGTTGCGATCCTCCACCGCGTCCCATTTGTTGAAGGCGATCACCACGCCCCGGCCCTCGCGCTCGGCGAGCCGGGCGATACGGAGATCCTGCTCGTCCATCCCCTGCACCGCGTCCACCACCAGCACCGCCACCTCGCACTCCTTGAGGGCGGCGATGGTCGCGGCGGTGGACATCTGCTCCAGCGCCTGGGTGATGCGGGCGCGGCGGCGCAGGCCGGCGGTGTCCACCAGCCTGACCTTCCCGCCGGTCTCGTCGGTCCACTGCACGGCGACGGAATCGCGGGTCAGGCCGGGCTCGGGGCCGGTGATCATCCGCTCCTCCCCCAGCAGGGCGTTCAGCAGGGTGGACTTGCCCGCGTTCGGGCGGCCGACGATGGCCAGCCGCAGCGGGCGGTCGGGGTCGCCCTCATCCTCGGCCTCCTCCTCGGGTTCCGGCGGCAGGGCGGCGCGGATCTCGTCGTGCAGCTCGCCGAAGCCGTCGCCGTGCTCGCCGGACACCGGCAGGGGCGAGCCGAGGCCGAGTTCATAGGCCTCGAGGGAATTCGCCGCGCCGAGCCGCCCCTCCGCCTTGTTCGCCAGCAGCAGCACCTTCCGGCCCTGACGGCGGAGCCACTGGGCGAAGGCGCGGTCGGCCGGCGTCAGGCCGGTGCGCGCGTCCACCACGAAAAGGACGAGGTCCGCCCCCCGCAGCGCCGCCTCGGAGCTCGCGCGCATCCGGCCGGGGATGGTGTCGGGCGGGGCCTCCTCCAGCCCGGCGGTGTCGACCAGCAAAACGTCGCGGCCGGCGACGCGCGCCACCACCTCCTTGCGGTCGCGGGTGACGCCGGGCGTGTCGTCGACGATGGCGATGCGCCGCCCGGCGAGGCGGTTGAAGAGCGTGGACTTGCCGACATTCGGCCGGCCCATGATGGCGATGCGCGGGAGCATCCGGCGCTAGAGCACCGCGCCGGCCAGCGGGTCAAGCGCGGCCGGTCGCCCGGCGCCCCGTCCGAGCACCGATGCCGTGCCCGGAGCCTACCGGATCGCGACGAGGCTCCCGTCATTGGTGATCAGGAACACCGTCCCGCCCACCACCGCGCCCGGCAGGGTCACGCCGCCCGACAGGCGCATGCGCCCCGCGACGGCACCGGCCGCCGGGTCCACCAGCACCGCCTCCCCAAGGCTGGAGGGTACCATCACCCGCCCGCCCACGACCATCGGCGCCCCGAAGGAGACGGGATTGCGCCGCTTGTCCCGGGTGGAGCGCTCGTCCAGGGAGATCACCCAGCGCACCCGCCCGTCGAGCCGGCCGAGCGCGGCGAGGGTGTTCTCCGGCGTCACCAGGAAGATCCAATCCCCGGCTACCGCGGGGGTGACGGCACTACCCACCTCCCGCTCCCAGATCCGGCGGCCGGAGCGGAGGTCGGTCGAGACCGAGACGCCTCCCTGCCCCGCCGCGATCACCCGGCCCTCCGCGATGACGGGCAGGCCGGTGATGCCGGACAGCTCCGCGATGCCGCCGCGCCGCGCCGCGTCGCCGCCGCCGGACACGCCCTCGCTCCAGAGCACGCGGCCATCGGCGCCGCGCAGCCCGACCAGCTCGCCGGAGGGGAAGCCGGCGACCACCGTCTCGCCCTCGACCGCCGGGGCCGGGAGGCCGAGCGGCACGGCGAGCACCGGCTGGCCGCGGAAGGTCCAGAGCCGCCTACCGTCCTCGGTCGAAAGGCCGATGAGGTGGTTCTCCACGGTCGGGACGAAGATCCGCCCGCCGGAGACGGTGATGCCGCCCCGCGCCGGGGCCGGCAGGGGCGCCCGCCAGCGGATCTCGCCCGTCGCGGGGTCGAGCGCCATCACCTCCGCCATGCCGGTGGCGGCATAGAGCACGCCCTCCGCATGGGCGAGGCCGGCGCCGACCGCCCCGGTGCTGTCCCGCTCCGGGCGCGTGTCACGGGTCCAGCGCCGGCCGCCGCGCCCGATATCGAACGCCGAGACGACGCCGAAGGCGTCGGCGGCGAAGACCGTCTCGCCCGCCACGATCGGCCCCATGGTGATCCGCTGGCGGTAGGAGGAGCCGGAACCGATCGAGCTGCTCCAGGCCTCCCGCAGCGTCTCCCCGGCCAGGGCGTGGCCGGGGTTGTGGCTCAGCGGGCCGCCGGCCTGGGGCCATTCGGACAGGGCAGTCGGTGCCGGCAGGGTCACGGCCCGGCCGGCCAGCGCCGGATCGGCTTCCAGGTTCCGCTCGGCCTGCAGAACCGGTTCGCGCCGGCCCTCCAGCGGCTTCTTGCTGTCGCCGAAGATGCTGTCGATCGTCTCGCAACCCGAGAGGGCGAGGCCGGCTCCGCCCAGCATCAGGGCGCGGCGGGTCGGAAGAGTCACGTCGCTATCCCTCCAGTTGGGCCATCAGGCGGGCGGCGCGGTCACGGACGCCGCGCGGAGCCGTCGTATCGGCCACCAGGGCCTGCAGGACCCGCCGAGCCTCGGCCGTCTCGCCCCGGCGCACGGCGATGAGCGCCTGCAGTTCCTGGGCAGAGGCGCGCCACGGAGCGCCAGCCACCGTCAGTGGCGTGATCCGGGCCGCGAGCGCCGCCGGGTCGGTCGTGTCCAGCCCGTGCAGAACCCACATCAGGCTCGCCAGGTCGCGGTACAGCGGGTCCGCATCCCGGTCGTTGGCGATCCGGTCGTAATCGGCGAGCGCCCCGGCCTTGTCGCCCGTCTCATCCTTTAGGGCGGCCGCGCGGAACAGCGAGAGGGTGCGGTAGCCGACCGGGGCATCCGCCGCGATCGCATC
This sequence comes from Muricoccus radiodurans, assembly GCF_050154705.1. Taxonomy (GTDB): domain Bacteria; phylum Pseudomonadota; class Alphaproteobacteria; order Acetobacterales; family Acetobacteraceae; genus Roseomonas; species Roseomonas radiodurans. The sequence continues at coordinate 5,911,150 of NZ_CP189561.1, read as the reverse complement.
GAACCGCCGGGCGGCATCCGCGAGGTCCGCGCCCTGGCGCTCGGTCGAGCGGTGGAGCGCCATGAAGGCGCTGCCGGCCGCCTCCGCGCCGCGATTCTCGTACCAGCGCCAGCCCTGCCAGCCGCCGACCCCCAGCAGGACGAGGAGGGCGAGTCCCGCCAGCAGCCCGCCATAGCGGAGCCAGAACTGCCGGGCGCGCTCGGCGCGCAGGTCCTCCTGCAGCTCGTCGAAGATGTCGGGCAATGCGTCCCTCTCCGGCCGTCGCGCCGGCCGGGCGGGGCCGGGAGCGCGGGAAATCGGCGGGTCCTATAGCGGGACCGTCACGGGGCGTTAAGCCCGGGCGGTCCATAAGCGGGGATGCGCCCCCTCCTCCCGCTCGTTCTCCTTTCCCTCGTGCTGACGGGATGCGAGGCGGCGGGGCCGCTGCTGGCGGTGAACGGGGTGTCGCTGATGCTGACCGGGCGGGCGGTGCCGGATCTCGTGGTCTCCGGCGCATCCGGGCGGGACTGCTCCATCGCCTATCTCGACGCCGGGGAGCGCTACTGCCGGACGGAGCCGGGAGCGGTCGCCCAGCCCTTCTGCACGCGATCGCTCGGCGCCGTGGATTGCTGGAACGGCCCGGTTCCCGGCAACCCGCCGCCGCGGCCGGTGGCCGACGCGCGCCCGCCGGCCGCCCCATCCCAACCCTGGCCGGAGCGCCTGATCGCGGTCCCGGGAGATCCGTCACCGAGATGACGTTTCCGCGCGAGGGGTAAACGGAAGATTCATGAGCGCGGGCGCAAGGAGGACCGACACGCGGACGGTCCCAGCGAGGGAAAAGCCCCATGCCCATGAACTCGGTCAACACGAACACCAGCGCGATGATCGCGCTGCAATCGCTGAACAAGACGAACGATGCGCTCGCCGCCTCGCAGAAGCGCGTCTCCACGGGCTACCGCGTGGCTGATGCGAAGGACGACGGCGCCGCCTTCGCGGTGGCGCAGTCGGTGCGCGCCGACATCGCCGGCCTGACCTCCGCCAACGAGCAGATGGGCGGCACCAAGGGCGTGCTGGACACGACGATGGCGGGACTGACGAAGATCTCCACCGCCATGGCCGACATGAAGACGGTGCTGGTGAAGCTCGCGGACGAGACCCTCTCGACCGACCAGCGGACGCAGTACCAGACGCAGTACACCTCGCTCCGCGCGCAGATGCAGAACTTCGTGTCGGACGCCGTCTACAACAGCCGCACGCTGCTCAGCACGGCCACCGCGTCCGGCGGCGGCAACATCGCCACCACGCGCAACGAGACGGGCACGACCTACTCGCTCAGCGCGGTGGACGGTTCCACCAACCTGATCGTGGCGACGGTTCCGACCTCGGCGGCGGCGGCGCAGGCGGCGCTGGGTTCCTCGGGCGACTTCGCGACGAAGATGGCCTCCATCAACACCGCGCTGAACACCTTCGGCAACGACAGCAAGTACCTGGACAGCCAGATCGCCTACAACAAGGAGAAGATCGACAGCCTGGACTCCGGCATCGGCGCCCTGGTGGACGCCGACCTCGCGAAGGAGGCCGCGCGGTCCCAGGCGCTGCAAATCCGCCAGCAGCTCGGCACCCAGGCGCTGGGAATGGCGAACCAGTCCCCGCAATCCCTGCTCAGCCTGTTCAAGGGCTGAGGCGGCCGGGTCAGCTCCGGGGCGCGTCCCGCGTCCCGGCGAAGGTCACGGGCTCGCCGCCGGGCCCGCCGAGCACCTCGTCCTCCCGCATCGCGACGCGGCCGCGGATCACCGTCATGACAGGCCAGCCGGTGCAGCGGTGCCCGATAAAGGGATTCCAGCCGCAGGGGGTGGTGAGCCACTCCGCCTCGATGGTGCGGGCGCGCCGCATGTCCACGATGGTGAAGCTGCCGTCATAGCCCGCGGCCAGCCGCCCCTTGCCCACCGCGCCATAGACCCGCGCCGGGCCGGCGCACATCAGGTCCACCAGCCGCGACAGCGACAGCCTGCCGGCCGAGACGTGGTCCAGCATCATCGGCACCAGCGTCTGCACGCCGGTCAGCCCCGCCGCGGTCTGCGGCCAGGGCCGCTCCTTCGCCGCGCGGGAATGCGGCGCGTGGTCGGAGCCGATCGTGTCCACGGTACCGTCCGCCACGGCGCGCCACGCCGCCTCGTAGTGCCGGCGGTCGCGGATCGGCGGGTTCATCACGGCATAGGCGCCGAGCTGGTCATAGGCGTCCGGCGCCCATTGCGTGAGGTGGTTCAGCAGAACCTCCACCGTCACGAGGCCGCGGAAGTCCTTCAGGTAGTCCAGTTCTTCCTCGGTCGAGACGTGGAGGATGTGGGCGGGGCGCCCCGTCTTGCGCGCCAGCGCCGCGAGCCGCCGCGTGCCGAGGAAGGCGCACTCCACGTCCCGCCACTCCGCATGCAGCGCGTAGGGGCCACCGCCCTCGAACTGCGGCTTGCGGGCCTGGAGGCGGTACTCGTCCTCGGAGTGGTAGGCGATGCGGCGGGTGCCGCCGGCCATGACCCGCTCCAGCGTCGGGTCGTCCTCGATCATCAGGTCGCCGGTGGAGGAGCCGGCGAAGATCTTGATCGCGCAGACATTCGGCTCCCGCTCCAACCGGCCGAGATCGTCCACGTTGCTCCGGGCGCCGCCGACATACATCCCGACATCGCACCACGCGACGTCCCGGATATGGCCGCGCTTCCAGTCCAGCATCTCCGTGTTGGTGATGGAGGGGCTGGTATTCGGCATGTCGAAGACCGCCGTCAGCCCGCCGAGCACCGCGCCCTTCGTGCCGGTCGCCATCGTCTCCACGGCCGGGTCGCCCGGGTCGCGCAGGTGGACATGCGGGTCGATCAGGCCGGGCAGAACGTGCAGGCCGGTGCAGTCGATCACCTCCGCCGACTCCGCGGTGCGGAGGTCGCCGATGGCGGCGATGCGGCCGTCCCGCACGCCGATCTCGGTGCGCTCCTCGCCCCAGGGCAGGACGGCGGTGCCGCCGCGCAGGATCAGGTCGTAGCGGGCCATGCCGTGCCTCCGTCTCGTCCCCGCCCGTGTGCGGCGGCGGGGGCGGCGGGTCAATCGGTGAACCGGGGCCGGTCAGGACAGGGGCGGCTGCCCCTCCCCGCCCGGCGGGCGGTAGCCGACGCGGAGGCCATTCGCCGGGGCGCGATCCACATCGGGCTGGAGGCCGAGCTTCGCGCCGATCGCCGCCGCCGCGGCGGCGACCTCGTCCTTCTCGCCCTCCGTGCAGGTGATCGTTACCGTGCCGCGGGTGTCTGCGGCCTGTTGCAGTTGCGCGTCCCACTTCGACGCCATCCGAAACCTCCTCTCCTGCCCCGTGGGCAGAACGCGGCAGGGAGGCGGTGGATCACCAGGTCAGCTCGGCCACCGTCACCCGGTTCTCCGCGATCGGCCAGGCGCGGGCGACCACCCGCTCCTCGTTGAACAGGCCCACGACCGGTCGGCCCAGTTCCGATGCGGGCAGGCGGGCGATGGTGGTGGCGCCCGACGCGACGCCCCGCGGGACGTCCGTCGGCTCCTTCCCGTCCAGCACCACCACGTCGCGCGGGATGCCGAAATAGCCGCGTGGGCGGGTGAAGCGCACGACGCCCCCGGCCGCCCGGTCCGCCTGGGCGGGCGGCGGCGCGGGCCGCAGGTTCACCACGGCGGAGGAGCGCGGGAAGGGCGTGCGGTAGGTGTGCGTGATCGGGTGGTCCGGGGCGGCCACCACGAATTCCAGGCACCAGTCCGGGGCGACGGTCACCGGGCCCCAGCGCCCATCCTCCCCGGTGGTGCGGCGGTGGATCGCCTCGCCCATCCGTGCGGCGGTCTCGGGGTCCACGCGAAAGACCTCCACCACGGCGCCGGGTAGGGGGCGGTTCGTCTGCACCCCGCCGGGCGTGCCGGTGACGCGGCCGTCCAGCACCGGGCGGGGTTCCGGCGACACGGCCAGCCGGTCCGGCTCGCGGCCCGCGACGAAGAGGAACATCTCCCGGAAGGCGCGGGCGGAATAGGCGGTCTCGCGGTGGTCGATGCCGGGCAGGACGACGTTCTTCGCCCCCCGCAGTTCCGGGCTGGTGAAGGTCACGCCGGTGGGCGTGCCGGGGCGGCCGGCATAGCGCCCGTCCGGCTGAGCGTAGAGGTCGTTCGAGTCGGACCGGATGGTCAGGAATTCCGTGCCTTCCATGACCTGGGACTCCCCGCCGTTCAGGCGGCGCAGGAACGGGGAGCGGGCGTTGAACTCGCGGCCGGCGGGCTGCTCCCAGTCGTAGATGCCGTTGTTCGGCGTGCCGCAGAGCACCGCGTGCGACACGCCCGGCCCGCCGCCGTTGAGCTGGACGAGGTTCCGGATGGGGTAGCCGCCGCGGGAATTGCCGACCAGCGCGATCCGGGCGGCGCCGGTGCGGCGGCGCAGCGCATCGGCCTCCGCCGTGATCTCCCGCAGCGCGTCGTCGGTGGACGACCGCATGGGCTGCGGCACCGCGTCGTCGTCCCGCGCGAGCGGATCGGTGAAGTCCAGCGCGTGCAGCCGGTCCCGCGGCCAGCCATTGCTCTCGAAGCGCCAGAGCGTGGGCATCCAGAGCGCGGAATGGTCGCCATTGCCGTGGACAAAGAGAATAGGCGTCGGGGCGTCTGGCACGGGGCGGGCGAGGTCCTGCGTCTGGGCGCGCCCGGCCGCGGGGCGCATCGCGGCGGCGAGGGGCGCGAGGGCGATCGCCCGCAGCAGGGGGCGGCGTGGGGGCGTCATGGGCATTCCTCCTGTCGTCCCAGGATGGGGCAGGCCCGCCCGCCTGGACAGGGCGCGCACGACGCGCGCAGCCTGGGCGGAGCCGACAGGATCAGCCGCATGAACCGCCGCCCCCTCATCATGGCCGCCCCCGCCGTCGCGTCCTGGGCCGCGTCGTTGCCCGCCAACGCTCAGGGCGCGCCGCTCCCCTTCTACACCGCCGGCGCGGGCAGCGCCTTCCTGCCCTATGGGCAGGCCCTCGCGACGTTCCTGGCGGCCAAGGGGGTGCGGGTGGAGGTGCGGAACTCCGCCGGCAGTCTGGAGAACCTGGCGAAGGTGGAGGATGAGCCGAATGCCATCGGGACTGCCTTCCTCGGCAGCGTGGTGGACGCGCTGAACGGCACGGCGACCGCCGGGGGGCGCCGGCACCGGGCGATCCGCGCGCTCTTCCCGATGTACGAGACCGCCTTCATGGTCACGGCCCCGCGGGCGCGCGGGCTGACGCGCTTCGCCGACCTGGCCGGCAAGCGTGTGGGCTGCGGGCCCGCCCGCGGCCCGGCCGAGAGCTTTTTCCGGGTTGCCGCCGAGGTCGCCGGCATCACCGCCACCATTGCCAGCGGCGACAGCGCGCCCCTCGTCGAGCAGACCCTGAACGGCGAGATCGATGCGCTGTGGCAGGGCGCCATCGTGCCGATCCCGGCGCTGGTCGCGGTGGCCGACCGCACGCCCTCCGTCACCTTCGGGCCGGGGGAGGAGGTCGCGCGCGGGGTGATCCGGCGCCTTCCCTTCATGGCGCCGGCCACCATCCCGCCCGGCACCTATCGCGGGCAGGACGCGCCCATCGCCTCCTTCGCGGCCTGGAACTTCGTGGTCGGCAACGCCTCGATGCCAGAGGAAGCGGCATACGCGCTGACGAAGGCGGCGGTGTCCACCACCGATCCGGCGCGGGACATCGCGGCGATGGCGGCGGGGACGCGGGCGGCGAATGCCGGGACGAACCGCGTCCTGCCCTTCCACCCCGGCGCTGCGCGGGCGCTGCGGGAGGCGGGCGTGACCGTGCCGGACATCGCGATGCCCGGGTGAAGCCTCAGTTCACCCGGAGCAGGCCCTGCCAGACCAGCAGCAACCCGCCCGCGATCACGGCGGCATCGACGATGCGGGCATGGGCCTCGAGCGACAGCCGTCCGGCGAGGCGGCGCGCTACGAAGGCGCCCGGCACGCCCGCCGCGCCGATCACCAGTCCCATGATGATGGAGGCCGGTGGCAGGGCGCCGGCCACGCCGAACACGGCGCTCATCACGACGCTGCCGACCACGGAGATCCCCGCATCCGTCGCGATGACCGCGAGCCCGGTCAGGCCCGCGGACAGAAGGATCGCGAGCAGCAGCGCGCCGGAGACGGTCGTGCCACCCACCACCAGGCCGTAGACCGCGCCGGCGACGAGGACGCCGCGGCCGCGCAGAAGGCCGCTCCGGCGCCGCAGCGCGCGGCGCAACGGCACCAGCACGACGATCGCGGCACCCAGCAGGATCGTCACCCACGGTCCTGACAACCGTGTGTAGCCCCAGGCGCCGAGCGCGCAGAACGGGACCGCGGGGATCAGGATCAGCGCCGCAATCCGTGGGGAGAAGGCATCCCGGAAGGCGATCAACCGGCTGCCGTTCAGCAGGACCGCGGCGAGGCCGATGACCGGCACCACCGCCTCCGCCCCGATGATGGGGACGAGGATCGGCGGCAGGATCAGGCCGGTGCCGTAGCCAGCGATACCCGCCACCGTGGCGGCGAGAAAGGCCACGGCCGCGACGAGCCCGTACTGGAGGAAGGTGGGGTCCTCCACGGCCGGCTACCGCGTGGCCAGTGCCTCGAACACGTCGCCCTCCATCCGGCGCCCCTCCACGTGGCGGGCGTGCCAGAGCGCCCAGAAGAGAAGGTGCCAGGCGGCGAATCCCTCCCGCTTGCCCGCAGCGGCGCGGAATAGCGGCAGGATGCGGTCGGGGCGGGCGATCTCCGCCACGCCGGGCTGGGCGGCGACCAGCGGCGCGAGGCGGTCGGCGGCCGACGCGATCCAGGCACCGATCGGCACGGTGAAGCCCTGCTTCTTCGTGAAGGGATCGGCGGCCGGAAATTCGCGCGCCAGCCACTGCCGCAGCAGCCACTTGCCGCGGCCGTCCCGCACCTTCATCCCGTCCGGCAGGCGCCAGCAGGCCGCGGCCACGCCGGGATCGAGGAAGGGCACGCGCCCCTCCACCCCATGGGCCATGAGGCAGCGGTCGAGCTTCGTCAGCAGGTCGTTCGGCAGCCAGTCCGCGATATCCAGGGCCTGGGCTGCCATCAGCCGCGTGCGGCCGGGCGTGAAGGCGGCCGTCTCGGCGGCGGCGAGGCCGTCGCGCCAGATGCGCGGCGCCTCTCGCAGCACGTCGAGGCGATCGAAGGCGCCGTGGGCGCGCATCGCCTTGCCGCCGAGCCACCAGGGCCGCATGGCGGCACGGTGGCGGCCGTAGCCGGCCAGGAGTTCGTCGCCGCCCTCCCCCGACAGCACGACCTTCACCTCCTGCCGCGCACGCCGCGCGAGGAACCAGGTGGGGATGATCGCGTAGTCGGCCGCCGGGTCGTCCATGGCCGCGACGATTTGCGGCAGGTGACGCCAGACCTCCGCTTCCGTGACGGTGATGGTGACGTGATGCGCCCCGGCGGCGTTGGCCACGGCCTCGGCGCGGGCCCGCTCATCCGCGGCGCCCGGTGCGTCGAAATTCGCGGTGTAGGCGCGGACGGGGGCCTGGTTCAGCTGCGCCATCATCGCGAGCACCGCCGCGCTGTCCACGCCGCCGGAGAGGAAGAGGCCGTAGGGCACGTCGCTGCGCTGGTGCAGCTCCACGCTCTCCCGGAAGGCGGCGGCGAAGCGGGCGAGCGCGGCCTCCTCGCTGATCGGCTCCGGGCCGCCCTCGGGCAGGGCGGGACGGCGGGCGCGCTCCACCACGGCGCCATCGGCCAGCACCACGGCCTCCCCTGGCAGGAGGCGGCGGATGCCCTCGAAGATCGTCTCGGCGCCGGTGGTGAACTGGAGCTGCATCAGCTCCTCCCGCGCCTCCGGCCGGATGCGCGGCGCGACGAGGCCGGTGGCGAAAATCGCCGCGGGCTCGGAGGCGAAGGCGAGGCCGCCCGGAATCTCCGCGAGGTAGAGCGGCTTGATGCCGAAGGGGTCGCGCGCCAGCACGACCCGCCGCGCCGCGCGGTCGTGGATGGCGACCGCGTACATGCCGCGCAGCGCTTCCGTGAAGGCAAGGCCGTCGCGGCGGTACAGGTGCAACGGCGGCTCGCAGTCGGACTGCGTCGCGCAGACCAGCGCGTTGTCGGTGCGGAGCTCGCGGTAGTTGTAGACCTCGCCATTGCCGACGAGGGCGGCGGGGCCGGCGAAGAGCGGCTGGTCGCCGGTGACGAGGTCGATGATCGCGAGCCGCGTATGCGACAGCGCGACGTTGCCCGCCACATGATGCCCGTGCCCGTCCCGCCCGCGATGGGCCAACGCGCCGGTCATCCGGTCGAGAACCGTCAGATCCGGCGTGCGGCCCGGCTTCAGGACGAGGCCTGCGATCCCGCACATCGCTACGTCCTTCCGTCCCGGCGCCGCAACGTCGGCAGCAGCGCGCGCCAGCGGGCGACGACCGGCGCCTCCGCGAAGTCGCGCTCGTAGGTCAGGCGGCCGGCCTCGGCCAGGGCGGCGGCGCGGGCGGGGTCGGCGATCAGGCCCGCGACCGCGCGGGCTAGGGCCTCCGGCTCGTCCACGGGGACGATCAGGCCGGTCTCGCCATGGGCGATCAGCTCCACCGGGCCGTGGGAGGCGGCGGCGACCACCGGCCTGCTCGCGGAGAAGGCCTCCAGCACCACGTTCCCCAGCGGCTCATGGCGAGAGGGGCAGATGGAGAGGTCGCAGGCCGCGAGCAGCGCGCCCTGATCCCCGCGCCAGCCAAGGAAGGCGACGCGGTCCGCGACGCCGAGTTGGGCGGCGAGGGCTTCCAGGGCCCCGCGCTCCGGCCCCTCCCCCGCCAGCCAGAGCTGGGTGCGGGGCAGGTGCGGCAGGGCGCGCAGGAGGGTGTCGAAGCCCTTGTTCCGGTGCAGCCGGCCCATGGCGAGGAGCCTCGCGAAGCCGGGCGGCGCGGGCAGGTCCGTCACGGGTGCGGCGCCGCCGAGATCGGGGGCGAAGTTCGGCAGGTGGTGCACGCGCGCCGCGTCCCAGCCCTGCGAGACGATCCAGCGCACGAGGTCCCGCGTGTTCGCCACGAGGTGGTCGCAGCGCCGGTAATGGCGAAGGTCGTAGTAGCCGCCCAGCCGCCCGACCAGCACCCAGGGGCCGCGCCGGCTGAAGCGCGCGCCGCGGTTCATCCAGGCAATGGTCACATCGGGCCCGAAGCGCCGCAGCGTGCCCCCCAGCCGCCAGCCCGTCAGCAGGTCCAGAGGCCCCCCGAAGCCGAGTTCCACCGGCTCCAGCCCGCCGGCGCGCAGCCGCGCGGCGCGGTCCGAGTTCTCGCGGATGACGGGCAGCACCGTCTCCCCCGCGCCGTGCAGGGCGAGGCAGAGGCGCTCGTAGAAGGTCTCGGCACCGCCCATCGCGGCGCCGGCCATGACCTGCGCGATTCTCAGCGGCCCACCCTCATTCCGGCCGGTGCCGGTCCGGCTCCAGCCGCGCCTTCAGATGGGCCAGCAGCGGGAAAAGGCCGGTGCAGACGGCCAGCAGCACGCCCCAGCCGCCCTCCCGCCAGCCGCCGCGGCTGACCAGGGACTTGAAGAAGCGAGAGACGAAGCGGCGGAGGTTGCCGGGCAGCGTCCCGATCCTCCCGGAGGCCAGCAGGTCCATAGCCTTGGCCGAGGAATAGCGGTCGAGCCGGCGGAGCATGTCGGAGATGTCGCGGTCCAGGTGGTGCTGGATCCCCCAGGCGGTGATCCGCGCGCCCTCCGTCCCCTGCCAGTCGAGGCCGGGATGCACGCGCTGGGGCCGCCAGCGCTTGGCACCGCGGCGGAACAGCACGGGCTTCAGCGTGGTGCCGAAGCTGCCGGCCCAGCCGTGGCGGATCAGCCGGTCGCCGACGAAGTTGTCCACGCGCACGCGATGGAAGGCGTGCTCCGACGCGGCGGTGACGCGGCGGATCTCCGCCCAGAGCTCGTCCGGCACCGTCTCGTCCGCGTCCACCTCCAGGATCCAGTCGCCGGTGCAGGCGTCGATGCCGGCGTTGCGTCGGTCGCCCTCCAGGTCCCAGGCGCCTTCCAGCACACGGGCACCATAGCGATGCACGATGGCGACGCTCGTGTCCGTGGTGCGGTCCAGCACGACCATGATCTCGTCCGCCCCGGCGAGGCTGGCGAGGCAGGTCGGCAGGCGCGCCGCCTCGTTCCGCGCGACGACGAGGGCGGAGATGCGGGGCGACCTCACGCCGCCACCTGCATTGGTAGCAGGTCGCGCGCGGCGGCCAGGGCGGCTTCCACGGACACGCCGGTCATCTGCCCGTCCGGGGCCACCACGGCGCGGGCGGCGCGGCCGACCGGACCATACTCGTCCGCCGGGGTGGGGCCGAACAGGCCGAGGGTGGGGGCGCCAGCGGCAGCGGAGAGATGCATCAGCCCGGAATCATTGCCCACGAAGAGCCCCGCACGCGAGAGGAGGGCGGCGGCCTCCGGCAAGGCGAGCTTCCCGACGAGGTCCACCGCGTCCGGCAGGGCGGCGATCAAGGGGGCGGCCATGGCGCGCTCCTCCGCCCCGGGACCGCCGAGCAGCACGGGACGGGCGCCGGCCAGCGGGCCGTCCGGGGCGGTCAGGGCGCGGGCCAGGGCAGCGAAGCGGTCCGCCGGCCAGACCTTGCGGTGCCAGTTGGCCGTGGGACCGAGGGCGAGGATCGGGCCGGTCGGAAGCAGGGCGTCCACCGCCGCCGAATCCTCGGGCGCGAACCACGCCACGGGACGGGGCGGCGGGTCCAGGCGAAGCACCTCCGCGATATGGCCGAGTCGGTGGCCGGGGCGGCGGCCGCCCCGCATCACCGCCCGCCGCCGGGCCGGGACCATCCAGCCGAGCGCCGAGCCGCGCAGGTCCACCACCAGGTCCCAGAAGGTCGTCGCCACCTGCCCCCAGAGGACCGGCCAATGGAGGGACCAGGGCCGCTTGGCCACCACGATCGTCCGTTCCCGCCCGGGCATGCGGGCGAAGACGCCCTCGGCCACCGGGCCGCAGGCCACCGTGATGCGGGCCCCGGGATGGGCCCGCAGAAGGTGGTCCAGCAGCCCCGTGGAGAGCACGGCATCGCCGATCCGGGTGGAGGTGACAAAGAGGATCCGCATGGAGGCCGGGGGTCTAGCACGTCCCGCACCCGTCTGGACCAGCCGGGTGGGGCCAGGGCGCTTGCGGGACGGCGGGGGGCATCCGATCTGCCCCGCATGCCCAGCACTCCCCTCCCCGACCGCGGACTTGTTGAGGTTTCCGGCCCCGATCGCGTGGCGTTCCTACAAGGGCTGGTGTCCAACGACGTCACGGCGGTCGCGCCGGGGCGGGCGGTCTGGGCGGCGCTGCTCTCGCCTCAGGGGAAGTGGATCACCGATTTTCTAATGCTGGAGGAGCCGTCCCTGGCGCCCGAGGCGCTGCTGCTGGACGTTCCGCTCGCCGATGCGACCTTGATCGTGGAGCGGCTCTCCCGCTTCCGCCTCCGCTCCAAGGTTGCCCTGCGGGATCGGTCCGAGGATCTGGGCGTGTCGGCGGCCTGGGGGCCGGAGGCGGGACGCGGCCTGCCCGATCCGCGCGTCCCGGAGGCTGGCATGCGGTTCTACGGGTCCCGGGTGGAGAGGGCGGCCAAAGGCGACGACTATGACCGCCACCGGCTGTCGCTGGGCCTGCCCGACGGGGTGCGGGACCTGGACCGGGACAAGACGGTCCTGCTGGAGGCCGGCTTCGACGAGCTGGGCGGCATCTCCTGGACCAAGGGCTGCTACATGGGCCAGGAACTGACCGCCCGCACCCGCTACCGCGGCCTGCTCAAGCGGCGATTGGTACCGGTGGCGGTGGAAGGCCCCCTGCCCCCTCGCGACACGCCGGTGCTGCTGGATGGCCGGGAGGTGGGCGAGATGCGCTCCGGCCAGGGTGATCTCGGGCTGGCGCTGCTGCGGCTGGAGGCGATCGGGGCACCGGCACTCGCCTGCGGGGAGGCCGTGCTGCACCCCCGCGTTCCCGCCTGGATGCGGCTGCCGGAAGCGGCGGCGTGATCGGCGCCATTTTCGACGGCACCGCCGACGTCCTGCCCGTCATCCTTCTCGAGCCTCTATCCCTGAACTTCGTCCAGAGCGGCCGGGGCAAGACGCGGTGTGCCGCCCGCAACGGCCCGGGCGCTTGGGACGCCAAACCGGGGCGGTGATCCGGCGGCCGGGCGGGATGCCGTCCGGCCGCTGACGCGGGCCGCTACCCGTTCACCACGTCGCCGCCATTCGGATGCAGCACCTGCCCGCTGATGTAGGAGCTGTCCGCCTCCGAGGCGAGGAAGATGTAGGAGGGCGCGACCTCATCCGGCTGGCCGGCGCGGCCCATCTGCGAGTTCGCGCCATGCGCCGCGGTGCGCTCGGCGTCGAAGCTCGCGGGGATCAGCGGCGTCCAGATCGGGCCCGGCGCGACCGCGTTCACCCGGATCTTGCGGGATTTGTAGAGCTGGCCCGCGAGCGAGCGCGTGAAGGCGACGATCGCGCCCTTCGTGCTCGCGTAATCCACGAGCTGCGGCGATCCGCGATAGGCGGTGATGGAGGTCGTGTTGATGATCGCCCCGCCCTCCGGCATGTGGGCGAGAGCGTACTTCGCCATCCAGAAATAGCCGAAGATGTTCGTGCGGAAGGTGCGCTCGACCTGCGCCTCCTCGATGGTCGCGAAGTCGTCGTTCTCGTGCTGCTCGGCGGCATTGTTCACGAGGATGTCGATGCGGCCGAGGAAGGCCGCGGCCTTTGCCACCGCGTCCTTCGCGAAGGCCGGATCGCCCACGTCTCCGGCGATCAGATGGCAATTCCGGCCCGTCGCCTCGACCAGCGCCTTCGTCTCGGAAGCGTCGTTGTGCTCGTCCTTGTAGACGATGACGACGTCCGCGCCCTCCTTCGCGAAGCCGATCGCGACGGCGCGGCCGATGCCGGAATCACCGCCGGTGACGAGCGCGGTCTTGCCCATCAGCTTCCCGGCCGCGCGCCAGTTCTCCATCGAGGATTGCGGGCGCGGCGTCATCTCGGACTCGATCCCAGGCTGGCGATCCTGCGACTGCGGCGGCTGCAGCTTCGGCTTCTTGTCTTCGGACATCAGCAATTCCCTTCGCTCGCGGCGATGGGGTGGGGAACGGGTGGCGCGCGGCGTGGGTTGCGACACGACATCGTCGCATCGTCAACGCCGCGACAGATTGCCGCAGCGGGCGGTCCTGCCTTCAGGAACGCGAATCAGATGCTCGGGCGGCCGCGGCGAGACGAGCGACATGATCTGCGCCCGAGGTCACGTTCGGTACCATGCCGATAGCGGGTGCCCACCGGTTCGCGGCACGCCGAGGGGGCGGAGGATCACCGGGGCGGCGATTTCGTTTCTCGACGCCCCCAGCCGATCAGAACGGCGCTGACCACGCCGAGGACGGCGCCCAGCAGGATCCCGCGCAGCCAGGACGAGATGCCGAGATCGTGGGCGATAGTCCCGGCCAGCATGCCGAGCACGATCGAGACGACGAGCATGATCGCGAGGATCGCAACCCAGGACAGGCGTGGGTGACCGGGCTCCATGGCGCTGCTCCCGCTCGGGGAGGCCGAGGTTAGTCCGGACCGGTTCGCCATCACAACAGCGCCCACAGGCCCGGCCACACCGGCGGCGCCGTTCACGCCGATGTGGTAGAGCCAGGCCGGGTCCGGGTGCCCCTGGGGCAGCGATGCTGCATTGCAGCAGGTCTGGGGACATGCGACCGATGAACCTTCACCGTCGGACACGGGGCGTGGGTTCAGGGACAGAGCAGACGGCCGATCCGGTCAGCAGGGGGGACGGGCCGAAGCCGCCCCATGTTCCTCTCCCCCTCCTCGCGGCCATTACCTTCAGCGCGACGCTCGGAATGCACGTTTTCGTGCCGGCGCTGCCCCTGGCGGCGCGGGACCTCGGCACCAGCGCCGGGGCGATGCAGATGACGGTCAGCGTCTACGTCCTCGGGCTCGCCTTCGGGCAGCTCGTCTACGGCCCGATCTCGGACCGGTTCGGACGGCGGCCGGTGCTGATGGCGGGGTTGACCCTCTTCACCCTGGCCGGGCTCGGCGCAGCGCTGGCGCCGGATGCCTGGGCGCTGATCGCGGCGCGGCTGCTCCAGGCACTCGGAGGCTGCGCGGGCATGGTGCTGGCGCGCGCGATCATCCGCGATATCGCGGGCCCAAAGGACGCGGCGCGGCGCCTGGCGCTCATGAACCTGATGGTGACGGTGGGACCGGGGCTGGCGCCGCTGGTCGGCAACGCGGTGGCGCATGCGGCGGGGTGGCGGCCGGTGCTGCTGCTCCTCTGCGGCCTCGGCATCGTCAACCTGCTGCTCACCTGGCGCCTGCTGCCGGAAACCGGCCGCACGGGGGGCGTCGACACGGCGGTGCTGATCCGGAACTACGGGCGGCTGCTGCGCTCCCCGGCCTTCCTCGGCTATTCCATCGGCGGGGGCTGCGCGACGACGGCCATGTACGCCTTCATTGCCTCCGCCCCCTTCATCCTGGTGGACGAGCTGCGGCGGCCGCCGGACGAGGTGGGGATCATCCTGGCTGTCCTGATCTCCGGCGTGTGGCTCGGCAGCGTGCTGGCGAGCCGGTTGGTGACGCGCGCCCCGCTGGACCGGTTGCTGGTGCAGGGAAGCCTCGTCTCCCTGGTGGGGTCGCTCGGACTCCTGGCGGCGGTGCTGACCGGACACCTCTCGGTCGCGATCGTGATCGGGACGATGTTCCTCTACACGCTCGGAGGCGGCGTCTCGGCGCCGGTGGCCCTGACCCAGGCGGTGAGCGTGAATCCGCAGGCCATCGGTTCGGCCTCAGGGCTCTACGGCTTCACGCAGATGGCGGTCGGAGCCATCTGCACGGCGCTGGCGGGACTGGGCGGCGACCCGGCGCTGGCCGCAGCCTTGGTGATGGCGGGCGCGGGCATCATCGGCCAGGCCGGCTACCGGATTGCCCTTCGGTGGCGGACGGCGGCGTAGGGGTCACCCCCGCCCGACGCCCCGCGCGAGGGCCGCGTCAAGCCCGGCCGGGTCGAGCGCGTCCAGGAGCGGGTTCGCCCGGAGGTCCCGGCCCCAGAGGGATTCCAGCGCCGTCACCACGGCGTCCGTGACGGGCAGGGACAGCCCCTTCGCCCGCGCGAGCCAGAGCGTGAAGGAGAGGCCATAGGGCACGTCCTCCGTGACGTAGCGGGTTTCCATCGTCGCGGGGCCGTGGACGGCGCCGCGGGAGACGGCGATGGCGGCCGCCATCTCATGCATGGGGCCGACCGCGACGCCGTTGGCGCGGTGGAGGGATTCTTCCAGCGGCAGGACGGTGATGCCGAAGGCCCCGGCGATCCGGTCCCGCTCCCGCGCGAGGTCGTTCATCAGGCGGCAGGCCGCCTCGGTCATCATTTCGTATTGCGGCCAGGGCTCGCCGCGCTCGATCCGCGTGAGGTTCGTCAGGGCCATGACAGCGTGGATGATCGGGTTGGCGTTGGACAGGCCGGCATGCAGCGCGTTCGGCGCCACGGGGCTGGCATGGCCGAAGAGCTCCGTCGCGAGCGCCCCCATCTCCGGCGCGGCAACCGCCGGGACGGCGGAGAGGTCCACGGCGGCCCGGATCGCGGCCACGCGCACCCGCTCCGGCGCCGGGCGGCGAGCGGTGACGGGGGTGGTCGCCATGGCGCCGATCGGGGCGCGGGCGGCGGGGGCGCCACGCGCGGCCAGCATCGCGTCCAGCGCCAGGGGCGAGAGCGAGGCGGCCGGCGCGATCAGCAGCGGCAGGCGGGGTGGCAGCGCCGCCGCGATCCGCGGCAGAAGGTCCGGGAAGGCGTAGGCGGGAACCGTCAGCAGGGCGGCCTCGGCGTTCCGGAGCGCGTCCGGCAGGTCGCGGGGGATTCGCAGCGGGAAGCGGCCGGTCAGCGCGCCCTCCGCCTCGATGCCGTCGGTCAAGGCGGCGGTGCCGGCGCCGGAGGGGGACCAGAGCGTCACATCATGTCCGCGCGACACGGCCAGCACGGCCGCGGCCGGCCCGATCGCGCCGGCGCCGAGAACGGTCAGACGCATGCCCCATCCACCCCTGTCATGAGCGGCGGCATCATGGGTGCGGAGGCGCGGCACGGCCAGGGGCAGACACCCGGCACGGGACGCGCATAGGCTGGCGGTCAAACCCGGAGACGAGATGATGACGACCTCGCGTCGCGCCGCTCTTTCACTTCCCGCGCTGCTCGCGATTCCCTGTGCGGCGACGGCGCAGACCGGCCCCTGGCCGAACAAGCCGGTGCGGGTCATCGTTCCCGCCCCCGGCGGCGCAGGGACGGCGGATACCGTGGCGCGCATCTACGCGCAGGAGCTCGAGCGCCGCCTGGGCCAGCGCGTGCTGGTGGACAATCGCGGCGGCGCCAACGGCAACATCGGCGCGGTGGCGGCGGCGCGCTCCGCCCCGGACGGCTACACGCTGCTCTGGTCCTGGGCGGGGACGCTGGCGACGAATCCCGCGCTCTATCCCGACCTGCCCTTCGATCCCGTGCGCGACTTCGACCCGGTGATCCTGGTGGGTAACGTGCCGAACATCCTGGTGGTGAACCGCGACCTTGGCCCGCGCAACATGGAGGAGTTCACGGCCTTCGCCCGTTCCCACCCGGGGGAGATCAACTTCG
This sequence comes from Muricoccus radiodurans, assembly GCF_050154705.1. Classification (GTDB taxonomy): domain Bacteria; phylum Pseudomonadota; class Alphaproteobacteria; order Acetobacterales; family Acetobacteraceae; genus Roseomonas; species Roseomonas radiodurans. The sequence continues at coordinate 5,894,573 of NZ_CP189561.1, read as the reverse complement.
GCTCGACCGGCAACGGGTCGTCGATGCATCTGGCGGGCGAGCTCTACAAGGGGCTGACGGGCACGCAGATGACGCATGTCCCCTACACCGCGCCGGCCGCGGCGGTGACGGATCTGCTGTCGGGCCGGATCCAGGTCATGTTCAACCTCATCACCGGGGCGGCGCCGCAGGTGCGGGCGGGAAGCGTGGTCCCCATCGCCGTCCTGTCCGACCGCCGCGCGCCGCAGCTGCCCGAGGTGCCGACCACGGCGGAGATCGGCATGCCCGGCCTCGTTTTCGGGACCTGGTTCGGCATCCTGGTGCCGAAGGGGACGGACCCCGCCATCATCGCGCGCGTGAACGCCGTCTCGAACGAGGTGCTGGCCGATCCCGAGGCGAAGGCGAAGCTGGAACAGGCGGGGCTGGAGGTCTATGGCGGCCCGCCGGAGCGGCTGGCGACCTATCTCCGGGAGGAGATCGCCCGGCACGCGGGGCTCGTCCGGGGCGCGAACATCCGGCTGGAATAGACGCCGGGACGGTGCGCGGGCGGGCGGCCACCCCATATCCGGGGTTGGATGACTGCCCTTCCCCCGACCCTCCTGGATGTCCGCACGATCTACCTCGAACCCGCGGCGGCGGCGCACCCGCGCGGGCAGCAGGTCCTCGCGCGCTTCCCCGATGCGGAGCGGATCGAGGTCGCCTCCCACTGGCGGATCCCCGACCTGCGGGAGGGCGATCCCGGCGACTTCCTGCGGCCGAAGCGGGAGGTGATCGTGCTCGGCGTGAAGAAGGGGCTGGCCTTCCGGCCGAACGGGCGGTCCGCGGATTTCATCGCACCCTCCACCTCCAACGGCTGCGCGATGGCCTGCGCCTACTGCTATGTCGCGCGGCGGAAGGGGCACGCGAACCCGATCACCGTCTTCGTCAACATCGAGGCGATCACCGCGGCCTGCGCCCGCCACGCCGCGAAGCTCGGCCCGAAGGCGGAGCCGAACCAGGTGGACCCGCGGGACTGGGTCTATGACCTCGGCGAGAATGGCGACCTGTCGGTGGATGCCGCCGTGTCCGACAATGTGCGGGACCTCGTCGCGGCGTTCCGGGACATCCCGAACGGCAAGGGGTCTTTCGCCACGAAGTGGGTGAACCCCGATCTGCTGGGCTACGACCCGCGCGGGCGGACGCGGGTGCGGATGTCGCTCATGCCGCACGGGATGGCGAAGCTGCTGGACGTGCGCGCGGCGCCCATCCGCGACCGGCTGGCCTTCATCCCCGAGCTGCACCGCGCGGGCTATGAGGTGCACCTGAACTTCTCGCCCGTCGTGCTGCACGAGGGGTGGGAGGCGGAGTGGAAGGAGCTCTTCGCCGAGCTGGATGACGCGCTGCCCGGCACCGTGAAGGAGCAGCTGGCGGCGGAGGTCATCATGCTGACCCACAACCGCGATCTGCACGAGGTGAACCTCGCCTGGCATCCGCGCGCGGAGGAGGTGCTGTGGCGCCCCGACATCCAGGAGGAGAAGCTGTCCGAGGCCGGGGGCGTGAACCTGCGCTACCGCACGGGCTGGAAAGGGCGGTGGCTGTCGCGGTTCAAGGCGCTGCTGGCGGAGCGGATGCCCTATTGCCAGGTGCGCTATGCCTTTTGACGCGCCGTCCCCACCCGCGCGGCTCTGGGTTCCGAAGCGGGTGCTGGTGACGCCGGCGGCCATGGGCTGGGCGCACGGGGCCGCGATGGTGGAGCGTGCCGCGGCGCTCGGCGCGGAGGTGGTCCGGTTGAAGGCCGATCGCCTGTCCGGGTTGCCGGCGGATTACAGGGAGGCGAAGCGGACCCTCGCCGTGACGGTCGCCTCTCCATCGAGGCGACGGCCGCAGCCGATCCCGCCCTCGGCAGACTGGCGCTTCGATCTGGCGGAGGGATGCCCCGCGCACTGCTCCTACTGCTACCTCGCGGGGTCGCTCTCCGGGCCGCCCGTGGTGCGGGCGTATGCGAACCTCCCGGAGATCCTGGCCGAGTTGCCGCCGCTGCTCGGGAAGGGGCAGGTCACGTCGGCGGACCCGGCACGCGCGGCGGAGGGCACGACCTACGAGGCCTCCTGCTACACCGACCCGCTGGGAATCGAGCACGTCACGGGGTCGCTGGCGGAGACGATCCGCTTCTTCGGCACCTGGGACGCGCCGGTCGGGCTGCGGTTCACCACGAAGTATGACGGGGTGGAGCCGCTGTTGGACCTCGCGCACGGGCGGCGAACGCGTATCCGCTTCTCCGTCAACGCGCGGGGGACGGAGCGGCATGAGGGCGGGGCGCCGCGCATGCCGGCGCGGCTGGCGGCGTTGCGGCGGGCGGCGATGGCGGGCTACCGCATCGGGCTGACGGTCGCGCCGATCATGCCCGTGCCGGCGTGGGAGGCGGCCTATGACGCGCTGCTGGCGGATTGCGCGGCGGCGCTGGACGGCGCGCCGGAACCCGATCTGACGGTGGAGTTCATCACCCACCGCTTCACCGAGGGATCGCGCGAGGTGCTGCAGGGCTGGTACCCCGGCTCCGACCTGGAGATGGACCCGGAGCAGCGCTCCAGGAAGTTGACGAAGTTCGGCTCGGCGAAGTTCGTCTTCCCGAAGGCGACGATGGCCGATCTGCGCCGCGCACTGGAGGCGAGCGCGGCGCGGCACCTGCCGGGGGCGCGGCGGCTCTACTGGACGTAGGGCGCTACTCGTAGGCGCCCATGATCGTCTGGTCGAAGTCGATCAGCGAGCCCGTCATCATCTCCGCCGCATCGGAGAGAAGATAGGTCGCGAGCCCCGCCACGTCGCGCGGGCGGATCAGGCGGCCGAAGGGCTGGGCGGGCTCCGCCTGTTCCAGCCAGTCCGGCGGGCGGCCGTCCCGCGCTTGGATGGCGTGCTCGCCGGGTGTGTCGGCCCAGCCGATGTTGATCCCGTTCACGCGGATGCGGAGCGGGCGCAGGCCGAGGGCGGTGTTCTTCGTCAGCGTCGCCAGTGCGCCCTTGGACGACGCGTAGGCCGTCAGGAAGGGCTGGCCGCCGTGGCTGGACATGGTGATGACGTTGACGACGGCACCGGGCCGCCCGGCATCCTTCAGCCGGCGCGCCATCGCCTGGGTCAGCAGGAAGGGCGCGCGGGCGTTCACGGCGAAGAGCCGGTCCCAGAGCGCGGCGGAGGTGTCCAGGACCGTGCCGCGATCCGTCAGGCCCGCCGCGTTCACCAGCCCGTCTACGAGGCCGAGCGCGGCCTCCGCCTGCGGGACGATGCTGGCCGTGGCTCCCGCATCTGCCAGATCGGCCGTAACGAAGTGGGCGTGGGTGCCAAGGGCGCGCAGCCGCTCCACCACTGCCGCGCCGCGCGCTGCATCGCGGCCGGTGATGCAGACTCCCGCAGCGCCGGCCTCGGCGGCCGCCAGCGCACAGCCCTCCCCGATCCCCTGCGTGCCGCCGGTGACGAGGACCACACGACCGTCCAGGCGCACGGGCGGAAGCGCGGTCACGCGGCGATGCCGGGCGGGATGGAATCGCCGAGCGACTGCATCAGCCGGTTCGCGTTGGCGAACATCGCGATGCTGTGGATGAGGTCCAGCACCTCCAGGTCGTCCAGCCCGGCCCCGCGCAGCGGACCCAGATCGGCCGAGTTCACCGCTTCCGGCGTGCGCGTCAGCTTGTCCGCGAAGGCGGAGACGGCGCGGCGGCGCGGGTCCGTGTCGGCCTCCCAGCCCTCGTCGAGGATGTGCTGCATCACCTCGGGCTGCTTCGACAGGTCGGCGAAACGTTTGGCGTGGACGGAGGTGCAGTAGACGCAGCCATTCGCCATGGAGGTCACGGCGGTGGCGAGCTCTCGCTCGGCGCGCGGCAGGCCGCGGGGCGCGTACATCACCGTGTTGAACAGCGCACCGCGTTCCCCAAGCGACGCCGGGTCGTTGGCGAGGGTCAGGAAGTAGGTGGAGCGGCGCTGCGCCGGGGGGCACGCCTCCAGCGCCGCGAGTTGCGCGGGGGTCGCCGTCTCCGCCTGGACGGGCGGGACGCGGGGGTTCCAGCCGACCTCCTGCATGGTGAAGCGGCTCATGCGGCGTCCTCCTGCAGCATCGCGCGAAGCCCCGCGAGGAGCCGGACCTGATAGGGCACGAAGGCCGTGAGCTGCGTCACCGCCACGATGTCGCGCGGAGTCAGGCCGAGGGCGGTGAGGTCATCGATCGTCTCCTGCGTCACCGCCTCCGGCTTCGCGGCCACCGTGTCGGCATAGCGCAGCAGGGCGGCGAGGCGGCCCTCCACCGGGGCGCCGGACAGGTCCTCGGCCAGCATCAGGGCCTCCGGATCCTCCGCCAGCAGGGCGCGGTAGCGGTCGGCCAGGGCGTCGTCGCCCTCCCGCAGCGCGACGCGAAGGGCCAGGGCGGCGCGGTGGGCGGGCGGGACGGTACCGGGGTCCTCCGGCATCAGCAGCTCGCGATAGGCGCCCTGGGCGTGGCGCAGCGCCTCCGGCCGGCGGCGGCGGAGCTGTCCGATGGGGGAGTCCGGGGTGACGCCCAGGATGCTCTCGATCAGGTCTTCGGGTTCGGCGCTCAAGCGGGGCCTCCGGTGAAGGGCGCCCATTCGTCGCCCTGGAGTTCGGGGGTGTCGTAGGCCTTCAGCCGCTCGAAATGGGCCTCGCGGTCCTCGACGAACAGGGATCGGGCGATGCCGCGCGCCAGGCGCTGCGCCCCGGCGGAGATGGCAGGGATATCGCCGGCCAGCTTGCCGGCGGAGAGGCTGGCCGGGTGGTTGAAGGCGTGGATGTGCCGCAGCGCCGGGCAGGCGCCCGGCACCTTCTCCTGGAAGGCGAAATCGGCGTCGAGGTCGGGGGAGAAGGACAGCTCCTCGCTCTCCTCCCCCGGCGGCGTCGGGAATCGATCGCCCCAGAAGCGGATATGCCGGGCGATGAGCGCGAACTCCGGCCGCCGGTCCAGGTCCACGCGGAAGCCGGTGGCGAAGATGAGGAAATCCAGCTCATAGGAGCCGTGCGGCGTCGTCACACGGAGCGCGCCGCCCGTTTGCTCCAGCGACCGGATCGGGCTGGACAGGTGCAGGCGGGCATGGGGATGGCGGGCCACGCGCAGCGTGCTGTCCCGAGGCGGCGGGGTCTGGGCGGCGTTGGCGTGGTGGACGAAGCGCCACTTCCATTCATCCGGCAGGCCGGCGAAGCCGTGCACGACGCCCTGGCTGCCGATGCCCGTGAACTTGTTGACCCGCGGCAGGGCCGGACGGCGGACGAAGAGGTCGAGCGAGGCGGCCCCGGCCTCCAGCGCCGTCGCGGCATTGTCCATGGCGGAGGCGCCGGCCCCGACCACCCCCACGCGCTTCCCGCGCAGGGCCGCGAAGTCGATCGTGTCGCGGGAATGGGCCCAGAAGCGACGGTCCACCCCCAGTGCCATGTCCGGCACGAACTCGCCACCCAGCCCATCCCGTCCGGTCGCGAGGACGAGGCGGCGGCAGAGGACCGGCGGGCCCACCTCCATCTCCAGCGCGATCAGCCCGTCCTCGCGCGGGCGGATCAGGGTGACGTGGACGCCGTTCTCCACCGGCACCGCCATCACGCGGCGGTACCAGTTCAGGTAGTCCATCCATTGGGTGCGCGGGATCTTGTCCAGTTGCGTCCAGGGCTCGGCGCCGAACTGGGCCTCGAACCAGGCGCGGAAGGTCAGCGCGGGCAGGCCCAGGGCAGGGCCGGTCAGGCCCTTGGGGGAGCGCAGCGTCTCCATCCGGGCGAAGGTGACCCAAGGGCCTTCCTGGCCCTGCTCGGCGCGGTCCAGCACCCGTTGCCGGTCGATCCCGATCAGACGCAGTGCGGCGGAGGCCGCCAGCCCCGCCATGCCGCCGCCGATGACGGCCACGTCGGTGACGGAGCGGCCGTCAGTCTCGCGCGGGGGGACCCAGGGCTTGGCGGGAAGCTCCAGCCAGTCCAGGTCCTGGCGCAGCCGGGCCTCCAGGGCGTCCAGGCCGGTCACAGGGAGAAGCGAATGGTCCACGGGGGCGTGTCTTATGTCGGATGACCCGCGGCGTCACGCGCCGGCGGCGGGGCGGAACCGGGAACCGATCCTGGCGGCCCTGCGCCGCCTTCTGCCGCTACGGGGCCTGGTGCTGGAGGTGGCGAGCGGGTCGGGCGAGCACGCCGCCCATTTCGCCGCCGCCCTGCCCGGCCTGACCTTCCAGCCGAGCGACCCCGATCCCGGGGCACGGGCCAGCACCGATGCCTGGACGGCGGGAATGCCGAATGTGCGGCCCGCCCTGGCGCTGGATGCGGCGGCCGGGTCCTGGCCGCTGGCGCGGGCCGATGCGGTGCTCTGCATCAACATGATCCACATCGCGCCCTGGGTAGCGACGCTGGGGCTTCTGCGGGGCGCGGGGGCAGTGCTGCCCGCAGGCGGGCCGCTGGTGCTCTACGGCCCGTATCGGCGCGGCGGGGCGCATACGGCCCCGAGCAACGCGAGCTTCGACGAATCCCTCCGCAGGCGGAATCCGGAATGGGGCGTGCGCGACCTGGAGGCGGTGGCGGCGGCCGCCGCGGCGCAGGGCTTCGGGCCGCCGGAGGTGGAGGAGATGCCGGCGAACAACCTCGTCGTCGCCTTCCGCCGGGGTTAAACGCCGTCAGCAGACCTCGACCGAAGATCGCGCCGCCCGGTCCAGCACCGTCTGGATCGCATCCGAGGTCGGGTGCTGCGAGTCATCGACCATCACGAAGATCGCTCGCAGCGCCACCTTCTCCATCGGCGGCGGGTTGGTGCGGAGCTGCCCCTGCGCGTCCACATAGGCGATCGGGGTGCCGAAATTGGCCTGCAGGACGGCAAACGCGACCTGGCACCAGGGCAGCCCGTCCACCGAGACCTCATAGCGCAGGCACTCGTCGCCCTCGCTGGAGAAGAGGCGCTCGATGATCCGCTCGGCGCCCGGGGCGACGATGGCGCGCACGATCATCTCGGGATAGGCGCGCAGCGGGCGCAGCACGGCGTCCGCGCCCGCGCGGCGCAGGCGCGGCCGGTTCGAATCTTCCACGCATTCCGCGACGATGCGGGCCTTCGCACCGCGCTCCCGCAGGCGGTGGATCAGGTCGAAGGCCCGGCTGTCGGAAAGGCGGTCGGCGTCCTGCGCCGCCAGGATGACAATGAAGCGGGCCTCGTCCACGCCGGCGTCCGAGAGCGCGTCGGGATCGTCGAAGCGGCCGCGCACCTGCACGATCCGCTTGTCGTCCACGAGTTCGAGCGGAAGCGCCTCCGGGAAGTCCTCGGTCAGCAGGAGGGAGCGGATGCCCGTCAGCCCGGCATGGGACGCGTGGAGCTGGTCCAGCAGGCGGCGGAGATAGGGGCACGGATTCTCGGCCGGCGCGTTGATGAAGACGATGTGGTCTCGCAACTTCCACCTCCATTCCCCGCGCCGCATCCGCAGGCGCCGGAGGATCCGCAGCTCGAAGAAGGTTGTGGCCGCCTGCGTCAGCAGGAAGATTCCGGACAGGTAGATCAGGATGATCGTCGCGGCCCGGCCCGCCGGTGTCTTCGCTGCCAGGTCGCCGTAGCCGGTCGTGGTGATGGTGGTGAACGTGAGCCAGGTCGCCTCGTCGAGGGACATGCCCTCGATCGCCATCATCGCCTCGATGTGCAGGCTGACGAGGAGCAACAGGCCGAGCAGCGTGATCCGCAGCCGGTCCGTCAGGTCCTGGATGACGCTGCCGGGACGGCGGCGCGGCCGCGGCTCGTCCGGCGCGTCGGGGCCGGCCTGCAGCCGTTCGGGGGCGCCGGGCACGGCCGCGCTATGCCCCGCCGGGCCAGGCCGGGCCGCGGGCAGCCCCGGCAGGCCGGGTGCTCCGGCATGTCTCGACGTCCAGGCGAATGGCCCCTCTCCAACCCATTGCAGAGGCGATCCTGCCGTTTCCTTACGATCTGTCCACTTCCCAGTGGTCGCGGGGAACCACGTTGGAGGCGCAGGACACGGCGCCTATCGTCATGCGTCTCGGGCGATGGAACGCCCGGACGCTCCATCGGAGGACACGGCCGCTCCATGCCGCTTGAGGAATCGGGCCAGGACCGCGCACGGACGTTGATCCTCCCGCGCCGCCGCAGCCTGCTGCGGGCCGGGTTGGCCCTGCCCGGCCTCGCGCTGCTCGGCTGCGCCGGGGCCCGCGCGGCAGAGGACCCCTTCTCGCTCGGCGTCGCCTCCGGGGAGCCTGGGCCGGATCACGTCGTGCTCTGGACCCGCCTGGCGCCGCAGCCCCGGAACGGTGGCGGCATGGCGCCCGATCCCGTGCCGGTGGACTGGGTGGTCGCGCGGGACCCGGCGCTGCGGGACGTGGCACAGCGCGGTCAGGCGACCGCCGTGCCGGAGGATGCGCACAGCGTCCATGCGGATATCCGCGGGTTGGAGCCCGACCGGCCCTACTGGTACCGCTTCACCGCCCTGGGCGTGGCCAGCCCCGTCGGACGCACGCGCACGGCGCCGCGGGCGGGTGCCATGCCGGCATCGTTGCGCTTCGCCGTCGCGTCCTGCCAGCAATACGAGCACGGCTATTTCGGCGCCTATCGCCACATGGTGGCGGAGGAACCTGACGTCGTCGTCTTCCTCGGCGACTACATCTACGAGGCGTCGTGGGGCCGGAACCTCGTGCGCCACCACGACTCCCCGACCGCGCGCGACCTGGAGGGCTACCGGGACCGCTACGCCCTGTACAAATCCGATCCGGACCTTCAGGCCGCCCATGCCGCGGCCCCCTGGCTGGTGACATGGGACGACCACGAGGTCTCCAACGACTACGCGAACGACCGCGGAGAGCGCGAGCGGGACGAACCGTTCCTGGCGCGCCGCGCCGCCGCCTACAAGGCGTTCTGGGAGCACATGCCGCTGCCGGAATCAGTCCGGCCGCGCGGCGCCTCGGCCCGTATCTTCCGCCGTGCCGATTTCGGCGACTTGGCCGCGTTTCACATCCTGGACGACCGGCAGTACCGCGACCACCAGCCCTGCCAGCGCCCCGACCGCGGCGGCGCGACGCGCGTGCGCGCGGGAGAGTGCGCCGAGCGGGACGACCCCGCCCGCTCCCTGCTGGGGCTGGAGCAGGAGCGCTGGCTTCGGGACGGTCTCGCATCTTCAAGTGCCCGCTGGAATATCCTGGCGCAGCAGACCCGGATGGCGCGGCTCGGCGGCGGGGACCCGCCGGTCTATTGGACCGATGGCTGGGACGGATACCCCGCCGCGCGGCGCCGCCTGATGGACGCACTGACCGAGACGCGCGCGCGGAACCCGATCGTGATCGGGGGCGACATCCACGCGCATCTCGTCGCGGAACTGCGGCCGGATTTCGACCGGCCGGAGACGCCGCCCGTCGCAGTGGAGTTCACCGGCACCTCCATCACCAGCCAGGGCGGCCGCTATCGCGAGACCTATCCCAACGAGCCGCACATCGCCTACGCCAACGGCGATCACCGGGGCTATGTGACCGTGGCTTTGACACCCGGCGCCGCCCAGGCGGAGTTGCGCGCCGTCGCCAGTGTCGCGGACCGGAACACCGGGATCTCCACCCTCCGGCGCTATCGCGTGGAGAGTGGACGATCTGGACTTTTGCCGTCCTGACGCCCTTGCCGCCTCGCCGAGGCGGGCGAATAGTCCCCCCTTCGCAGTTGCGGGACGGATGGCATGGCGCGTTGGCGGGTCGGCGTGGATTCCGGGGGCACCTTCACGGATGTCTGCCTCTTCGATGAGGAGGCCGGGCGCGTGGAGGTTTGGAAGGTGTCCTCCACGCCCGACGATCCCTCCCGCGGGATTGCGCAGGGCGTGGAGGAAGGGATGCGCCGCGTGGCGCCGGAGGCCGGCGACCAGCCCGGCGCGCCAGTCGCCTATTTCGGCCACGGCACGACGGTCGCGACCAATGCGCTGATCCAGCACAAGGGCGTCCGCACCGGGTTGGTGACGACGGACGGCTTCCGGGACCTGCTGGAGATCGGACGGCAGAAGCGTCCGGACCTCTACGACATGCAGGCGGACAAGCCACCCACCCTCGTCTCCCGCGACCTTCGCTTCGAGGTGCCGGAGCGCGTGCGCTACACCGGCGAGATCGAGACGCCGCTGGACGAGGAGCGCGTGCGCGCCGCCGCGCGCGCCCTGAAGCAGGCGGGCGTGAAGGCAGTCGCCGTCTCCTTCCTCTACGGCTTCATCCGGCCGGAGCATGAGCGCCGCGCGGTGGAGATCATCCGGGAGGAGCACCCGGACGCCTTCATCAGCGCCGGCCACGAGATCGCGCCCGAGTTCCGGGAGTATGAGCGTCTCTCGACCGTGGTGCTGAACGCCTATCTCGGCCCGGTCATGCGGAGCTACATCGAGCGGCTGACGCCGCGGCTGCGCGACCTCGGCATGACGACGACGCCGCATCTGACGCAGTCCAACGGCGGCGTCATCGGTTTCTCCATGGCCGCCGAGATGCCGGTGCGGACGATCCTGTCCGGGCCGTCCACGGGTGTCGTCGGCGCGCAGGCGATCGGGGCACTGTCCGGCTTCCCGGATCTCATCACCTTCGACATGGGGGGTACGTCCACGGACGTCGCGCTGTTGCAGGGCGGGTCCTGCAAGCTGGCATCGGAAGCCACCGTCCACGGCTACCCGATCAAGGCGCCGATGCTGGATATCCACACCGTCGGCGCCGGCGGCGGCTCCATCGCCTATATCGATGCGGGCGGGCTGCTGAAGGTGGGGCCGCGGAGCTGCGGTGCCGATCCCGGCCCGGTCTGCTACGCCAAGGGCAACACGGAACCGGCGACGACCGACGCCAACGTCGTGCTTCAGACGCTGAACCCGGAATACCTGCTCGGCGGCCGGATGCCGGTGCGGCAGGACCTGGCGCGCGCGGCCATCGCGAAGCTGGCGGACCGGCTCGGCCTCGGCGTCATGGAGACGGCGCAGGGCATTTTGTCGGTTGTGACAGCGAACATGGCGCGGGCGATCCGGGTTATCTCCGTCCAGCGCGGCCACGATCCGCGCGACTACACGCTGATGGCCTTCGGCGGGGCCGGCCCGCTGCACGCGGCGCGGCTGGCGCGGGAACTGGACATGCGGCGTGTGCTCGTGCCGCGCAATCCCGGCATCCTCTGCGCCATGGGGCTGCTGCTGACCGACCTGCGCGCCGACTTCGCCGCCACGCGTCTGATGGCGGCCTCCGCGGATTCCGTGCCCGACGTCGCCGCCGCCTTCGACGACCTGACGGCCCGCGCCGAATCCTGGTTCGCGCATGAGGGGATCGCGCCGGAGAACCGGCGCCTGACCCGCACCGCCGACCTGCGCTACACCGGCCAGAACTACGAGCTGGCCGTGCCGCTGCCGAACGGTCCGGTCACCGCCGCGACGATCGAGGCGCTCTCCGCCGGCTTCGCGGAGGAGCACCGCCAGCGCTACGGCTTCGTCGCGGAGGAGGAGCCGATCCAGATCGTCACCCTGCGCCTGGAGGCGACGGGCCTCGTTCGCAAGGCGGAGCTGCGATCCCACCCGATGGCGGGGCCGGATGCGTCCGGCGCCATCACCGGCCAGCGGCAGGTCTGGTTTCCGGAGGCAGGCGACTTCGTCTCCACCCCGATCTACGACCGGGAGGGGCTGAAGCCCGGCAACACCTTCGCCGGTCCCGCGGTGGTGGAGCAGATGGACGCCACCACCGTCGTGCCCCCGGGGATGACGGCGCGGGTGGACAGCTACCTCAACCTCATCCTGGAAGACGCCTGATGGACGCGGCGCCGACCCTCGACCCCATCACGGTGGAGGTGATCGGCGCCGCCCTCTCTTCCATCGTCGAGGAAACCGGGGAGGCGCTGATCCGCGCCTCCTACTCCACCAACATCAAGGAGCGGCGGGACTGCTCCACCGCCCTGTTCGACACGGACGGGAACACGCTCTGCCAGGCCGAGCACATTCCGATTCACCTGGGCAGCTTCATCGGCATCGTGCCGCACATCCTGTCCCTGCACGACGTGGCGGAGATGCGGCCGGGCGACGTCTTCGTCGGCAACGACGCCTATGCCGGCGGCGGCACCCACCTGCCGGACATCGTCCTCGCCGAGCCGATCTTTGTGGAAGGCCGCATCGCCGCCTGGACGGTGAACCTCGCCCACCACTCCGATTTCGCCGATCGCGGCCACGCGCATATCTATCAGGAGGGGCTGCGCATCCCGCCCGTGCGGCTCTACCGCGCGGGGGTGCTGCAGAAGGACATCCAAGACCTGATCCTGCTGAACTGTCAGGTGCCGCGGGAGCGCCTGTCAGACCTGCGGGCGCAGATGGCGGCGAACCGGGTGGGGGTGCAGCGCTTCGGCGACCTCTGCGCCCGCTATGGTGTGGACACGGTGCTGGCCGCCGGCCGGGCGCTGCTGGACTATGCAGAGCGGAAGATGCGCGCAGGCATCGCCGCCATGCCGGACGGCACCTGGCACTTCGAAGACCTCTACGAGAGCGCCGAAGTCACGACGCCCCTGCGCCTGACCGTCGAGGTGACGATCCGCGGCGACACCATGGCGCTGCATTTCGACGGGCCGCCCCAGCTTCGCGCCGGGCTGAACATGACCCGCACGGCGCTGCTCGCCACCGCCTATTACGCCGTGAAGTCGGTGGTGGACCCGACCATCCTGCCGAATGCCGGGCTGATGCGCCCCCTGATGATCACGGCGCGGGAGGGCACGGTGCTGAGTTGCACCCACCCCGCGGCGGTGAACGGCCGCATCCAGACCTGCCAGCGCGTGTCGGACCTCATCCTCGGCGCGCTCGCCCAGGCGGTGCCGGACCGCGTCACCGCCTGCTCCAACTCCGCCTGCACCGTGGCCAGTTTCATCGGGCAGCGGGAGGGGGGCGATCTGTGGGTCTATCTGGAGACGATGGGCGGCGGCTCCGGCGCGCGTCCCAACAAGGACGGGCTGGATGGGGTGCATGTCCACACCACCAACACCTCCAACCTGCCGGTGGAGGCGCTGGAGAACGAGTATCCCCTGACCCTCGTCCGCTACGAGTTGGTGGAGGGCTCGGGCGGCGTCGGGCAGCATCGCGGCGGCATGGGGCTGCGGCGCGTCTACCGGGCGGATGCGGATTGCCGCGTGCGCGTGGACGTGACCCGGCTGCGATCGGAGAGTTGGGGCCTGTTCGGCGGCGGTCCGGGCGGCCATGGCGCGATCGAGTGCGGGCCCGGCGTGACCTTCGCCCGCGACGACGCCGCGCTGAAGGCGGGCCAGTGGTTCGCCGTCGTCAGCCCCGGCGCGGGCGGCTACGGTCCCCCGGCGGGGCGCCGCCCCGAGGATGTCGCGCGCGACCTGGCGGAGGGCGTGATCGCCCCCGCCGTCGCGCGAGAGGCCTATCACCACCCTTAGACGAAGGAGCGTTCCGGATGGTCCCGACCCTCTCCCGCCGTGCCGCCATCGGTGCGGCCGCCGCGCTGCCCTTCCTGAAGATGCCCGGTGCCCGGGCGCGCACGCCGGGGGTGCTGACCTTCGGCCTGTCGAGTTTCCCGCCCTCCATCCAGCCCTGGGTGAATGGCGGCACGGCGGCGGCGACCGTGAAGCTGATGATCTATCGCGGCCTCACCTCCTACGGCACGGACGGGCAGCTGCGGGGCGAGCTGGCGGAATCCTGGTCGCAGGAGGGCAATGCCTGGACCTTCCGCCTGCGCGACGCGACCTTCCAGAATGGCGAGAAGGTGACCGCCGCGGACGTGAAGTGGACGATCGAGCAGGTCGCGGCCGAGCGCTCCACCGCCTATTTCCGCGCGGAGATGCAGGGCGTGGACCGGGTGGAGACGCCCGATGACCGCACCGTGCGGATCGTTACGAAGCAGCCCGTGGTAACGTTGCCCATCTGGATGGCGAGCTACCACCTGCCGATCATCTCCCGGAACTCGGCGCGCGGCACCTTCGTCGGCGCGGGACCGTTCATCCTGAAGAACCAGGAACGCGGCGTCTCGCTCGAACTGGAGCCCTTCACCGGCTACTATCGACCCGGCCTGCCGCGCCTGAAGGGGCTGAAGGTCACCGCCTATCCGGATGAGAACCTGCGCGTCGCGGCGCTGCAATCCGGGGACGTGGATCTCGTGGAATACGTGCCCTGGCAGAACATGGACGCGATCGCCGCCAATCCCGCGCTGAAGCTGGATGCGGTGGACGGGGCCTTCATGTTCCTTGTCTTCAACGGCTCCAAGCCGCCCTTCAACGACGCGCGCGTCCGCCGCGCTGTGGCGCATGCCGTGCGCCGGGATGATCTGGTGCGCGCCGCCTTCTTCGGCCGCGGCTCCCCGCTGGAACAGTTGCCCGTCCCGGAGTCCAGCCGCTTTTACAACGCCGAGTTCAAGCATGGATGGCGCTACGACCCCGACCTGTCGAAGCGCCTGCTGGCCGAGGCGGGGCACGCGAACGGCATCACCTGCTCCATCCTCTCCACCGCGCAATACGGGATGCACAAGGACACGGCGGAGGTGGTGCAGCAGCATTTGGCCGCCGTGGGCATCAACGCGACGCTGAACCTGCCGGACTGGGCCACGCGCATCACGCTCGGCAATCGCGGCCAGTATGATCTGGCGGTGATGGGCACGGCGGCGGACAGCAACGATCCGGACGGGATCGCCAACTTCATCGATGGCAGCCTGTCGCCCTCCTATGTCCGCTCCTTCGGGTTAAAGGTGGACCGGATCACGGAGCTGCTGAACGCCGGCCGCGCCGAGTTCGACGAGGCGAAGCGCCGCGACATCTACCGGGAGATGGAGCGCATCGCGATCGAGCAGGCGCCGATGGTCGGCCTGACCTGGCGCAGCCAGGGCTACGCCATGCGGCGGGAGGTGACAGGCTTCCAGAACCTGCCGGGGGCGCTGACCTTCTACTCCGGCCTCACCTTCGAGACGGCCAACGTCACGTGAAGGTCACGCGCGCGCAGATCTACCTCGCCGAGATCGACGGCCGGAAGCCGATCATCCTCCGGCTCTGGACGGATGACGGCACCTGGGGCCTCGGCGAGGCAGCGCTGGCCTATGGCATCGGCGCGGCCGGTGCCGTGGCCACGATGGAGGAGATGCTGCGACGGATCGTGATCGGCCGTGATCCGCACGCGGTCGAGGCGATCTGGAGCGATCTCTACGACCACACCTTCTGGGCCAAGGGCGGCGGCCCCATCGTCTTCGCCGCCATCAGCGCGATCGAGACGGCGCTGTGGGACATCAAGGCGCGCTCGCTCGGCGTGCCGGTGTATCAGCTGCTCGGCGGCGCCTACCGGCACCAGGTGCGCTGCTACGCCAATGGCTGGTCCTTCCGCGCCGTGACGCCGGACGAGACCGCCCGCGCCGCGGAGATGCCGCTGAAGGCCGGCTACGACGCGCTGAAGTTCTACCCGCTGGCAACGCCCATCAAGAATCACCCGAACGGCGTCTTCGCCCACGTCTCCCGCCGCGAGTTCGACCGCGACTTCGAGCGGCTGGCGGTGGCCCGCGTCCGCGCCGTCCGGGACGCCGTCGGCCCCGACGTGGAGCTGATGGTGGACATGAGCGGCGAGCTGACCACCGACGCCATCATTCGCCTGGGCCAGCAGTTGCAGGAGTTCAACCTCACCTTCCTCGAGGAGCCGGTGGACGCCTTCGACACCGACGCGATGAAGATCGTGGCGGACAAGCTGGACGTGCCCATCGCGGCGGGCGAGCGGCTCTACACCCGCTACGGCTTCCGGCGGCTCTTCGAGCTGCGGGCGGCTGCCATCGTGCAGCCGGATATCGGCACCGTGGGCGGTCTGATGGAGACGAAGAAGATCGCCGCCATCGCCGAGATGTACAACATGCGCGTGCAGCCGCACCTCTGCGCGGGGCCGGTGGCCACGGCCGCCGCGCTGCAACTGGATGCCTGCATCCCGAACTTCCTGATCCAGGAAATGTACCCCTTCCGCGTGCCGGAGCACTTCGCCCTGGTGGACGCGCCCCTGGAACCGCAGATCCGCGGCGGCAGGGTGGCGATCCCGGATCGGCCGGGGCTCGGGGTGGAACTGGTGGAATCGAAGGTCGCGCCCTTCCTGCGCGCCGAGGTTGGATCCGACTGACATGCAGACCGATGTTCTTCCCGGCGTCTTTGCGCGCCGCGATCCCGCTGGTGCAGTAGCACCCGTGCTGTTCGACATCCCCCGCAGCGGCGGCGAGTACCCGCGCGCCTTCCGCAGCGTCGCATCGCTGACGGACCTCCAGCGCTCCATCTCCATGTATGTGGAGGAACTGTACGCCAACGTGACGGAGGCGGGCGCCACCTGGCTCTACGCCCTCTTCCCCAACGCCTTCATCGATCCGAACCGGCACGCGCTGGACATCGACCCAGCCGCGCTGGAAGGGGAATGGCCGGAGCCCTTGCAGCCCTCCGCCAAGACGAAGGCGGGCATCGGCCTGATCCCGATGGTCTGCGCCGGCACGAAGCCGATCTATGACGGCAAGCTCAGCGTGGCCGAGGTGCAGTGGCGGCTGAACGACTACTACCTGCCCTATCACCGGGAACTCGCGCGCCTGCTGGCCGGCTTTCGCGCCGATCACGGGGTGGCGTATCACCTGAGCTGCCACTCGATGCCGGCGGTGGCCGCGGACACCGGCGTGCGCCGCTCCCACTTCGACCTTGGCGACCGCAACGGCACGACCTGCGGGCCGGAGCTGGTGGAAGTGGTGGAGCACACGCTGAGGGGATTCGGCTACGAGGTCACGCGCAACACCCACTTCATCGGCGCGGAATGCGTGCGCCAGCACGGCAACCCCGCAGGCGGCGTCCACAGTCTGCAGATCGAGATGAACCGTGGCCTGTTCATGGACGAGGCCGCCCGCACCCGCGGCCCCGGCCTCGCCCAGGTGCGGGAACACCTGACCGAGGTGGCGCGGGCGGTCGTGGCCCTCGCGCGGGAGAAGCCGGCGCGCTGAGGCCGGGTCAGATCACCCGGATCGGCGATCCCGCCATGAAGGCGCGGATGTCCTCCACCGCGCCGGCGTAGAACTTCTCGTAGTTCTGCCGCGTGACGTAGCCGAGATGCGGCGTCAGCACGCTGTTCGGCAGGTCGGCCAGGGGATCGCCGGGGCCGACCGGCTCCTGGTCATAGACGTCCAGCGCGGCGCCGGCGATGCGGCGGGCCCGCACCGCCTCGGCCAGCGCCGCCGCATCCACGATCGGCCCGCGGGAGGTGTTCACGAGGTAGGCGGTCGGCTTCATCAGCGCGATATCCGCTGCCCCGACCGTCCCGCGTGACCGCGCCGAGAGGACGAGGTGCACCGTCACCACGTCCGCCTCCCGGAACAGCGCCTCCTTGCTCACGCGCGTGGCGCCGGCCTTCTCCGCCGTCTCGTCGGTCAGGTTCGTGCTCCAGGCGATGACGCGCATGTCGAAGGCGCGCGCCACCCGCGCCACGCGCTGCCCCAGCCGGCCGAGGCCGACGATACCGAGCGTCTTGCCTTCCAGCCCATCGCCGATGGCAGCCTGCCAGCCGCCCTGCCGCAACGACCGATCATTCTCTGGAATCCGGCGAACCAGCCCGAGGATCAGCGCCCAGGTCAGTTCTGAGGTCGGCGAGCCCATCCCCTCCGTGCCGCAGAAGATGATGCCGCGCTCGCGGCAGGCCTCGGCGTCCACGGAGGCGTTGCGGCCCGCCGTCGTGATCAGCAATTTTAGCTTCGGCAGCCGCTCGATCAGCGCGCGCGGGAACGGCGTGCGCTCCCGCGTCAGGACGATGGCGTCGTAGGGCTGGAGCCGCGCGGCCAGCGCGTCCTGGTCGGTGATGGTGTCGCGGAAGACGTCATACGGAACGCCCAGCGAATCCCAATCCGCCAGGCCCGGCACGACGCCGAGGTAGTCGTCCAGGATGGCGATGCGGCTCAGCTGGGTCATGCACCCTCTCCCGTCAGGAAGTCGAAGTCGCAGCCGCGATCGGCCTGCAGCACGGTGTCGTGGAACAGCTTCGCGTAGCCGCGCTTCGGCCCCGGCGCGGGCGGCGGCGCCTCGGCCGCGCGGCGGGACAGTTCGGCGTCATCCACCATCAGGGTCAGGGATCGCGCTTCCACATCCAGCGCGATCCGGTCGCCCGTGCGGACGAGGTTGAGCGGCCCGCCCACGGCGCTCTCCGGCGTGACATGCAGCACGATCGTGCCGAAGGCCGTGCCGGACATGCGCGCGTCGGAGATGCGGACCATGTCCTTCACCCCGGCCTGGGCGAGCTTCTTCGGAATGGGCAGATAGCCCGCCTCCGGCATGCCCGGCGCGCCCTTGGGACCCGCGTTGCGGAGCACCAGCACGTCGTCCGCGCTCACGTCCAGCGCAGGATCGTCCACACGGTTCGTCAGGTCCTCCACGCTGTCGAAGACCACGGCCCGGCCGGTGTGCTTCAGCAGGGACGGCGTGGCGGCCGCGTGCTTGATGACGGCGCCGCCGGGGCAGAGATTGCCGTGCAGCACCGCCATGCCGCCCGTTTGCTTCAGCGGGTTGCTGCGCGGGCGGATAACGGTCTGGTCGGGGACATCCTCGGCCAGCGCCAGGTAGTCCCGCAGCGTGCCGCCCATCACGGTCGGCGCGTCGAGGTCCAGGAAGGGCTCCAGCTCCTGCAACAGGCGCGGCACGGCGCCGGCGTGGTGCAGGTGCTCCATGTAGTGGTCGCCGGAGGGCTTGAGGTCCACCAGCACGGGCACCTCCCGCCCGATGCGGTCGAACTCCTCCAGGTCCACACGCAGACCCACGCGCCCGGCGATGGCGGCCAGATGCACCAGCCCGTTGGTGGAGCCGCCGATCGCCTGCAACACCGTCATGGCGTTGCGCAGCGACCCCTGCGTCAGCAGCGCTTGCGGCACGGGGCCGCCGCGCTTCGCCATCTCCACCGCCACGCGACCGCTCGCCTCGGCGCAGCGCAGGCGCTCGGCGTGCGGGGCGGGGATGGCGGCGGAGTGCGGCAGGGACAGGCCCATCGCCTCGATCATGCAGGCCATGGTGCTGGCCGTCCCCATCACCATGCAGGTCCCGACCGAGGGCGCGAGCCGGCCGCTGATGACCTCGATCTCCGCCTCGTCGATCCTGCCGGCGCGGTGCTGACCCCAGAGGCGGCGGCAATCCGTGCAGGCGCCCAATACCTCCCCGCGGTGGTGGCCCACCACCATCGGTCCCACCGGCAGCACGATCGCCGGGATGCCGGCGGAGGCCGCGCCCATGATCTGCGCCGGCAGCGTCTTGTCGCAGCCGCCGATGAGCACGACCGCGTCCATCGGCTGGGCGCGGACGAGTTCCTCCGTGTCCATCGCCATCAGGTTGCGAAGGTACATGGAGGTGGGGTGGGAGAAGGATTCGTGGATGCTGATCGTCGGGAAGGCCATGGGCAGCCCGCCCGAGAGCATCACGCCCCGCCGCACCGCCTCGATCAGCTGGGGCGCGTTGCCGTGGCAGGGGTTGAAGTCGGAGGCGGTGTCGGTGATGCCGATGATCGGCCGGTCCAGCGCGTCATCCGAATAGCCCGCGGCTTTGATGAAGGCCTTCCGCAGGAAGAGCGAGAAGCCGGAATCGCCGTAGCTCGTCAGTCCTTTTCGCAATCCGGTGGCCATGGCGCGTTCCCCTCATTGTCCCGTGCAGGCTAGATCAGGCGCGCGGAAATGCCAGATGGCCAGGGTCCTGTCATGGGGTAGGCTTCCTGCAAAGCCTCGGGGGAAGCGGCCATGCGGCTGGGGATCAGGATGTTCGGGGCGGCAGTGATCGCCGTGGGGCTGATGGCCGGCCCGGCGCGGGCCGACGATCCCCCGCGTGATGCCTTCTACTGGCTGAACGAAATGAACAAGGCCTCCGCCGTTATGGTGATGGAGACGGGGATCGTTCCCCGTCCCCTCGGCGCCCGGATCGCGGACAGCATCCGCCAGGTGATCGAGCAGGGCGCGCGGCCCGGCGCGCAGCGCTCGGCCGACTACCTCGTGGTGGAGCGCGGCCTGATCGCGGCCGGGGGGCCGGACGTGACGCGGCTGCATTCCGGCCGCAGCCGCCAGGATATCGGCGCCACCTACGGCGTGCTCTTCCTGCGGGAGGACGTGCTGGACCTGCTGGACGCCCTGGGCGCGGCGCGGGAGGCGGTGCTGGCCATGGCCGCGCGCAACCCGGACAGCATCATGCCCGCCTATACCTGGGGCGTGCAGGCGCAGCCGATCTCCTTCGGCCATTACATGCTGGGCTACGCCGCCGCCCTGTCCCGCGCCGCCACCCGGCTGCGGGAGGGCTATGCGCGGGTGAACCTCTCGCCGCTCGGCGCGGCGGCGCTCGGCACCTCCTCCTTCCCGGTGGACCGGCCGCGGCTGGCGGCGCTGCTCGGCTTCGACGGCGTGCTGGAGAACTCGCTGGACGCGAACCAGATCTCCGCCATGGACATCCGGGCGGAACTCGACAACGCTGCCGCCACGGGCGCGCTGACCGTGGGCATGCTGATCGCCGACATCACGCAGCAATACGCCCAGACCCGCCCCTGGCTGATCCTGACGGAAGGCAGCGAGACCGGCGTGAGCAGCATCATGCCGCAGAAGCGGAACCCCTCCGGCCTCGTGTTCCTGCGGATGCTGTCCAGCAACGTGGTGTCCGGGGCGCAGATGTACGCGATGCGCGCGCACAACGTTCCTTCCGGCATGCACGACTACAAGGTCTTCGGCCCGGACGCGGTGCTGCGGGATGCGGCGCGGATGTACCAGAACCTCGCCGGCGTGCTGTCCGCCCTGCGCTTCGATCCGGAGCGGGCCCTCGCCGAGGTGAACGACGACTACTCCACCACCACGGAGCTGGCGGACGTGCTGCAGCGGGAGGCGGACGTGCCCTTCCGCATCGGCCACCACTTCGCCTCGGACCTCGTGACCTATGGCCGCAGGAACCGCCTGCGCGCCTCCGAGATCCCCTTCGCCGAGGCGCAGCGCATCTACGCCGAGGCGGCGCGGGGCTTCGGCCAGACCGATGCCCGCCTGCCGCTGACCGAGGAACGCTTCCGGGAATCCCTCTCGGCCGAAGGCATGGTGCGGGCCAGCCGCGGCCTGGGCGGCCCGCAGCCCTCCGAGGTACAGCGGATGCTGACCGTCCAGCGAGCGGCGCTGGAGGGAGACCGCGCCTGGATCGCCGCCGCCCGCGCCCGCCTGCAGGCGGCCGAGCGCGAGCGCGACGCCGCCTTCGCCCGCCTCTCCTCGCCCTGAACGGCTACAGGAGGCGCGGCTGCGGGCCGGGTGCCGGATCCTCCGTCGCCCGCGTCACGGCGTCCCCGATCCGGATGGGACCGCCCTCCAGCACGCGGGCGGTGATGCCGCCATGGCCACGCACGGCGTTGTAGCCGCCCGGTCCCAGCTCCTCCTCCATGCGGGAGCAGGGGTGAGCCTCGCCGGTCCATTCCAGCAGCGCGGTGCCGACACGGAAGCAACGGCCCTTCAGCGCGGTCAGATTGACTCCGGTGACGACGAGATTCCGGCGCAGCCGCTCCGGCCCTACGGCCTCGCGCCCGAGGAAGGAGGCGATGGCGTTCAGGTGCTCCTGCGCGATGAGCGTCACCTCGCGCTTCCCACCCGTGCCGGCGTAGCGATCCCCCGCGAGCCCCCTCCCCTCCTCGGCCAGGACCTACTCCACCACCTGCACCGGCATCCGCCGGGCTGGGCGCAGGCCAATCCAGGCGACGCGCCCCGGCGCGACCGGCCCGTCCAATAACCGCGCGAGGACCGAACCTGGCGGAGGCGGCGTCCAGCCCCGGCGTGCCGCGCTCAGGCCGCCTCCAGCTTCTCGGAGAGTTCCAGCCACTCCTCTTCCAGCTTCGCCGTGACGTCGGCGATGGCCTTCCGGCGGGTGTTCGCCCAGACGATGTCGGAGGGCTTGAAGCGGGCATAGCTCGCGGGGTCGGACAGCTTGCGGGCCAGGAGCTCCTCCTCCAACCGCAGCTTCTCCATCCGCGCCTCGATCTCCTTCACGCGCTCCCGCAGCGGCGCCTGGGCGGCGCGGGCGGCAGCGCGGGACGCGGCGGTGGGCCGGGCGGGGCCGTCATCCCCGCGCGCGGCGGCGCGGGCCTCGCTGCGCGCCTCCCGCGCCCGGCCGGCGAGCCAGGCCTTGTAGTCGGCCAGATCGCCGTCGAAGGGCTTCACCTGACCGTCCGCCACCAGCCAGAGCCGATCCGCCGCCAGCTCCACCATGTGCGGGTCGTGGGTGATGAGGACCACCGCGCCGTTGTAGTCGGCGAGCGCGCGGACCATCGCCTCGCGCGCGTCGATGTCCAGGTGGTTCGTCGGCTCGTCGAGGATGAGGAGCTGCGGGGCGTCGCGCGTGGTCAGGGCCAGCAGCAGCCGCGCCTTCTCCCCGCCGGAGCAGTCGCTGATCTTCGTCGTCGCCCGGTCCACGTCGAGGCCGAAGCGGGCGAGCTGGGCGCGCACCTGCGTCACCGTCGCCTTCGGCATGGCGTCCTGCATGTGGCTCAGCGGCGTGCCGTCGGGGTTCAGCGCCTCGGCCTGGTGCTGGTCGAAGTAGCCGATCTTCAGCCGGGGGGCGCGGCGGACCTCGCCGCCCATCGGCTCCAGCTTGCCGGCGATCAGCTTCGCGAGGGTGGACTTGCCGTTGCCATTGGCCCCCAGCAACGCGATCCGGTCATCCTGGTCCAGCCGCAGCTCCAGATCCTGCAGCACCACGCGGTTGCCGTAGCCGGCGCGGGCCTTGAACATCGTCAGGATCGGCGGAGGCACCTCGGGCGGCTGGGGGAACTCGAAGCGGGTCGGGCCGTCCTCCACCGTGGCGACGATGGGGGGCAGCTTCTCCAGCGCCTTCAGGCGGGACTGGGCCTGGCGCGCCTTGCTCGCCTTCGCGCGGAAGCGGTCCACGAAGGCCTGCATGTGGGCGCGCTCGGCGGCGATCTTCACGTTGGCCGCGGCCTGCTGCGCCATCCGTTCCGTCCGGATTCGGACGAACTCGGAATAGCCGCCGGGGTAGGTCGTGATCTTCCCCCGGTCCAGATGGGCGATGCTGTCCACGCATTCGTCCAGCACCTCCCGGTCGTGGGAGATGATGATGGCGGCCCCGGGAAAGCGGCGGAGCCAGCCCTCCAGCCAGAGCGTCGCCTCCAGGTCGAGGTGGTTCGTCGGCTCGTCCAGCAGCAGCAGGTCGGGTTCCAGCGACAGGGCGCAGGCCAGCGCCACCCGCATCCGCCAGCCGCCCGAATACTCGGCGACGGTCCGCTGCTGGGCCGCGGCGTCGAAGCCCAGCCCCGACAGGACCGAGGCCGCCCGGGCCGGCGCGGCGTCGGCGCCGATGGCGATTAGCCGCTCCTGCACCTCGGCGGCGCGGGAGGGGTCGCCATGCTCCATCTCCGCCAGCAGGGCGGCGCGCTCCGTGTCGGCGGCCAGGACGGTGTCAATCAGGGAGACATCGGTGCCCGGCTGTTCCTGCGCCACATGGGCCATGCGGGCGCGGGCCGCGATGCGGATCTCTCCGCCATCGGGCTGCAGGGTCCCGGTCAGGACGCGAAACAGGGTGGACTTCCCCGCGCCGTTGCGCCCGACAAGGCCCAGCTTCCGGCCGGGGTCGAGCTGCAGCCCGGCGCCGTCTAGCAGGACGCGCCCGGCCATCCGGATCGTCAGGTCTCGGATCGTGAGGACGGTCATGCGGCGGCTTCTAGACCGGCGCGCCGCCCGGCGGAATGCCGATCCCGCCGGCGACGAATCCGGGAGGAACCCTCGATTTCCCGTTCTGCCCGTGGGACCCCGTGTTAGGGCCCCGGCCCCCATGCCAGGACGCCCGATGGCCCCCCCGATTCCCGCCGCACAGTCACCCCGCCCCAGCGCCCTCCGGCGCTTCCTGGACGGGCAGTCCTCCGCCGGGCTGGTGCTGATGGGGTCGGCGGCGCTGGCTCTCGCCATCGCCAACTCGCCGCTGGCGGCCGGCTACAACGCCCTGTTGCACGCGTATCTGGGCCCGCTCTCGGTCGGGCACTGGATCAATGACGGGCTGATGGCGGTGTTCTTCCTGCTCGTCGGCCTGGAGATCAAGCGAGAGGTGCTGGACGGGCAGCTCTCCACCTGGCCGCGGCGGATGCTGCCGGGCATCGCGGCGGCGGGCGGCATGGCGGTGCCGGCCGTGATCTACGCCGCGCTGAACGCCGGCACGCCCGAGACCCTGCGCGGCTGGGCCATCCCGGCCGCCACCGACATCGCCTTCGCGCTCGGGGTCATCTCCCTGCTCGGGGACCGGGTTCCCTCCTCGCTGCGGATCTTCCTCACGGCGCTGGCCATTCTCGACGACCTCGGCGCCGTGGTGATCATCGCCCTCTTCTACACATCCGGGCTGTCGCTGCTGGATCTGGCCGGCGCGGCGGCCGTGCTCGGAGTGCTCATCGCGCTCAACCGGGCGGGGGTGCTGCGGCTGCTGCCCTACCTCCTGCTCGGCCTCGCGCTCTGGGTGCTGGTGCTCCGGTCCGGGGTCCACGCCACCCTCGCGGGCGTGGCGCTGGCCCTGACCATTCCGCTGCGCGCCCGGCCCGGCGCCCCCGATGACGCGGCAAGCCCCCTCCACCGGCTGGAGCACGCGCTGCACGTGCCGGTCGGCTTCCTCATCCTGCCGGTCTTTGGTCTCGCGAATGCGGGCGTGGCCTTCCTCGGCCTGCCCGGCTCGGCCCTGGTGGCGCCCGTCACCCTGGGTGTCGGGCTGGGGCTGCTGGCAGGGAAGGTGGTCGGCGTCTTCGGGGCGGCCGCCCTGACCATCCGCCTGGGCTGGGCCGATGTTCCGTCCCGGGCGAGTTGGGCGCAGCTCTTCGGCACCGCCCTCCTCTGCGGGATCGGGTTCACCATGAGCCTCTTCATCGCCCTCCTTGCCTTCCCGGGCAGCGCGGTCCTGCAGGACGAGGCAAAAATCGGCATCCTCGGCGGGTCGCTGCTCTCGGGCCTGCTCGGCTACGCCGTCCTGCGCATCGCGCGGCCCGACGTGCCGGCCACCCCCTCCCGCACCTGAGCCCCGGTCAGCGCGATTGCGGCCGGTTCGGGTCGTCCAGGTTGGGGGGAACGACGAGCGGCATCGCGCTCGGGGCCGGATCGGGGGGCGGGGCCGGGCGGACGATGTCCCGGTCCGCCGTGGTCGGCCCCGGGTCGCCGCGCGGCACCACCATGGGATTCGGCGTGGCGGAGGCGGGTGCCGGCGCGGCGGGCGCCTCCGGGGCCGGGACGGTCGGGCCGGGCGCGGGAGAGGCCGGACCGTCGGGGCCAGTCGGCCCCGGGGCGGGCGCCGTCGGCCCCGGTGCCGCTGGTCCGGTCGGCGCCGGCTGCGCCAGCGCCGCGCCGCCCAAGAGCAGTCCGGGCAGCAGGAGCAGGCCGGCAGGGGAGATTCGGGCCATGGCCGCCCTCCATCGATTCGCGGTGGCAACCCGCGCCGCCGGCCCGGGTTGCACCCGTTCCCGGTCGTTCCCCTTGCGCCGCCGTCGCCCCCCGGCTACCCGGCGCGCCACAGAGACAGGGAACACGCCCCATGGCCACCGAGCGCACCTTCAGCATCATCAAGCCCGACGCGACCCGCCGGAACCTGACCGGCAAGATCAACGCGGTCTTCGAGGAGAAGGGCCTGCGCATCGTCGCCCAGCGCCGCATCCGTATGACGCAGGAGATGGCGGAGACGTTCTACGGCGTGCACCGGGAGCGCGGCTTCTTCAAGGACCTCGTGTCCTTCATGACCTCCGGCCCCGTCGTCGTGCAGGTGCTGGAGGGCGAGAACGCCGTGGCGGCCCACCGCGAGATCATGGGCGCCACCAACCCCGCCAACGCGGCCGAGGGCACCATCCGCAAGCTCTTCGCCGAGAGCATCGAGGCGAACTCCGTGCACGGCTCCGACAGCCTCGAGAACGCGGCGACCGAGATCGCCTACTTCTTCGCCGGCCACGAAATCGTCGGCTGACAGCTTTCCCGGCAAGGCGGGGAACCCCCGCCTTGCCGGGCCGCTTCGCACGGGGATACTGGCCGCGCACTCCAGCCGAGGTCCCGCCGTGCCCGCTTTCCCGGACGCCCCGTCCATCCTCTTCGTCCACGCCGCCTACCAGATGAAGGCGCGCTTCGACGCCCGGGGCACCGGCCTCCACGCGATCCAGGTCGGCAGCCCGGACGAGCTTCTCGCCCGCGGGGTGGAGGCCGACGTCATCTGCGTCTCCGGCCTCTGGCGCAACGCGGTGCTGGAGAATCCGGGCAAGCTGCGCTTCGTGCAGTCCATCTCCGCCGGCGTGGACCAGTATGACCAGGCCGCCTTCCGCGCCGCCAACGTGCGGCTCGCCAGCGCCCAGGGCGTGAACGCCAACGCCGTGTCGGAACACGCGATGTCACTGATCCTCGCGATGGCCCGACTGCTGCCCATGGCGCGCGACAACCAGGCGAAGCACTTCTGGCGCGGCATGATCGGCGACATCCCGCAGCGCGAGGACGAGCTGGGCGGCAAGACGCTGCTCATCGTCGGCCTCGGGCGCATCGGCGGCCGGCTGGCGCGGCTGGCCAAGGCCTTCGACATGAAGGTCATCGGCGTCCGCCGCGATCCCGCCGGCGGGATGAACGGCGCGGATTCCGTCCACGCCATGGCCGACCTGCCGGCGCTGCTGCCACAGGCGGACTTCGTCGCCCTCACCTGCCCGCTGACGCCGGAGACGATGGGGCTGATGAACGCGGCGGCCTTCGCGGCGATGAAGCCCTCGGCCCGCCTGATCAACGTCGCGCGCGGCAAGGTGGTGGACGAGCCGGCGATGATCGCGGCCCTGACGAACGGCCAGATCGCCGGCGCCGCACTGGACTGCGTGGTCGAGGAGCCGCTGCCCGCCTCCTCCCCGCTTTGGGAGCTACCGAACGTCTTCATCACCCCGCACAGCGCCGGCGAGACCCAGCGCTACGAGGATTCAGTCATCGACATCCTGATCGAGAACATCGGCCGCCTGCAGCGCGGCGAGACGGCGCTGAAGAACCAGATCGTCTGATCGGCCCGCCGCGGACCGGTTCAGATCGGTTCCGCGGCGGCCCGAAAAAAAGACGGGGGTCCGGGGGGAATACCTTCCCCCCGGTCTTTCCTTATTCCGCCGCCTGTCGAACCGTGCCCGCCGCGTCCAGCGCCTGGGACAGATCCGCCAGGATATCGTCGATGTGCTCGATGCCGACGGACAGGCGGACATAGCCCGGCGAGACACCCGTCTTCAGCTGCTCCTCCGGGGACAGCTGCGAATGGGTCGTGGTGGCGGGATGAATCGCGAGGCTCCGCGAATCCCCGATGTTCGCGACGTGGTAGAAGAGCTGAAGCGCGTCGATGAAGCGGCGCCCGGCCTCCGCACCGGCGGCCAGTTCGAAGCCGAGCAACCCGCCATGGCCGCGCGTGAGATACTTCTCCGTCCGCGCCGCCGCGACGCCGCGGTGGTGCTTGGGGTGAATGACGCGGGACACCTCGGGGCGCCCCGCCAGGAAGTCGGCCACCGCCTCCGCATTCGCGCAGTGCCGCTCGATCCGCAACGGCAGCGTCTCCAGCCCTTGCAGCGTCAGGAAGGAATTGAACGGGCTCTGCGACGCGCCGAGGTCTCGCAGCAGCGTCACGCGCATCTTCAGGATGTAGGCGATGGGGCCGAGCGGCTTCGCGGCCTCCACCCAGACCGCCCCATGATAGGACGGGTCGGGCCGGTGCAGCGCCGGCTGGCGCTCGGGATGCGCGGCCCAGTCGAAGTTGCCGCCGTCGATGACGACGCCGCCGATGCTCGATCCGTGGCCGCCGATGTACTTCGTGGTGGAGTGCATCACGACGGCCGCGCCGTGGTCGAAGGGCCGCACCAGCAGCGGGGCCGCGGTGTTGTCCATGATCAGCGGGATGCCGAGCGGCCGACCGATGGCGGCCACCTCCGCGATCGGGAAGACCTCCAGCTTCGGGTTCGGCAAGGTCTCGGCGTAGTAGGCGCGGGTGCGGGAATCGGTCGCGCGGCGGAACGCCTCCGGATCGGCGGGGTCCACGAAGCGCACCTCGATCCCCTGGTCGCGAAATGTGTTCGCGAACATGTTCCAGGTGCCGCCATACAGGTCGGTCGAGGAGACGACGTTGTCCCCCGCATGGGCCAGGTTCTGGATCGTGAAGGCCGTCGCCGCCTGGCCGGAGGCGAGCACCAGCGCCGCCGCCCCGCCTTCCAGCGCCGCGATACGCTGCTCCAGCGCGTCGTTCGTCGGGTTCATGATGCGGGTGTAGACGTTGCCCAGCTCCTGCAGCGCGAACAGCCGTGCCGCGTGCGCCGCGTCGTCGAACTGGTAGGAGGTGGTCTGGTAGATCGGCACCGCCACGGCCTTGGTGGCGGGATCGCGCCGCCAGCCCGCGTGCAGGGCGATCGTCTCGGGGTGGCGGCTCGTCATTTGGGTTGTCTCCTGCCCGTCTTGGCCGTTCGGCAGCCCGCAACGCGCCCGCGCGACCGTGGGCGTTGGAGCGGGCCGAAGGGTTCCGCACTTCCTCGCGGCGCTGCAACAACATTCACGTCACGTGCGTCGCGAAGTCGCAACCTTCGGGCGTTTCGCACTACGGCAAGGATCCGGCACCATCCTCCATCACCGAGGCCAGGGCGCGCGCGAGCAGGTCGCGTCCGAAGGGCTTGTCGAGCCTGGGCACGCCGACGACTGTTCCCTCCGGCAGATCGGCGTAGCCGGAGGCCAGGATGATTCTCAGCCCGGGGTAAAGCACGGCTAGCCGCGCGGCGAGCTCTGTGCCGGTCATGCCGGGCATGGCGTGATCCGTCAGCACGAGATCCGGCAGGGGCCCGGCGGCCAACGCCTCCAGCGCCGCCGCGGCCGTTGCGGCCTCGCGCGAGGCGTGGCCGAGATCGGCCAGCAGCGCCGCCGTGCTCGCGAGCACGAGCGGGTCATCGTCCACCACGAGCACCGAAAGCGGCCGCGAGGCCGGGCGGGCCGGCGGCACGAAGACGGGACCGGGCGCGGGCTCCGAGCCCAGCGGCGCGCGGGGCAGCCAGATCTCGGCGGTCGTCCCCTCCCCCGGCACGCTGTGCAGGCGCAGGGCCCCGCCGGACTGTGCGGCCAGCCCGTGCACCATGGACAGGCCCAGCCCCGTGCCGCGCCCCACGCCCTTGGTGGTGAAGAAGGGCTCCATCGCCCGCGCGAGCGTCTCCGCGTCCATGCCCATCCCGTGATCGGTGACGGAGAGGACGACGGCGTCGCCCGGCACCGGGGAGTCCGTCGTCGCATCGCCCGGCCGGTTCCGGCCGGCGACGCGAAGGCGGGCCTCCGGGTAGCGGTCGGGCGGCATGGCGTCCCGCGCGTTCACGCAGAGGTTGAGGATGGCGAGTTCGAGCTGGTTCGGGTCGGTCATCACCCACCAGAGATCCTCGGGCAGATCCTGCTCCAGCCGGACCTGCGGGCCGAGGCTGCGCGAGAGCATCTCCCGCATCGAGCGGATCAGCGCGGCCGTGTCCACCGCGCCCGTCCGCAGCTCCTGTCGCCGGGCGAAGGCGAGCATGCGCTGGGTCAGGGACGCACCGCGTTCCGCCGCGCTCGTCATGCCCTCCAGCAGGCGCATCGCGCCGGGATCGTTCGCGACGACCGCGCGCTTTCGCAGCAGCGCGGCGCCCGAGGTCACGACCTGCAGCAGGTTGTTGAAGTCGTGCGCGACGCCGCCCGTGAGCTGCCCCAGCGCCTCCAGCTTGCGGGATTGGGCGAGCTGCTCCTGCGCGGCCTCCGCCGCATCCACCGCCTCGCGCACGCGGGCCTCCAGCGCCGCCTGGGCCTCGCGCCTCTCCGTGATGTCGGCATAGACGCCGACGAAGCGGCGCGTGCCGGCGAGCGTCCGTCCGGTCACCGCGATCCAGCGCCAGGCTCCGTCCTTCGGCCGGCGAATGCGGTGTTCCACCGCGTAGGTGCGACCCTCCGCGACCGCGCGGTCCCGCGCGGCCCGCATGGCCGCCCGGTCGTCGGGATGCACCAGCGGCCGCCACGCCGCCATGCTGGCGCGGCCATCCGGCGGCACCGGCACGCCGAGAAAGTCGAAATGCCCGGGCGACCAGACGCCGATCTCGGCGTCCAGGTCCAGGTCGAAGGCCACCAGCCCGCCGGCCTCCAGCGCCAGTCGCAGCCGCTCCTCCGCGGCCTCCAGCTCCGCCTCGTGCTCTGCCACCCGCGCTTCGGCGCGGCGAAGGGCGGAGACGTCGACATGCACGCCGCGCAGGTGCCGGGCCTGACCCTCCGCATCGCGCTCGATCTCAGCCAGCGCGGAGATCCAGCGCTCCTCCCCGGCCGTGGTGACGATGCGGTACTCCGCGCGGTAGCCGTCGCCACGGCCCTGGACGGCAGCCAGGAACTCACCGGCGACACGGGCGCGGTCCTCCGGATGGATGCGACGCTCCCAGGCCTCGTGCGGCTCGTCGGCGCTCTCCGGCCCCAGGCCGTGCAATGCGAGGTACTCGGGCGACCGGATGTTGCGGAACTCCGTCCGCCCTCCCGGCCCGCCACCTGGCGTGACGATGATCTCGAAGCCACCCACCCGCGCGAGGCGCTGCGTGCGGGCCAGCTGCGCCTCGCGTTCGCGCAGCGCCGCCTCGCCCGCCGCCAGCGTCGCCGCCGCCTCGGCGAGCACGGCGCCGACCTCGTCCACCTCCCGCAGCGCCGTATGGACGGGAGGCACCGGCGCGCCGCCGCCGAGCGCCCGCGCCGCCTCCGACAGGTGCCGGATGGCGCCCGCGATCCGTCGCGCGGCGACGAGCGCGAGAAGCGTGGCGCAGCCGAGCAGCGCGGCACCGACCGCCGCCAGCGCCCAGGTCGCCCGCTGCACCGGGGCGTCCACCAGCGCCGCCGGGATGCTGATCCCGACGAGCCAGCCAGAGGCCGCGCGCAGCGTCGATGCCACGACCTCCCGGCCCTCCGCATTCGTCGCGCGCCAGACCTGGCCGAGATGCGTCGCGAAGCGCGGATGGGCCTCGGTGCCGATCGTCTGCTCGGGCCGGACCGTCCGGGCGATGACCCGGTTCTCCCGGTCCACCAGCGCGGCGGTCCAGCCGGGTTCCGGCACCTCGCGCCGCAGCAGCTCCACCAGCCGGTCCACCCGGAAGCCGGCACCGATCAGCCAGAGCCGGCCCGCCCCGTCCCGGACCGGCAGCCAGACGGCGTAGACCGGCTGGCCGCTCGGCTGTCCCCGGATCAGGTCGAGCAGGCGCGGCTGCCCGCCCGTCGCCACCGCGTGCAGCCCCGGCGGGGGCGGCATGTCCGGCAGCGGCTCGCCCGGGGCGACGGCGCTGTAGAGCACCAGCCGCTCCTCCGCGTCCCGCAGCGACATCGCGCCGCCCAGGTCGCGGGCGACGGCGGCCATGTGCCGCCACACGCGGTTCAGGTCGCCCTCCTGGAAGGAAGCGGTCGCGGCGACCGCGCGCAGCGTCACGGTCAGGCCGGCGATCTCGGCGTCCAGCGCGCGGGCAAGGGTCTGGGTGCGGCCCATCAGGCTGCGCTCCAGCCCGTCCCGCTGCGCCCCGGCGAAGCGCCAGGTGGCCAGCCCCGCGAAGCCCAGCACCGGCAGGATCACCGCCAGCGCCAGCAGGACCAGCCGCGTGCGGATGCCCGCCCCCCGTGGGGACGCGACGACCGAGGCGCCCCCGTCACGGGGCATCCAGCACCTCCCGCACCTTCGTCGCCAGGGCTTCCAGGGTGAAGGGCTTGGAGAGCAGTTGCACCCCCGGATCCAGCGTGCCGTTGTGGACGATCGCGTTGCGTGTGTAGCCGGAACTGTACAGCACGCGCAGCCCCGGACGCCGCCGCCGCGCCTCCTGCGCCAGCTGGTGCCCGTTCAGGTCCGGCATCACCACGTCCGTCAGCAGCAGGCGCAGGTCCGGGTGGCCGTCCAGCAGCTTCAACGCCTGCGCCCCACTGCCGGCGCCGAGCACGGTGTAGCCGAGCTCCCGCAGCGCGGAGACGATGAACTGCCGCACCCGCTCCTCGTCCTCGACGACGAGGACCGCCTCCTCCGGCCGGCCCGGCGGAAGCATGACGGGCGAGGTCGTCGGGGCGGCCGGCGCCGCCTCTGGCCCGACGTGCCGGGGCAGGTAGAGCCGCACCGTCGTGCCGGCGCCGGCCTCGGTATAGACCTTCACGTGGCCGCCCGACTGCCGCGCGAAGCCGTAGACCTGGGACAGCCCGAGGCCCGTGCCGCGCCCGGCGGGCTTCGTCGTGAAGAAGGGGTCGAAGGCGCGGGCGGCCACATCGGGCGGCATGCCGGTGCCGGTGTCGGTCACGGCGACCATGACGTACTGGCCCGCCGGCACGCCCTCATGCTCGGCCGCATAGGCATCGTCGAGATGGGCGTTGGCCGTCTCGAGCGTCAGCCGGCCGCCGCCGGGCATGGCGTCCCGCGCGTTCACCGCGAGGTTCAGCACCGCGCTCTCCAGCCCGTTCGGGTCGGCATGCGCCATCCAGAGCCCGCCGGCGCGGACGAACTCCACGCGGATGGTCTCCCCGAGGCTGCGGCGCAGCAGCTCGCCCATGCCCGCCAGCAGCCGGTTCGCGTCGAGTGGCACGGGCGCCAGCGGCTGCAGCCGCGCGAAGGCGAGCAGCCGGTGCGTCAGGGCGGCCGCCCGCTCCGCCCCGTCCAGCGCGCCGGAGACGAAGCGGGACAGGTCCGTCTCACCCCGTGCGGCGCGGCGGCGCAGCAGGTGCAGGTTGCCGATGACGACGGCGAGCATGTTGTTGAAGTCATGCGCGATGCCGCCCGTCAGCTGTCCCACCGCCTCCATCTTCTGGGACTGTCGCAGCCGTTCTTCCAGCCCTGCCCTTTCCTCGACCTCCGCGCGCAGGCGGTCGCTGGCCTCGATCGCGGCGTCGCGGTCCCGCTCGGCGTCGCGGGCCCGGCGCCAGGCATCCACCAACGCGAAGGCGCCGAGCAGCGCCGCCAGCACCAGCACGGTCGAGACCGCGACCAGCAGCGCGCGGCCATTGGCGTCGGCGCGGGCGAAATTGGCGACGAGCCGGCGCTGGCCGGAAGCCTGGAGCGCCCCGATGGCCGCGCGGGCCCGGTCCATCGCGGCGAGGCCGGTATCGGCGCGGACGACCGCGAGCGCCCCCTCCCGGTCTCCGGCCTGCGCGCGCTCCAGCGTGTCCCGCAGCTCCGCCAGCTTCGCCGCCACGGAGGCGCGCAGCGCCTCCAGTTCGGGCCGCTCCTCCGGCGCAACGGGCAGGCGGTCCAGCGCTGGCTCCAGCGCCGCCGTCGCATTGCGATAGGGCTCGAGGTAGCCGTCCTCGGCGGTCAGGAGAAAGCCGCGCTGCCCGGTCTCCGCGTCCTGCAGAAGGCTCAGGACGCGGGAGAGGCGGGCCTCCCGCTCCAGCCCGCGACGGACCGTCGCCCCAGCCTCCACCTGACGCCAGGCGAACCAGCCCGTGCCGGCGGCGGCCAGCAGCAGCAGCGCCACGCCGGCCAGCAGGGGCCAGAGCCCGGCCAGACGCGACCGGGCCGGCGAAGCGGATGGGGCGGCGGGCAAGAGGGTCCTTCCGAAGGGACCGCGCAGCCTACACGGGGCCGGCGGGGCGGGTCAGCCCCGGGCCACCTCCACCGCCGCCTCCAGCCCCGCGGCCGCCGCGAGGCTGTCCACCCGGCGTTGCACGCTCTCCCCGGCGAAGACGCCGCTTCCCTCCACCAGGCGCAGCACCAGCCGCCCGCCGCGGCGCTCCAGCGCCGTGCCGGCCAGAAGGGCGGGCGTGCCGCCGGACAGGGTGTAGGCCAGGCGCAGCGCCGCCCCGAGCAGCTCCGCCCGCGCCTGCGCCGCTCCACCAAGCAGGGCGCGCGCCGGCGCCAGCAGCGCCGCCTCCGTCGCCTCGTAGCGAAGCGCGACGGCGAGGGCGAGGAAGGCGCGGGAATGATGGTCCAACCCCACGCCGGGCTGGCGGAGCACGCGCAGGAAGGCCTGCTCCCCGCGGTAGTCCGGGTGGTCGTGGCTGCCGGTGTCCGAGACCCAGCAGGCCGCCACGCGCAGCGCCGCGTCGGCCGGGGATTCGTCGGCGAAGAGGGGTGCCGTCCAGGCTGCGAGGGCTGGCGGCAGGGCGGGGTCACGGCCGAATCGGAGGCCGAGATCGCGCCCGGCCGCGAGCAGCGGGTCCTCCGCCCGCACGGCCGGAGGCAGGCGACGGGCGTACCACCCCTCCCGGAGGCCGTTGGCGGAGAAGACCACGCGCCGCGCGCCGGTCGCGCGCAGCAGGCGCCGCAGCGCGACGGCGGCATAGGGCAGGTCGGCCGCGCGCTTGGCCGGCGCGCCGGGCAACCGCGCCGGCTTCTCGGCCGCCCCGATCACGACGGCGCAGAGGTCCCGCGCCTCCTCCCTACCCAGCACGAGGTGGTGCACGATCGAGAGCGGGTAGTTCGTCTGCACCATGTGGATCTTCGCCAGCGCCCGCCAGGCACCGCCGACGAGGTAGAGGTCCCTCCCCTGCCCCCGCGCGAGCCAGGGCACGGTCTTCAGCGTCTCCTCCACGATGGCGCGGGCGCGGGTCGGGCTGCCCTCGGACCGGTCGTTCAGGCGGATGACGCCGAGCGGCAGGCTGGCCGAGGCCGCGACCCCGCCGCCGACGAGGTCCACCACCTCCAGCGAGCCGCCGCCGATGTCGCCGAGGATGCCGTCCGCGCCGGGGATGCCGAGCAGCAATCCCTCCGCCGACATCGCCGCCTCCTCCGGGCCGGAGAGGATGCGGAGCGGGACGCCGGGCATCCGCGCGCGCAGCGCCTCCGCGAAGGCCGGGCCGTTGGACGCGTCCCGCATCGCGGCGGTGGCCAGCACCTCGATCGGCGCGGCCCCCATCGCCCGCGCGATGGCGAGGTAGCGTCCCATGATGGTCAGCGCGCTCTCGACCGCCGCGGGGTTCAGCCGGCCGCTCGCGTGCAGGCCGCGGCCGAGGCCGAGCACCGCCTTCTCGTTGAAGACGGCGACGGGGTTGCGCGACAGCCCCTCGAAGACGACGAGGCGAACGGAGTTGGAGCCGAGGTCCACCACGCCGACGCGCGGCGGCACCGGCATGGCCCGATCGCCCGAACCCGGCAGGACGACGAGGCCCGGCAGGGCCGTCTGGAGCGGCGTCAGGTCCAAGCGGTTCAGTCCTGCGCCACGCGGTCGGGCCGTCGCCCGCGGGCGACGCCGGCGGGACGGACGGTGCGGTGCAGCGCGCTGCCGCGGCCGGAGAGGGAAGGATTGGTCATGAAATACTCATGCGCGGAGATGGGCTGCGCCCCGGGGTCGAGCCGCTGGTAAGCGCCGTCCGCGTGCAACTCCCAGGACTGGGCGCGGTCCTTCAGGTTCACGACCATGATCTGGTCGAGGATCTGCGCGTGCACGGTCGCGTTCTCGACCGGCACCATCGTCTCCACCCGCCACTCCATGTTGCGGGCCATCCAGTCGGCGCTGGAGATGAAGACGCGGGCGCGGCGGGAGGGCAGCCGGTGCCCGTTGCCGAAGACGAGGACGCGGGAGTGCTCGAGGAAGCGGCCGACGATGGACTTCACCCGGACGTTGGAGGAGAGGCCGGGCACGCCGGGCCGCAGGCAGCAGATGCCGCGGATGATGCACTCCACCTTCACCCCCGCCTCGCTCGCGCGGTACAGCGCGTCGATCAGGTTCTCGTCCACCAGGGAGTTCATCTTCAGCCAGATGCCGGCGGGGCGGCCTTCCTGCGCGTGGGCGATCTCCGCCTCGATCAGCCCCATGATCGTTGGCCGGATCGTCAGGGGGGAGAAGGCGAGCGCCTCCATCCGCTCGGGCCGCGCGTAGCCCGTCATGTAGTTGAACAGGCGCGCGGCGTCGCGCGTCAGCCCGGGATCGGTGGTGAAGAAGGAGAGGTCCGTGTAGATGCGCGCTGTGACGGGGTGGTAGTTGCCCGTGCCGAAATGCGCGTAGGAGCGGAGTGCGGTGCCCTGCCCGCTGGCCTCCCGCCGCACGACGAGCGAGACCTTCGCGTGGGTCTTCAGGTCCACGAAGCCGTACACGACCTGCACGCCCGCCGCCTCCAGCATGCGCGCGAGGGCGATGTTGCGCTCCTCGTCGAAGCGGGCTTTCAGCTCCACCATGGCGGTGACGGACTTGCCTGCCTCCGCCGCCTCGATCAGCGCGCGCGCGATCGGGCTGTCGCGGGAGGTGCGGTAGAGCGTCTGCTTAATCGCCACCACCGCCGGGTCGCGCGCCGCCTGGCGCAGGAACTGCACGACCACGTCGAAGGATTCATAGGGGTGGTGGACGACGATGTCCTTCGTCCGGATCGCGGCAAAGCAGTCCCCGCCGAAGTCGAGGATGCGCTCCGGGAAACGCGGCGTGTAGGGCGTGAAGAGCAGGTCCGGCCGGTCGTCGGTGATGAGCTGCGTCAGGTCCGACAGGCCGAGCAGGCCGTCGATGGAGAAGAGCTCCGCGCGGGGCGCGTCCAGCTCCTCCGCCACGAGGTCCACCATGTCGGGCGCCGTGTCGTGCGTGACGGAGAGCCGGATGGCGACGCCGCGGCGGCGGCGCTTCAGCGCCGTCTCGTAGGAGCGGACGAGGTCCTCCGCCTCCTCCTCGAACTCCACGTCCGTGTCGCGGATCAGGCGGAACAGCCCGCGCTCCGCGAGGATGAAGCCGGGAAAGAGGCGCTTGAGGTTGAGGAGGATCACCTCCTCCAGCAGCACGAAGCGCGCGGGCTCCCGCACCCCGTCGGCCCGGGCCAGGCCGTCCGAGGGCAGGCGGATGAAGCGCTCGATCTGGGGCGGCAAGGGCAGCAGGGCGCGCATCGTGCCCCCGTCCTCCTCCCGAACGAGCTTCATCATGAGGCAGAGCGCGAGGTTCGCGATGAAGGGAAAGGGGTGCGCGGGGTCCACGGCCAGCGGGGTGAGGACCGGGAAGACCCGGTCCATGAACCAGCTGGACAGCCACTCCCGGTCCTCCTCGGTCAAGTCGGCGGGGTTGCACAGGACGACGCCCGCGGCCTCCAGCCGGCCGCGCAGGTCGCGCCAGGCATCCTGCTGCCGCCGGATCAGGGCGCCCGCCCGCTCATGGATGGCGGCGAGCTGCTGCGCGGCGGTCAGCCCGTCCGGCGAGACGGCGCCGATCCCCGCCCGCTCCTGCCCGACCAGCCCGGCCACGCGGACTGAGTAGAACTCGTCCAGGTTGGCAGAGGAGATCGCGACGAAACGCAGCCGCTCCAGCAGCGGATGCCGGTCGTTCGCGGCCTCGTCCAGCACGCGCTCGTTGAAGGCGAGCCAGGAGAGCTCGCGGTTGATGAACCGCCCGGGGTCCGACATCCCTGGCGGGGTGGGGACAGGGTCGGCGGCCGGGGCGGGACCGGATTTCCGGGCTTCGGTGATCGTGTCCATGGTCGCTTACTAGCAGGGGCTAGAGAAGGCTGCCCATGGAAGCGGGGGCAGGGCCGGAAGGTTCCACGGAACCGTCATCTGACGCGCCCGGACGGGAGTGCTCCTCCGGCCCCAGCAGCCCGGCGAGGGCGGCGCGGGCGAGGGTGCGGGTGATCGGCCGCCCCCGGTCCATGGCGGCGCGGTCCAGCCGGGCGGCCGCCTCGGCCATGGCCGCGGGCTCGCGCGGGAGCCGAGCGATCAGCCAGTCGCGCATGACCGCCTCCACCCGGAGCTGCCTCGCGGCGAAGTGACGGGTCAGCAGGGCGCGGAGAAGGTTGTCCGTCGGCCGCTCCAGCTCCGCGGTCACGGTGGCCCGCAGGCGGCTGGCGAGGTCGGGCAGCCGGACCGTCCAGCGCGCCGGCGGCAGGCGGCCCGCCAGCAGAAGCAGGTGCCCCCCGGCCGCGCAGGCGTTGATGAGGTGGAACAGCGCCGCCTCCTCGGCCACGAGGTCGGCGTCGTCAAGGGCGGTCGGCGCCCCCTCCGGCACGCCGCGCAGGTCCGGGCCGTGCAGGCGCTGCAGTTCCAGGCGCTTCGAGGCGAGGGCGAGGTAGGCCGACTTGCCGCACCCCTCCGGCCCGTAGATCGCGAGTCGTCCGTTCGGCCAGGATTCCGGATCGGCCAGCCAGGTCCGGACCACCGCGTTGGACGCGTCGAGGATCGGGTCCGCCTCGGGCTCCGCGCGCACCACCAGCGGCAGGGGCAATTGACGCGCCACGCCTATTCCCCCCGCCTCAGCCACCGGTCCGCGGCGGGTCGAGGTAGAGCGGGCTCTCCAGGTACCGCCGCAGCCAGTAGCGGGCGAGCACCCCGATGGCCGCCGCGATCGGAACCGCCAGCAGCACGCCGAGGAAGCCGAAGGCCACGCCGCCGGCGAAGAGCGCGAAGATCACCCAGACCGCGTGCAGCTCGACCCGGTCTCCCAGCAGGCGGGGATAGATGATGTAGCCCTCCACGATCTGCCCCACCAGGAACACCCCCACCACCATCGCCACCCCGCGGGCCGTGCCGAACTGACCGATCGCCAGCAGCACCGCCGTCGCCATGCCGGTGAAGGACCCGACATAGGGGATGAAGGTGAACATCCCCGCCAGCAGCCCGACCAGCAGCCCCAGCTCGAGTCCCACGGCCGAGAGCGCCAGGGCGTAATACACCGCCAGCATCGCGCAGCAGATCAACTGCCCGCGCAGCCAGGCCGAGAGCACGCGGTCCGTGTCATGCGCGAGCTGCCGCAGCACGGCGGCGTTGCGCCGGGGCAGCCAGGACTCCACCCGACCGATCAGCCGGGGCCAGTCCCGCAGCAGGTAGAAGCCGACGATCGGCGTTACCACGACGAAGGTGAAGACGTTGAACAGCGCGTAGCCGCCGCCGATGAGCCGGGTGGCGGAGGTGCCGAGCCAGACGACGATGGAGCCGACCTGCTGGACGGCGAGATCCTTCAGCCGGGGGTCCAGCACCATCGGGGCCATCGCCTCTTCCGCGGCCGCCAGGGCGTCGGTCAGCGCCTCCCCGATCCGGGCGACATAGGCGGGGAGCTGCGTGAGAAGCACGCCGATCTGCGAGATCAGCAGCGGGTAGAGCAGCACGAGGGAGAGCAGCGCCAGGGCCAGCAGCCCGGCGATCAGCAGCCCCGCGCCGAGCGAGCGCGGCACCCCGATCCGCGCGAGACGCGTGGCGACCGGGTCGAGGAAGTAGGCGATGCAGACCGCCAGCACGAAGGGCGTGAGGATCGCCGCGAAGAACCACAGGCTGAAGACGAGGGCGGCCAGCACTCCGGCGACGAGCGCCACGCGCTGTCCGCGCGTAGCCGTGCGCGCGCCGGCCCCCGCCGCGCGGGGCGCGGAGAGGACCGGCCGCGACGCGGGCGGCGCCGGCGGAAGCGGGGCCGGCACCACCGGGGGAAACGGCCCGGGCGGGCGGGGCGCCGGCGGCTTCACCTCAGGTGGCGATGCGCGAGGCGTCGCGGACATAGGCGGCGCCCGACGCGATGGTGCTGCCCGCCACGCACCAGACGAGCGCCGGCAGGAGCCATCCCCCATCCAGCCCGAAGCCCGACAGCAGCAGCGCCATCCCGGCGAGGGCGATCTGGAGAAAGGTGTTCAGCTTCGACACGAGAAGCGGCCGGATCGCCGGACGCGTGCCGAGCAGCGCGAGCACCATCAGCCCGCCGACGATCAGTACGTCCCGGAACACGACGAGGATGGCCAGCCAGTCCGGCAGCACCCCCACCACCGCGAGCGCCACGTAGACCGAGACGAGCAGCGCCTTGTCCGCCACCGGGTCCAGCACGGCGCCGAGGAAGGAGCGGGCGTTGCGGACCCGCGCCCACCATCCGTCCACCGCATCCGACACGCCGGCGCCGACGAAGACCCAGAAGGCGAGGTCCAGCCGGTGCTGGATGATCAGCCACACCGCCGCCGGCACGGCGCAGAGCCGGCCGAGGGTGATGATGTTCGGGACGGTGAAGAGCTGGCCAGCGGGCCGCTCCGCCATCGCCGATTCGGGGCGGTTGGACGGCGGGGCGGCGCCCCGGTCAGGGCCCTCCGGCAAGGCCCACGCGCCAGACGGGGGCGCTGTTCGGGGCGCCGGGGGGCCCACCCGCCGCCTGGGCGAGGAGGATGCCGCCCGCGGCGAGTTCCTCCGCCGCCACGTTCGGCGGGCTGCGCAGGCCTAGGCGGAGACGCGCGCTCTCGGTCGAGATGGAGACGACGTCCACGCTGCCCACCGCCGGATGGGCGAGGAGGCGCCGGCGGAGGTCGATCCACTCGTTCATCGATCCGAAGCGGGTGGCGGCGTCGAGATAGGCGGTCAGGGGCAGGAGCGGCCGCACGCCGGAGGGCGGGACATAGGCCGCGTCCTCCGGGTTGCGGGGGCGCGGCTCGGAGGACGGGCGGGGCTGCGCGGCGGCGTCCCCGGAGGCAGCGGGCGCCGCCGGGGCCGAGCGGCCGGCGCCGCGGAAGCGCACGGTGAAGCGGCCGGAATAGCCGTTCCGGGTGGTCCGCTCCTCTTCCACCACCATGGACTGAACCATGGACTCGATCTGGGACTGGGAGGCGCTGGCGGAGCGGCCGGTCGCGGCGGCCATGCGGCCATAGGCGATCCGCTGGGCGCTGGCCATGGCGCGCTCCCGCGCCACCACGGCGTTCTCGGCGGTCGCCTCGGCCGGGACGCCGCGCTGGACATAGGGGTCGTCCTGCGCCGCGGCGGGCGGCGCCCAGGCTGCCACGAAGGCGGCCGGGGAGAGGAGCATGGCGGACAGGAGCGCGGCCCGGATTGCGCGGGGCGCCCGGA
The DNA here is from genome assembly GCF_050154705.1 of Muricoccus radiodurans. Taxonomy (GTDB): domain Bacteria; phylum Pseudomonadota; class Alphaproteobacteria; order Acetobacterales; family Acetobacteraceae; genus Roseomonas; species Roseomonas radiodurans. The sequence goes on along the minus strand of NZ_CP189561.1, from coordinate 5,853,985 downwards.
CGTGATGGTTTCCGCGACCGTCTGACCTGGGCATCGGCATTCCTCTGCTGGCCCTCAGGATTAGCCGATCAGGGGCCGCCATGACCAGACTGACCTACCGCGACGCCGGCGTGGACATCGAGGCCGGGGACGCGCTGGTGGACCGGATCAAGCCGCTGGCCCGCTCCACCGACCGTGCCGGGACCATGGGGGGGCTGGGCGGCTTCGGCGCGCTGTTCGACCTCAAGGCGGCCGGGTTCACCGACCCCGTGCTCGTCTCCTCCACGGACGGGGTGGGCACGAAGCTGCGCCTGGCGATCGAGGCGCGGCACCACGCCACGGTGGGCGTGGACCTCGTGGCGATGTGCGCGAACGACCTTGTCGTGCAGGGGGCGGAGCCGCTCTTCTTCCTCGACTACTTCGCGACCGGCGCGCTGGACGTGGCCCAGGCCGCCGAGGTGGTCGCCGGCATCGCCGAGGGCTGCCGCCAGGCCGGCTGCGCCCTGGTGGGCGGCGAGACGGCCGAGATGCCTGGGATGTATTCGAAGGGCGACTACGACCTGGCGGGCTTCTCCGTCGGCGCGGCGGAGCGGGGCGCGCTGCTGCCGCGCGGCGATGTCGGCGCGGGCGACGTGGTGCTGGGGCTGGCCTCCTCCGGCGTGCACTCTAACGGCTTCTCGCTCGTGCGCCGCATCGTGGCGGGCGGCAATGCCGGGCTGGGTGATCCCGCGCCCTTCGCATCGGGCCGCACGCTCGGCGAGGCGCTGCTGGAGCCGACGCGGATCTACGTGAAGCCGCTGCTCGCCCTGCACCGCGCCGGGCTGCTGAAGGCGGCCGCGCACATCACCGGCGGCGGCCTCGTCGGCAACCTCCCGCGCGTGCTGCCGGAGGGGACGGAAGCGGTGCTGGACGCCCGGGCCTGGCCCGTGCCGCCGGTCTTCGCCTGGCTGGCGCGGATCGGCAATGTCGCGCCGGAGGAGATGCTGCGCGTCTTCAACTGCGGGATCGGCATGGCCATCGTCGTCGCCGCGGAGCACGCGGAGGCCGCGGCCGCGCTGCTGGCGGAGCACGGCGAGACCGCGCACCGCATCGGCCGGATCGAGTCGGCCGGGGGCGAGGCCCAGGTGCGGATGGAGAACCTCTCGGCCACGTGGCCCGGCGCGTGAGGCGGCGCGTCGCGGTCCTTATCTCCGGCCGGGGCAGCAACCTCGGCGCGCTGATCGGGGCGGCCCAGGACCCGGACTACCCGGCGGAGATCGCGCTCGTCCTGTCCAACCGCGCCGAAGCGGCGGGGCTGGAGCGGGCGCGCGCGGCCGGCATTCCCACGGCGGTGGTCGAGAGTCGCCCCTTCGGCCGCGACCGCGCGGGCTTCGAGGCCGCCGTGCAGGCGGCGCTGGACGCGCACGGGGTGGAGATCGTAGCGCTCGCCGGCTTCATGCGCGTGCTGACCGAGGGCTTCGTCACCCGCTGGGCCGGGCGGATGATCAACATCCACCCCTCCCTCCTGCCCGTCTTCCCCGGGCTGGACACCCATGTCCGGGCCCTGGCCGCCGGGGTGCGGCTGCACGGCTGCACGGTTCACTTCGTGACGCCCGGCGTGGATGAGGGGCCCATCATCGCCCAGGCCGCGATCGGCGTGCGCGCCGATGACGACGAGGCGAGCCTCGCGGCCCGCGTGCTGGCGCAGGAGCACCTTCTCTATCCCGCCGCCCTCGCCTGGGTCGCCGCCGGCGCCGCCCGGCTGGAGGGCGGCCGGGCCGTGGTGGACGCCCCGGCCACCGAGGAGTCCCTGCGCAGCCCCTTGCCCGCGTCCCCTCCCCTTCCTACACGGAAGGCCTGACCGCCGTCCCGCCCCCGGGGCGGCCAAGATCCAGGGCAGGGCCATGGCCGAAGCGGAACAGCACATCGACTACGTGGCGGTGGACGCCAAGGACATCCTGGCCGAGCGCCAGAACGGCTGGGCGATGTTCACCCGCTCCGCCACCTGGGGGATCGTGCTGATCGCCCTGCTTCTCATTGCGCTGAAGGTTCTTTTCGGCTGACCCTCCGCCGGTCCTGTCCCCCGCGGGACAGGGCCGAGATGGCGGCTTGATGGCACTCCGTCCATCCGAACACGGAAGGACGGACCATGACCACGGACTCCCTGGGGAACCCCCTCTCCTGCGCCCCGAACGCGGTTCCGGCGCTGGAGCGCGCGACCGACAAGCTGCACGCCTACCAGGCCGATCCCATCGCCGACGTGGACGCGCTGCTGGAGGAGCACCCGGACTGCGTGATGGCGCTCGCGCTGCGGGCCGGTGCCCTCGCAACCGCGCTCGACAAGGCCTTCGAGCCGGAGCTGCGCGCGACGCTGGAAAAGGCGGAGCCGCTGCTCCCCATCGCCAATGACCGGGAGCGCGGCCACTTGGCCGCGTCGCGCCGCTGGTCGGAGGGCGACTTCTCCGGCGCGGTCGAGACCTGGGGCCGCGTTGCCATCGAGCACCCGCGCGACCTGCTGGCGACGCAGCTCGCCCAGATCGGGGATTTCGCGCTCGGACAGTCGCAGATGCTGCGGGACCGCGTCGCGCGGGTGCTGCCCCACTGGGGCCAGGGCATGCCGGGCCGCGGCTACGTGCTGGGCATGCACGCCTTCGGGCTGGAGGAGTGCGGCCAGTACGACCGCGCCGAGGCCGCTGGGCGGGAGGGCCTGTCCCTCAACCCGCAGGATGGCTGGGCCGCCCACGCCGTCGCCCATGTGCTGGAGATGACCGGCCGCGCCGAGGAGGGCGCCGCCTTCCTGCGCGGCACGAGCGCGGGATGGCATCCGAACAGCATGTTCGCCTACCACAACTGGTGGCACCTCGCGCTCTTCCACCTGGAGCGGCGCGACACCGACGGCGCGCTGCGCCTGTATGACGAGGCGGTGTCCTTCGGCGGCTTCGTCGCGGCGCAGCAGATGGTGGACGCCTCCGCTCTGCTCTGGCGCGTCTGGCTGATGGGCGCAGATGTGGGTGACCGTTGGACCGCGCTGGCCGCGGATTGGCGCACGCGGATCGATCACGGCTACATGGCCTTCAACGACCTGCACGCCATGATGGCCTTCATCGGCGCCGGCGACGTGGATGCGCAGGCGGCGCTGCTGTCCAACATGGAGCGGACGGCGCGGGCGGTCGGCGGCAACGGCATGATGACGCGGGACGTGGGCCTGCCCGCCTGCCGTGGCTTCGCGGCCTTCGGGCGCGGCGACTACGCCGGCTGCCTCGAGGCGCTGCTGCCCATCCGCGGCATCGCCAACCGCTTCGGCGGCAGCCACGCGCAGCGCGACATCCTCTCCTGGACGCTCACCGAGGCGGCGATCCGAATGGGCCATGCCCGGATGGCCGAGACGATGGCGGCGGAGCGGCTGGCCGCGAAGCCGGAGAGCCCGCTCAACCTCGCCTGGGCGCGACGGGCGACGGTGCTGACGCACCAACTGGCGGCGTAGCGCGACACGGGTCCGGGGCCTTCCCCCGGACCCGTCCGGTCAGGCGGGTGCGGCCGCGCGGCGCCGAAAGGCGGCCTCGGCCGTGCGGCGGTAGATCTCCTCCAGCTCCCGGCACAGGCCCGCGGGGTCGCAGGCCGGGCTGGCGGCGACGGCGGCGCGCTGCCCGGCGCGGCGCCGCGCCAGATGCTGGGGCGATGCGGCGAGGCGCACCGCCAGAGCCACCAGCGCGTCCTCGTCCGCGGCCACGTCCTCCTCATAGCCGGCGGCGACGAGGAGGGAGCGACTGGTGCGTCCGGCCCAGCGGTCCCCGACGGTGGTCAGGACGGGCACGCCCTGCCAGAGCGCCTCGGCGGTCGTTGTGCCCCCATTGTAGGGGAAGGTGTCGAGCGCGAGGTCCACGCGGTCATAGGTGCGGAGGAACTCGTCATGGGTGCCGCCGCCCTCAAGCGTCAGGCGATTGGGCAGGATACCCCCGGCGGCGAAGCGGGAAAGCAGGTCGGCGCGGTTGCTCGCCGCATCCAGGCCGCGGTTCCGCAGCAGCAGGCGCGAGCCCGGCACAGCGCGCAGGATGGAAGACCAGACGGAGAGCGTCTTCGGCGTGAGCTTGTAGGCGGAGTTGAGGCTGCCGAAGGTGACTTGCCCCTCCCGCAGCATCGGCGGCGGCGCAACCGGCGGCGCCTCGTAGAAGAAGGTGAAGGGCAGGTAGGTCTGCGCGACGCGGAGGATGGGCTCGGAGCAGAAGCGCTCCTCTTCCGGCAGGATGCTTCGCGCGTCACCGACCAGGGCGTTGAGATGCGGGAAGCCCGTCGTGCCGTACATGCCGTTCCAGGCGATCTGCACCGGCGCGGCGCGGTGCAGTAGCAGCGGCAGGCGGGCGGGGTGGCTATAGCCGTTCAGGTCCACCAGCACGTCGATGCCGGCCTCCGCGACGTGACGCGCGAGGTCGGCGTTGAGCATGCCCGTCACCTCCCAGATGCGGTCGTTGTCGTGGTCGCGGTAACCGGCCTCGGCGCAGGGCGCGGCGCCGTCGCAGATGAGGTTGACCTCGAAGCGGTCGCGGTCATGGGCGTTGATGACGCCCATGTACATCTTCATCCAATTCGGCCGGTCGAAGAAGGAGCCGTAATAGGCGATCCGCAGCCGCGGTCCGGGCGCCGGGGCGGCGCGCAGCGGCGTGACGGAGGCGGCCTCCGCGGCGGCCCAGCGGGCGCGGGAATGCAGGACGGCGGCGTGGTCCAGCTCCGGGTCGCCCGGCGCCATGATCGCCGCGTTGGCGACCGCGGCGGCGCGCGCGGCGGCGTCGCCCTCGCGGATCGCGCGCTCGTTCTCCCGCATCGCCTCCGACACGTACCCGATCGCGAAGAGCGCCTTGGCGAGGTTCACGCGCAGCCGCGCCTCCCCGGGGCGGAGGTTCAGCGCCTCCCGCAGCGCCGGGATCGCCTCCCCGTATTCGAGCAGCGCGGCGGCGGCGTGGCCAAGGCCGGACCAGGCGTCGAAGGAAGAGCGGTCGGCGGAGACGGCCTCGCGATAGGCGTGCACGGCCTCCGCGAGCTTTCCGTCGAGATGCAGGCGGTCCGCCCGGTCGAGGTGGATCTGGCTCATCGCGGGATCTCGCGTCGCGTGGTGGTGGAGGGCCGGATCACGGGCGCCGCCCTGGCAGCGCCACGAGGATGCCGCCGCCGGCGATGATGGCGGCCCCGAGCAGGGTCCACCCGTCCGGCCAGTCCCCGAAGACGAGGGCGGAGGATAGGGTGGACCAGACGAGCTGGGTGTAGGTCATCGGCGCCAGCAGGCTGGCCGGGGCCCGGGAATAGGCCTGAACAAGGAGAAAGTGTCCCGCCGCCCCGAAGACGCCGGCGAGCGCGAGCAGTGCCCAGCCGAGCCCGGTGGGCGGCGTCCAGACGAAGGGCTGCACGACGGCAGTGACGAGGCCCGCCGCGATGCCCGTGTGCAGGATGGTGGTGTGGGGATCATCCACCGCGGCCAGCTTGCGGGTCAGGATCTGGTAGCCCGCGAAGACCGCAGCCGTGCCGAGCGGCAGGATCAGGGCCCAGTGGGGCGGCTCCTCCCCGGTCAGGAAGGGCGGGCGGAGCGCCACGAGGACGCCGAGGAAGCCCACCGCAATGCCGGCCCAGCGGCGGGCCGAGACGGATTCCTTCAAGACCAGCGCGGCGAGGGCCACCGTCAGCAACGGCGAGGCGAAGGACACCGCCGCGGCGTCCGCCAGCGGCACATGCGCGAGGGCGACGGTGAAGAGCACGTTGGCCATCACGAGCGTGAGGCTGCGGACGGTCTGCGTCACCGGCGCCCGGCTGCGCCAGGGAAGGCGTCCCGTCGCGATCCGCAGCGCCAGGGCCACGCTGATCATGTGGAAAAGGAACCGGCAGAAGACGATCTGCGGGATCGGGTACTCGGTGGTCAGCAGCTTCGTCACCGTGTCGAGCGCGACGAAAAGCACCAGCGCCGAGAGCTGGAACAGGAGGCCGGAGAGGGCGGGAGACATCGAGGGCCATCATGGCATGGCCGGCACCGCGCCACCCACCCGCCATCGCCCGGAATCGCACGGCGCCGCGAGGACGACGTTGCTAACTTGGCAAGCATTGTCTCAATATGTCGACTGAAGGGCCGGTGGGGATGCCGGCCGCGGAGGGAGTCCGGTCAGTGGCGAAGGTCTGGGTCTATTCGTGGAACCATGTCCGGGGCGGCACGGGCGCGGCCTGGGGCCACTCGTCGCTCCAGGTGGAGAGCGGGCCCTACATCTCCTGGTGGCCCTCCGCTGACGGTGAGCGGGACTATCTGGTGGACCGCAACAAGCATCCCACGATGGCGAAAATGCTCGGGAAGCTGATCGGCACCACGAACATCTACAAGGTGAAGCACCGCTGCAACCCGACGCTGCAGGCGGACAACCATGCCGAGGGGCGGCCGCCCGACGATGTGGTGGAGATCGCCAACGGCGTGCTGAACACCGGGGCCATCGAGACCTGGTGGCGCGGCTATGCCTATGAGACGGCGTCCTACCACAGCCTGAAGAAGAACTGCTCCACCACCGTCATCCGGGCGCTGCGCGCCGGCGGGTCGGACAAGCATGTGTCGGTGAAAAAGCTTGGCACGAAGGGCAAGCTTGGCTCGATCGACTTCTTCTCGAAGCAGACGGGGTGGGAGCCGACCGACATCATGGCCTATCTCCGGCTGATGAACCGGAGCCTCGGCGACGCCAAGGTGAACATGCGCGGCACGGCGAGCACGACGCCGCCGCCGCGCAACGAGCCGGTGGAGGGCGGCGTGCAGATGTGCATGGAGCACGGGCAGCCGCTGCTGAGCTGCACGGACTGCTGAAGGCCTAATCCGCCGTCACGTTCGCGGCCCGCGCGACCGGGCCCCACATCGCGTCCTGCTGGCGGATCGCCTCCGCCAACTCGGCGCGGGTGGAGCCGACGGGCTCGGCCGCCAGCTCCCGCAGGCGGGCGGCGACGGCGGGATCGCGGGCGATGGCGATCATCGCCTCTTCCAGCCGAGCGGCCATCGGCTCCGGCAGGTTGCGCGGGGCCATGAGCGCGAGCCAGGTCTCGGCGGCGAAGCCCGGGATCGATTCGGCCACCACGGGGATGTCGGGGGCCAGCGACACGCGCGCCGGGGAGGCGATGGCGATGGCGCGCGCCCGGCCGTCGCGGGCCGGCGGCAGGCCGGTGACGACCGTGTCGGTGTAGAGGGTGATCGTGCCGTTCAGCAGGTCCGGCAGGGCGGGGCCGGTACCGCGGTAGTGGACGATGGTGCACTCCTTCTCCAGCGCGCGCATCAGCAGCGACACGGCCAGGTGCTGCGTGGTGCCCGCGCCGGGGGTGCCGCAGGGGACGGGGCCGCGCTCCAGCGCCGTCCGAAGGCTGGCGATGTCCGTGATGCCGGCGTTGGGCGCCGCCAGGAAGATCACGGGGATGGCGGCGAAGCGGCTGATCGGCGTCAGGTCCGTCAGAGGGTCGAAGGGCATCTGCCGGTAGATGTGGCGGTTGATGACCAGCGGCCCCGCCGGCACGGCGCCGAGGGTGTTGCCGTCGGGCGCGGCGCGCGCGACGGCGTCGGCCGCGATGTTGCCGCCCGCGCCGGTGCGGTTCTCCACGACGACGGTGCGGCCGAGGCGGGCGGCCAGCCCCTCCCCCATCACGCGCGTCAGCAGGTCGATGCCGCCGCCGGGCGGGAAGCCGACGATGAGGCGGATGGGGGGCTGGGCCGCGGACGGAGTCTGCGCCGCGGCAGGGCCCGCCAGAAGGATCGTGGCGGCGAGGGCGGCGAGGAGGCGCATCGGGTTCACTGCTCCAGGCGGATGTTGTTCTCGCGAATCACGCGCCCCCAGCGGGCGTGCTCCTCGCGCAGGCGGGTGGCCAGGGCCTCTCGGCCGCCCGGCAGGGGCTCCACGCCGAGGTTGGCGAGGCGGGCGACGGTCTCCGGGTCGGCCTTCACCGCCACCATCTCGCGTTCGAGGCGCGCGGCAGGGGCGTCGGGAAGGCCGCGCGGGGCGAAGAGGCCGAACCAGGAGACCGCCTCGAAGCCCGGGATGAACTCGGACATGGCGGGTACGTCGGGCAGCGCGGGGCTGCGGGCGGCGGAGGTGACGGCGAGGAGGCGGAGCTGGCCCGCAGCGACGGGGCCGCGCACGACGGAGAGGTTGTCGAACAGGACGGGGATGCGGCCGGCGAGCGTGTCCGTGGCGGCGGGCGCGCCCGCGGCGGCGTGGACCAGCGGGCAGTCGGCGCCCCATTCGCGGATCGTCATCGCCATCGCCATGTGCAGCAGCGACCCGATGGTGGAGCCGTTGCAGGACACGCGGCCGCCCTGCGCCCCGAGCCAGGCGCGGAGTTCGGGGACGGTGTTCGCGGGCACCGAGGGATGGACGACGAGGCCGCTGGTCGCGGCGGCGATCGGGGCGATGGGCGAGACGTCGCGCAGCGGGTCGAACGGCATGCGCGCGATCAGATGGGGGTTCACGGCCAGCGGGGCGGCGGGAATCAGGCCGATCGTGTAGCCGTCCGGCGTCGCGCGGGCGACGGCATCCGCACCGATGACGCCGCCGGCGCCGGCGCGGTTCTCGACCACCACCGTGCCGTTCAGGCGTCGCGCGAGGCCCTGGGCGACGAGGCGGCCGACCACGTCCGGGCCGGTGCCGGGCGGGTAGCCGATCAGGAAGCGCACGGGGCGATCGGGCTGCCAGTCCTGCGCCTCGGCGGCGGCCGGCAGGAGAAGCGCGAAGGCGGCCGCGAGGGCCCGGCGCAGGCGGCTCATCCCTTCTCCACCTCCAGGAACTGCGGCGGCACGTGGTCCGTCAGCCAGACGCCGTTCTCGCTGCGGAGGAAGACGTGGCCGTCGCGGGCCATGTCGCCGGACCGCACGCGGAGCACCACGGGGCGGCCGTGGCGGCGCCCGACCGTCAGGGCGGTGTCCCGGTCCGGGCTCAGATGGACGTGGTGGCGGGACATGCGGCGCAGGCCGCCCGCGAGGATCGGTGCGAGATTCGGTTCGGCCGTGCCGTGGTAGAGGTGGTCGGGCGGGGTCTCGACCCGGTGGTCGAGGCTCACCGCCACGACGCTGTGGCCCTGGTTGGCGCGGATGCGGGTCCCGTCGGGCGAGAGGCTGTAGCGGCCCTTCGCGTCGGTCGCGACGATGGTGGCGAGGTGGTCCGCGGTGAGATCGTGGCCGCGGGCGCGCAGGCCGTGCAGCAGGGCCCCGGCATCGGTCCAGCCCTGTTGGTCCAGCGTCACGCCGGCGGCGGCGGGATCGTGGCGGAGGACGAGCGCGAGGAAGCGGCTGGCGCGGCCGAGGTCGGGCTTCGTCATCCGCCGCGGCCCTGGCTGCGGACGCGCTCCCAGTCGGCCTCGGTCAGGTCCTCCAGGAAGGAGAAGTTGCCAGCGCCCTTCAGCCAGCGGCCGCCATCGATGGTCACGCAGTCGCCGTTCACGTAGGCGGCGCCGTCGGAGACGAGATAGGCGGCGAGGTTGGCGAGTTCCTCGTGTTTTCCGGGGCGGCCGAGGGGGCCGCGGGTCTCGTAGTACCCGGCCATCTCGGGGCGGGGGAGCAGGCGGTCCCAGGCGCCCTTCGTCGGGAAGGGGCCGGGGGCGATGCCGACATGGCGGATGCCCTTCGGGCCCCATTCGACCGCCAGGGACTGCATCATCGCCTGCACGCCCGCCTTCGCCATGGCGGAGGGCACGACATAGGCGCTGCCGTGCCAGGCATAGGTCGCGAGGATGTTCAGGACCACGCGCGGGGCGCCCTCGGGCCTGCCCTGCGCGATCCAGCGGCGGCCGGCCGAGAGCGTGCAGTAGAGCGGGCCGTGTAGGGTGATGTTCAGGATCGTGTCGGCCGCGCGCGGAGAGAGGGATTCCGTGCGGGCGATGAAGTTCGCGGCGGCGTTGTTCACCAGGATGTCGAGAGCGCCGTCCTCCGCGAAGATCGCCTCCATCATCGCGTCCACGGCGGCGGGGTCGCGCACGTCCACGGCGTGGGTGTCCACGCGGGCACCGGTGGCGGCGGTGATCTCGGCGGCGGTGCGGGAGAGGACCTCGGCGCGGCGGCCGGCGAGGACGAGGGCGGCGCCGAGGGCGGCGAAGCGCTCGGCCATGCTCCGGCCGAGGCCGGTGCCGCCGCCCGTGACGAGGATGCGCTTGCCGGCCAGGAGGTCGGGTTGGAACACGGGGCGTCTCCTGCTCGTTGGCGGGAGGATGGACGGGGGGATGGAGGGGTGTCCATCGGTCGGCGCTTCACGGCGCGGCGGGGTGGCGCCATGCTCGGCCGAAAGAGGTCTGGGAGGACCGTCCATGGCCATCACCCGCCGCGCGGCGCTGCTCGCGCTGCCGTTGCCCTTCGTGGCCCGCGCCGCCACGGCCCAGGGGCGGTGGCGTCCCTCGGGGCCGGTGCGGATCGTCGTGCCGGCGGCGCCGGGCGGGACGACCGACATCATGGGGCGGCTGCTGGCGGCGCACCTGCAGGGGCGCTGGGGCGTGCAGGCCGTGGTGGAGAACAAGTCCGGCGGCGGCGGGATCATCGGGACGCAGGAGGTGGCGCGGGCGGCGCCGGACGGACAGACGATCCTGTCCGGGAATATCGGGCCGCAGGCGATCGCCTATTCCCTGTTCCGCAACATGCCCTACCGGCCGGAGAACCTGCAGCCGGTGTCCAACATGATCCGCGGGCCGAACGTGCTGGTCATCCATCCCTCGGTTCCCGCGAACGACGTGGCGGGTCTGGTCGCGCATCTGAAGGCAAATCCGGGGCGGCTGGCCTATGGATCGCCCGGCGTGGGGCAGTCGCCGCATCTGTCGGCGGTGTGGTTCTGCCAGCTCGCCGGGGTGGAGGCGACGCACGTGCCCTTTCGTGGGGCCGGGCCGGCGATGATGGAGTTGGTGGCGGGCAACATCCACTTCATGTTCGACAACCTGACCACGGCGATCGAGCAGATCCGCGCCGGGCGCGTGAAGGCACTGGCGGTGACGAGCGCGGACCGCAATCCGCAGCTGCCCGAGCTTCCGGCGGTGCGCGAGACAATGGCGGGGCTGTCGGCCTATGACGTGTCCACCTGGTTCGGGATGTTCCTGCCGGCGGGGGCGCCGCGGCCGGTGGTGGAGGCGCTGAACGAGGAGATCCGGGCGCTGGTAGGGGCGCCGGAGAACCAGAGCCGGTTCGCGCAGATGGGCGGGGTGCCGGCGGCGAGCGATGTGCCGACCTTCGAGCGCTTCGTGCGGGACGAGACGGCGAAGTGGGGCGAGGTGGTCCGGCGGGAGGGGCTATCCCTGGATGTGAGCTGAAAATCAAGCTCCTTGCTCCTTGGGAGGCGCTTCCTCTTCTGATCGCCGGGCTGGGCGTTTTCCCCGGGGGTCCGCCTGTTGTCTGGGCCGCGCCCGCGGTGACGGTGCGGCTGCTCTCGCTTCACGATTCGCTCTGCACCGCCCTGGCGCCCTTCCCGGTGCATCCGCATTACCGTCCCGGGTCTTGGGTGCCCCACGTCACGCTGAGCCAGGCGGGCGTGACCACGGCGGCTCGGGCTGTCGAGATCGCGATGTCGGCGTGGGACGGTCCGATCGAAGGGCGCCTGGACCGCGTCGAGCTGGTGCGGTTCCGGCCCGTGAGTGTCCTGTGGGGTTGCGCGCTTCAGCCTTCGGGTACGGGCTGATATCCGTCCGGTTAAAGCTACGTCATCCGGCGCCGAATGGCACCGACCGAACGGGTTCGTGGAGGCCGAACCCTTGCTTTCGATACCGCACCGGGATTGTCTTTCGCGTCGGCCCGACGACGTGGCCGTCGCCAGAGGTGCTGATGCTCAAAGCCCTGTTTCTCGCCGCCGGCCTGAGCGCCGCCGCGGTGGCACCAGCCGCGGCAGCCTTCGTTGGACTGGAGCGCTGGCAGGTCGGTGATTGGCTGATACGCATGCAGCAGGATATGGCAGCACCGGACCATCCGGCCCGATGTATCCTTTCCTCGATCGTTCCGGCCGGGCAGGTCTCCGTCCTGTTCGTGCACCCGGCCCACAACGTCGCCTCTCGCGAGAATCCGCAATTCGGTCTTCATCTGTCGAACACAGCCTGGCAGCTCGGGCCGGACAGTTCGGGTTCCGCGATCATCGAGGCGGGCGTCGGGCCGCTGACCTTCGATTTCCGGCGCCTCTCGGAGCAGGAGATGTGGTCGCCGATGCGCAGCGACGATCTCAGCCTCGTCTGGGCAGCGAGCGTCGCGCTGGAGCCGACGCGCGGCTCCGGCCGCTTCCCCAACGGTCAGACCTTCGCCGTGCCGCCCGGTAGCGACGATCTCGTTCAGGCGAGGGGCGCCTGCTTCGTGAAGATGAACGCTGCCCAGTTTCCGCAGGGCGGCGCCGCCGCCCCTGCCCCGGTGCAGCGCGACCCCTTCGCACCGGCGCGCTGACGGTTCCGAAGGCCCATCCGCGATCCTCGATGCGGGTGGATGGGCCGCGACGCCGCTTCCGCTGCGGCAAGGGTTTTGAGAGGGGCGGGGATCGGGCGCGGGATCAGGGTTTCCGGCCGGGAAGGACGGCGTTCAGGACCTGACGGGCGGTGTCCTTCACCACGCTGCCGAGGTCGGGGTCGCCCTTGGCGAGGGAGGTGGCGAAGTTCTTCGCCTGCTCCAGCGTCGTGTGGGGCGGCAGAGGCGGGACGTTGGGGTCGGTGCGAACCTCCAGCACCACGGGGCGGTCGGAGGAAAGGGCCTGGTCCCAGGCTTCTCCGAGCTTCTCCGGGTCGTCCACGACGATGCCGCGCAGGCCGGCGAGCTCGGCGAAGCGGTGGTAAGGGAAGTCGGGGAGGTTCTGCGTCTCCTCGAACTTCGGCATGCCCTCCATCACGCGCTGTTCCCAGGTGACCTCGTTCAGATCCTGGTTGTTCAGCACCATGCAGATCCAGGTGGGGTTGCTCCAGGCGCGCCAGTATTTCGCGACAGTGATGAGCTCCGCCATGTTGTTCATCTGCATGGCGCCGTCGCCGACGAGGGCGATCACCGGGCGGTCAGGGTGCGCCATCTTCGCGGCGATGGCGTAGGGCACGGCGGCGCCCATGCTGGCAAGGCTGCCGGAGAGGGACGTCATCATGCCCCGGCGCATCATCAGGTTGCGGGCGTACCAGTTCACGACGGAGCCGCTGTCCGAGGTGACGATGGCGCGGTCCGGCAAGCGCGGCGAGAGTTCGTGGATGACGCGCTGCGGGTTCACCGGGTCCGCGGGCGTCATGGCGCGGTCATGGAGAAGCTTCCGCCAGTCCTCGTTCCAGCCGGCGATCGTCTCGCGCCAGGACGTGTCGGATTTCTGCTCCAGGAGGGGCAGGAGGGCGCGGAGGGTTTCCGCCGTGTCACCGGTGAGCGGGACCTCCATGGGGTAGCGAAGGGAGAGCATGGCGGGGCGGAGGTCGATCTGGACGCCGCGCGCCTTGCCTTCCTCCGGCAGGAACTCGGACCAGGGGAAGGAGGAGCCGATCATCAGGAGCGTGTCGCACTCCTGCATGAGGTCCCAGCTCGGGCGCGTGCCGAGCAGGCCGATGCAGCCGGTGACCCAGGGCAGGTCGTCGGGCAGCACGGCCTTGCCGAGCAGGGCCTTGGCGGCGCCGGCGTTCAGGCGAGAGGCGACGGCGATCACCTCCTCCTCCGCGCCGAGGGCGCCGGCGCCGACGAGGATGGCGACGCGTTTCCCGGCGTTCAGGACGTCGGCGGCACGGCGGAGGTCCTCGTCGCGCGGGAGGACGCGCGGGGGCGTCCAGCCGATGCCGGAGTGGATGGTCCCGTGGGCGTGGGGCGGGTCCTCGTAGGGCTGTTCCGGCAGGTCATTGGGGATGACGAGGGCGGTGACGCGGCGCTCGCCCATGGCGGTGCGCATGGCGCGGTCGACGAGGTGGCGCATCTGCGCGGGCGCCATGGCCTGCTGCACGAAGGCGCCGGCCACGTCCTTGAACGCGGAGACGAGGTCCATCTCCTGCTGGTAGTGGCCGCCGACGGCGGTGCGGGCGGACTGACCGGCGATGGCAAGCACCGGGACGTGGTCGCCGGCGGCGTCGTACATGCCGGTGATGAGGTGGGTGGCGCCGGGCCCCGAGGTCGCGAGGCAGACGCCGACCTCGCCCGTGAACTTCGAGTGGGCGCTGGCCATGAAGGCGGCCATCTCCTCGTGCCGCGCCTGGACGAATTCGATCTTGTCCGTGCCGAAGCGCTGGAGGCCGGCGAGGAGGCCGTTGATGCCGTCCCCGGGGTAGCCGAAGACCCGCCGCACGCCCCAGGCGTGCAGCCGTTCCCAGAAGAAGTCGCCGACGGTCTTGGCCATTGAGGGAGGTCCTGCGCTGGCCGGCGGAGCGGCCGGCGCCGGTCGGACAACGCCTGAGGGGGCGGGGCGGCCCCCTGCCCTCTCGGTTCCGGCGTTGAACTGCGCGCGAGGGGGCCGGTCCCACGATCCGATGGGGCGAACGATGCGGGCGGGGATCAGGCGCCGCGACGGAGGAAGCGGCGGAGCACGGCGCGGGTCAGGCGCTGGTTGTTGCGGCGCCAAGGGTCCTCGGTGTGGAAGACGGGCTCGGCGGGGTCCCAGCCGCTACAGGTGAGGTCGGACTGGCGGGCGAAGAAGGAGATGAAGTCGTCCCGGTCCGTCCAGGTGGCGATGTGCGGGCCGGGGTCATAACCGTCCTGGATCTCGGCGAGGATCACGCCGCGGCCCCGATGGATCAGGCCGTGGCCGCAGTAGTCGCGATGCTGCTCGACGATCAGGCCCTCCCCCTGGGGGCGCTGCATCAGCGCGTCCCAGACCTCGGCGGCCAGATGCGGGCCGAAGGGGGTGCGGTCCAGGGCGTCCCGGAGCGCGTGCGCGATCCGCTCGCGCCCCGCCTCCACCGCGGGGGATGAGGGATCCGGTGATGCCGGCCCGGTCCGGCGCAGCCACCAGATCGATGCGAAGAGCCCTACGATGACCGCGAGGGTCAGGAGCGGGACGACGGTGCTCGCGGGGAGGGTGGCGAAGAGCCCGACGACCGCCGCCAGCACGAGGACAACGAGGAGCCGGGTCATCGGGCCGGCCAGAAGGCCCGGCGCGGCCTGCCCGGGAACGCGGCGCGAGCCTGGGCGTTGACGGGCCGGCGGCATGGGGGGACGCTCCGCGGCATCCCGGAGAGCCTCCCATGCGCCGCTTCCTGCCCCTCGCCCTCGCCCTGCCCCTCGCCCTGGCGGCCCCGCGGGCGGAGGCGGTGCCCTTCACCTGGGCCTACGGCGCGGATGTTCTGACGCTGGACCCGCACGCCTCCAACAACACCTTCACGAATGCCTTCCTGGGCAATGTCTACGAGACGATGGCCCGGCACAACGAGCGGCTGGAGCTGGAGCCGGCGCTGGCGGAGCGGTGGGAGACGATCGCGCCGAACGTCTGGCGGTTCCATCTGCGGCGCGGCGTGAAGTTCCATGGCGGGGAGGACTTCACGGCCGATGACGTGGTCTTTTCCTGGGCACGCATCTCCTCGCCGGGGGCGCTGGCGAAGGGGAATCTCTCGCAAGTCGTGGATGTGCGGGCGGTGGATGACTACACCGTGGACATCGAGACGCGGGGCCCCTTCCCCATCCTGCTGAACGCGCTGACGCAGTTCTACATCATGGATCGCGGCTGGTCGGAGCGTCAGAACGCGGCGCTCTCCTCCAACCTGACGTCGCGGGAGGAGAATGCGGCGGGGCGGATGGCGAACGGGACGGGCCCGTTCCGCGTCGTCAGCCGGCAGGTGGACGGGCCGACGGTCATGGAGGCCTTCCCGGGCTGGTGGGACCGGCCGCGGCACAACCTGACGACGGTGACCTTCCAGCCGATCCGCGCGGCGTCCACGCGGACGGCGGCGCTGATCTCCGGCGCGGTGGACGCGCTGGTGGAGTTGCCGATCCAGGACATCCCGCGGATCGAGGGGAACTCGGCCTTGCAGGTCGTGCAGGGGCCGGAGCTGCGGACGATCTACCTCGGCTTCGATCACAACCGGGATGAGCTGCAGTATTCGGACGTGCGGGGGCGGAACCCGTTCCGGGACCTGCGCGTGCGGCGGGCGGTGTACCAGGCGATCGACGTCGAGACGCTGCGGCGGACGATCATGCGGGGGAATTCCTGGGTCGCGGGGTCCATGGCGTCGCCCTTCCTGAGCGGGTCGCCGGAGCCGGGGGACGAGGCGCAGCGGCGGACCTTCCCCTATGATCCGGACGCGGCGAAACGGCTGCTGGCGGAGGCGGGGTATCCCGAGGGCTTCGGGGTGTCGCTGTCCTGCCCGAACGACCGCTACGTGTATGACGAGCGGCTCTGCCTCGCGATCATCGGGATGCTCGGGCGCGTCGGCATCCGCGTGACGCCGCAGGTGGAGACGACCAATGTGTGGTCCCGGCGGATCAACGGGCTCGATACCTCCTTCTTCATGCTGGGGCATGCGGGGCTGCCGTTGGCGGACGCGTATTCCACCCTCCAGGAGGTGCTGATGACGCGCTCCGAGCGGACGGGCGGGCTGAACGTGGGGCGCTGGAGCAACGCGGAGTTCGACGCGCTGGTGCAGCGCATCGCCGAGGAGGGTGACGAGCCCCGGCGGCGGGCGCTGATCCGGGAGGCGCTGCTGATCGAGAAGCGCGAGGTCGGGCACGTGCCGCTGCACCAGCAGCCCGTGATCTGGGCGGCGCGGCGGGGGATCGCGCTGGCGCCGTCTCCGGACAACAGGATGCGGCTGTGGCTGGTGCGGATGCCCTGAGGCATCCCGTCCGCACGACGTGTCGCGTGCGGGTCTGGCTTTTATCATCGGCGGCGGCGTGGTTGCGCGCCGTGGCCCCACGGGACCCGGCCGGCAGAGGTCGGGTCCCGCGACCATCACCGGAGGAAACGCTTGGCCGATCTGATCATCGAGGGCGGGGTCGTCATCACCATGGACCCGGCCCGGCGCGTCATTCCCGATGGGGCCGTGGCGGTTGCGGCCGGGCGGATCGTCGCCGTGGGACCGCGGCACCAGGTGAGCGCGGCGCACCGGGACACGGCGGCGCGGGTGGATGCGCGGGGCAAGGCGATCCTGCCCGGGCTGATCGACGGCCACGCCCATGCCGGGCACGGGCTGGTGAAGACTCTGGGAAATGGCGACAGCGAGGCGTGGATGGAGGCGTGCCGGGTGATCTACACCCTCGCCTCCCCGCCGAGCTTCTGGCGGGCCGAGGCGGCGCTGGCGGCGGCGGAGCGGCTGCGCTTCGGGGTGACGACGGGCGTGTCACTGCTCGGCGGCGGCGATTCCGTGATGCGGTCGGACGATCCGGCCTTTGCGGACGCGCATTGCGAGGCGGTGCGCGAGGTCGGCGTGCGGAGCATCGTCGCGCTGGGGCCGACGCGGCCGCCGCATCCCCGGCCCTATGTCGGCGTGGACGGGGTGGAGCGGCCGATCCCGTTCGAGCGGCAGCTCGATACCTTGCAGGCGGTGATCCGGCGCTGGCACGGGAAGGACGGCATCCGCATCGCGGGGCTCACGCCCGTGCACCGGATGGAGCACGGCGGCGATCCCAGCCTGGCGCGGGAGGTGGAGCGGCAGGCACGGGCGACGATCGCGCTGGTGCGACAGCACGGCTGCCTGTTCCACCAGGATGGGCATCGGAAGGGGTCGATCGAGACCGCGCGCCTCTTCGGACTGGTGGGCGAGGACGTGTTCTTCTCCCACTGCACGGACCTGACGGAGGGCGACATCCGTGTGCTGGAGGAGACGGGGACGCGTGTCGTGCACAACCCGTCCGCCATCGCGTCGGTGCGGGGGGTCTGTTCGGCGGTGGAGTTGCTGGAGCGCGGCGTCCGGGTGTTCCTGGGGTCCGACGCGACGGCGCCGGACCGGTCGGCCGACATGTTCCGGCACATGTTCCAGTTCATCCGGTACCACCAGCGTCGCTTCAAGGACGAGACGCTGCTGCCGCCGGGGAAGGCACTGGAGATGTGCACGATCGAGGCCGCGGAGGCACTGGGTCTCGCGGCGGAGATCGGGTCGCTGGAGCCGGGGAAGCGGGCGGACGTGATCACCGTGGACCTGTCCGCGCCGCACATGGCGCCGGCGAACATGCCGGTGTCGCGGGTGGTGTACTTCGCCAACGGGCATGACGTGCGGGACGTGGTGGTGGAGGGGCGCGTGCTGATGCGGGACGGCGCTTCCTCCCACATCTCGGTGCCGGAGATCGTGGCGGAGGCCGAGCGGGAGACGGCGAAGATGTTGAAGGCGACGGGCATGGAAGGGCTTGTCGCCGAGGACCCGGGCTGGGGGCTGGTGCGGCGCTGAGCGGCCTGCCGGGAGGAGAGATCATGGCGCGGAGACGCCACCTGATGCTCGGCGCGGCGGCGCTGCCCTTCGCGGCGCGGGCGCAGGGCACCTGGCCGAGCCGGCCGGTGCGGATCCTGGTGCCGGATGCGCCGGGCAGCGGCAATGACATCACGGCGCGGGTGCTGGCGGCGGGATTCGAGCGGCTGCTGGGACAGCCCTTCCCGGTGGAGAACCGGGCGGGCGCGGGCGGGCGGATCGGGGTGGAGGCGGCGTTCCGGTCGGCGCCGGACGGGTCCACCTTGCTGCTGGGCAATGCGGGGTCGAACGGGATCAACGCGGCGCTCTACCGCGACCTGCCCTATGACCTGACGCGGGACTTCGTGCCGGTGTCGCTGCTGGTGTCGGGGCCGAACGCGCTCTGCGTGAACGCGCGGATCTTCGACGTGCAGGACGTGGCGGGGCTGATCCGCGTGATCCGGGAGAGGCCGGCGGGGTTCTACAACTACGCCACCGCGGGCGCGGGATCGTCCGCGCATTTCTCCATGGAGCTGTTCAAGGCGATGACGGGGCTGGACCTCGTCCACGTGCCGTTCCGTGGGTCCGCGGGGATGGCGCAGGCGGTGGTGCAGGGCGATGCGCCGGTGCTGATCGCGAACCTCGTGAACGTCATGCCCTTCGTGCAGCGGGGAGAGATGCGGATGCTGGCCGTCAGCGCGCTGGAGCGGTGGCCGGAGTTGCCGGACGTGCCCACGCTGAACGAAAGCGGGCTGCCGGGCTACGAGACGCTCGCCTGGAACGCGATCTTCGGGCCGCCGGGGCTGCCGGAGGCGATCGTGCAGCGCGTGCGGGAGGTGGCGCTGCGGATCGGGGCGGAGGCGGAGACGCAGGAGCGCATCCGGGCGCTCGGCGGGCGCTTCGTGGGGTCCACGCCGGAGGAGCTGTCTGCGCGGGTGCGGGCGGACGTGGCGAAGTGGCGGGACGTCGCGGCCCGCGCGAACATCCGGGTGGATTAGGACAGATCGCCGGAGGGCGGCCCCACCCGGAGGCGTGAATCTGCCCTTTGGACAAGAAGCTGGAGCGCTTGAAGTGAACGCAAGTGAACGGAAGGCGCTCCAGATGCGGATCGCGTCGGTGTCCTTCCACGGGGTGGCGGTGACGCCGCGCACGAACTGGTCCTTCCTGCGCGTGCAGGACGAGGAGGGGCGCGTCGGCTGGGGAGAGTGCACCCTCGCCGGGCAGGAGCCGCTGATGGAGCGAGAGGTCCGGCGGCTGGCCACGGCGGTGTCGGGGCAGGACAGCCGGGCGCGGAACCGGCTCGCGCGGCTGATCCCGCACGCGCCGGGCGGGCTGATGGCGCATACGGTCGTGTCCGCCTTCGAGCAGGCTCTGTTCGACCTGGCGGGGCAGCGGGCGGGGGAGCCGATCCACGCGCTGCATGGCGGCGCGCTTCGGGAGGCGGTGCCGCTCTACGCCAACATCAATCGCGGGGCGGAGCGAACGCCGGCGGGATTCGCGGCCGCGGCGCGGCGGGCGCTGGACCAGGGGCTCGAGGCGGTGAAGCTCGCGCCCTTCGATCCGCTGGTTTGGGAGGAGGCAGGGGAGAGGGCGCATCGCGCCGCCTATGCCGAGGGCATCGCGCGGGTGGAGGCGGTGCGGGAGGCGATCGGGCCGGACCGCGCGCTGATGGTGGACGCGCATTGGCGCTTCTCGCCCGGCGGGGCGGCGGAGCTGATCCGGGACCTGGACGGGGTGCGGCTGCACTGGCTGGAATGTCCGGTGAGCGAAGCGAACCATGCGGAGATCCGTCGGCTGCGCGGGCTGGCGAATACGCGGGGCGTGCGGTTGGCGGGGGCGGAGACGCTGGCAGGGCTGGGCGCATACCGACCGCTCGCGGAGGCCGGGCTCTATGACGTGTGGATGCCGGACATCAAGCACGCGGGCGGGCACGCGGAGATCCTGCGGATCGGGGCGCTCGCGCTGGCCTGCGGGGTGGAGATGGCGCCGCACAACCCGACCGGGCCGGTGGCGCACGCGCACTCCCTGCATCTCTGCGCGGCCATCCCGAACCTGTGGCGGCTGGAGGTGCAGTTCGGGGAGGCGGAGGCCTTCTTCACCCTCGCGCCGGGGCATTCCCTGCGCTTCGAGGCGGGTCACGGGACGCTGCCGGCCTCGCCGGGTCTCGGCGTGATGCTGGACGAGCGCGCGGCGGCGGCCTCGCCATGGCGGCCGCATGATCGGCCGTGGCTCGATCCGCGGCTGGGGTAGCCGGCGCTACGCGGCGGGACGCGCGTCGTAGGCGCGCTGGGCGTGCTGAACGGCGTCGATGTGGGTCTCGGCCCAGAGGCGCAGGGCGTCCACCGTCTCGGCGAGGGTGCGGCCGAGCGGGGTGATCGCGTACTCAACGGTGACAGGCACGGTCGCGAAGGCGGTGCGGGTGACGAGGCCGTCGCGCTCCAGGCTGCGGAGCGTCTGGGCGAGGACCTTCTGTGAGAGTCCCTCGATCGTGCGGCGGAGTTGGTTGAAGCGCAGGGGCTGCTCCGCAAGCAGGCCGAGGAGGAGGACGGTCCACTTGTCAGCGACGCGGTCGAGCACGCGGCGGGTCGGGCAGTCAGCCGCGTAGGCGTTCGGGGTCGGCATGGTGGTTTCCTGGCGGTGACCTGATGAGCTTCTGGTGCCTTCTTTACACAAACCATCGACATGGGCACCTGGTTTCCATCCGAAACCGATCGTTGAATGGAGATGGGGATGAAGGTTGCGCTGATCGGGGCGAGCGGGCAGGCCGGGTCGCGGCTGCTGGCGGAGTTGTCGCGGCGGGGACATGCGGTGACGGCGATCGCGCGCGCCCCCTCGCGGATCGCGACCCTGCCGGGGGTAACGGCGCGGGCGGGCGACGTGGCGGACCAGGGGGCGCTGGTCGGGCTGCTGGCGGGGCATGATGCGGTGATCAGCGCGGTGCACTTCTCCGGCAGCGACCCGCGCGCGCTCGTCGAGGCGGTGCGGGCGGCGGGCGTGCCGCGCTACCTCGTGGTCGGGGGCGCGGGAAGCCTGGAGATCGCGCCGGGGGTGCGGCTGGTGGACACGCCGGAGTTCCCGGCCGCCTACAAGGCGGAGGCGCTGGCGGGTGCGGCCTTCCTTGACGTGCTGCGGGGGGAGCGGGAGATCGACTGGACCTTCCTCTCGCCCTCCGCGCATTTCTTCCCGGGCGAGCGGACGGGCCGGTTCCGGCTGGGCGGGGATTCACTGCTGACGCAGGAGGGCGGAAGCAGCATCTCCTTCGAGGACTTCGCGGTGGCGATGGTCGATGAGTTGGAGCGGCCTGAACATTCGCGGAAACGCTTCACCGTTGGCTACTGAGCGGCCGGCGGGGGGCTGCTCCGCGCGGCGGGCGATTTGCGACGGCGGCGATCCGGTCTAACCGGGGAGGATGCCTCTCTGGTTGGCCTCGACCCTCTGCGCCGCGCTGTTCCAGTGCTGGCGCACCGCGCTCCAGCAAAGGCTGCGGGGAACGCTCTCGCTGAATGCGGCGGCGGTGGTGCGGTATCTCTACGGGGTGCCGCCGGGGCTGGCGCTGCTGCTGGGATGGTGGTGGATCGGGGGCGGGGCGATGCCCTCCCCGTCCCTCTGGGTGATCGGGCTCTGCGCGCTGGGCGGGCTGATCCAGATCTTCGGGACGGTGCTGCTGATCGCCTCCTTCGCGCCACGGGGCTTCGCGGTCGGAACGGCCTATTCCAAGACCGAGGCGATGCAGGGCGCGATCTTCGCCGTGCTGATCCTGGGGGAGCATCTGCCGGGGCAGGCTTGGTTCGGGATCGGGCTGGGGGTGTGCGCCGTGCTGTACCTGTCGCTGGCGGGACGCGGGGGCAGCGTGGGCGAGTTGCTGCGGGCGACGACGCAGCCGGCGGCGCTGTGCGGGCTGAGCGCGGGGGCCTGCTTCGGGCTGACGGGGATCTGCATCCGGGCGGCCAACCAGTCGCTCGCCTCGCCGGACGTGGTGCTGGGGGCGCTGCTGACGCTGGTGATGACGAACGCCATGCAGACGGTCATGCAGGGGGGGTGGCTGCTGGCACGGGAGCCGCAATCGGCCGTCGCCGTCGTGAAGGGGTGGCGCAATGCGGCGCCGGTGGGGCTGCTCTCGGCGTTCGGGTCGGCCTGCTGGTTCACCGGCTTCGCGCTGGCACCGGTGGCGCTGGTGCGGTCGGTCGGGCAGGTGGAGATCCTGTTCACCCTCGCCTTCTCCCGCTGGTACCTCGGCGAGACGCTGAAGACGCGGGACGTGATCGGGGCCGTGGGGATCGTGGCGAGCGTGGTGATCGTGGTGCTCTCGTGATGCCGTTCCGCGCGGCGACGGCGTTCTGGGATCGCGCGTTGCACGGCATTGACAGGCCGGTGCGCCGCCCCTGACCTTCGCCGTGAGCGAGAGGCAGGGGACAGCGTGACAGGATCGACCTTGGAGGCGGAGCCGGCCGTCGTGCTGCTGCGCGGCCTGATCGCGGCACAGCGGGAGGGCGAGGCGGCGATCCAGGCGCGCGTCGCCGAGGGGTTCCGGGCTGCGGGCTGCGCTGTGGAGCGGCTGCGCTACCGCCCCGCCGAGGTGCCGCTGCGCGAGGAGTTCGCGAGCGAATCCGCCATCGCGGGCGAGGAGCGCGAGGCCGTGATTGCGACCCTGCGCGGCACGGGCGGCGGTCGAAGCCTCATTCTCTTCGCGCATCCGGACGGGGAGGATTTCCAGGAAGGGCACGGCTGGCGGCACGATCCCTTCGGCGGGACGATCGAGGCGGGGCGGCTCTATGGCTGGGGCGTGTCGGACGATCTGGCCGGCGTCGCGATCATGGTGGAGGCGGTGCGGCGCGCGGCCGAGGGCGGGCCGATGCGGGGCGACGTGATCCTGGCCAGCACGCCGAGCAAGCGGCACGCGCGCGGGGTGCATGCGGCGATGCACCACGGCTACCGCGCGGATGCGGCGGTGTACCTGCATCCCGCGGAGTCCGGCGTCGGGATGCGGGAGGTGAAGGCGCTGGCGAGCGGTCAGCTCATCTTCCGCGTGACGGTGGCCGGGCGGCTGCCGGACACGCAGGAGCCGGGGCACGCGGCCTTCGCGCACACGGCGGTGAACCCGATCGAGCGGATGGGACCGGTGCTGGCGGCGCTGCGGGAGCTGGATGCGCGGCGCGGCGCGCGCGTGCGGCACCCGGCGCTGGAGGCGGCGATCGGGCGGTCCACCAACCTGCTCGTCTCCCGCATCGAGGGCGGGGGGAAGGCCGGGCGGGTGCCGGTGGAGTGCTCGATCCTCGTCGCCCTGTCCTTTCCGCCGGGCGAGAGCCTGGCGGCGGTGCAGGCGGAGGTAGAGGCGGCGGTCGGCGAGGCCGGGCGGGGCGATGACTGGCTGCGCGCGCATCCCCCGCGGCTGGACTGGGTGTCCGGCGTAACGGGGGCGGAGGTGTCGGAGGATCATCCGCTCTGGGTGGAGACGGCGCGGGCGGTGCAGGAGGTCACGGGGGCGCCGCCGCACGTGAACCCGCTGCACACCTCCTCCGACATCCGGAACCCGATGGTGCAGCATGGGATCCCCTGCGTGGGGCTCGGGCCTCTCTGCGGAGACCTGACGCACAATGCCGGGCGGGACGAATGGGTGGATGTCGCGGACTACGTCCGTGCGGTCGAGGTGGGCGCGCGACTGATCCGGGGATGGTGCGGCTGAGGCCGGTGGCGCCGCTCTTGCTTGGGTGGGCGGGGGCGGCCCCCGATCGCGGCCGCCGGAACAGGAGAGACCACGGATGATCGCTCGCCGCCGACTTCTCGCCGCGCTGCCGGCGGCGCTGGCCACGCCTCGGATCGTCCGGGCCCAGGGCTGGCCGGACCGGCCGATCCGGCTCGTCGTGCCCTATCCGCCGGGGGGCGCGAGCGACATCTCCGGGCGGTTGCAGGCCCAGGTTCTGAGCGACGGGCTGGGTGTGCCCGTGGTGGTGGACAACCGAGGCGGGGCGGGCGGCACGATCGGAACCGCCTTCGTCGCGAACAGCGCGCCGGACGGGTACACGGTGATGATGGCCAGTCCGTCCTCGCATCTCGGGGCGCCGCTGCTGTTCAAGACGCCGGGCTACGAGGGCACGGACGACTTCTCGGCGATCGCGACCTTCTCCACCGGCACGGCGCTGGTCTGCGTCAATCCGCGGCTGCCGATCACCAGCATCCAGGAGCTGATCGCCTATGCGAAGGCGCGGCCGGGGGCGCTGAACTTCGGCTCCGCCGGGGCGGGCGGGGCGAACCACATGCTGGGCGTGCTGTTCATGGCGCGCACCGGGGTGGAGCTGACGCATGTGCCCTATCGCGGCGCGGCGCCGGCGCTGGCGGACCTGATCGCGGGGAACATCCAGCTCGTGTTCGACAGCTTCGCGGGAATCATCCCGGCGGTGCGCGCGGGGCAGGTGCGGGCCTTGGCGGTGACAAACCCCACGCGCTGGCCGCTGGCGCCGGAGATCCCCACGGTGCAGGAGCAGGGCGTGCCGGATTACGACCTGCCGAGCTTCTCCGCGGTGATGGGGCCACGCGGCATCCCGGAGCCGATCGTGGCGCGGATGAACGCCGTCATCAACGAGGGGCTGCGGAACCCGGGATTGGTGGATCGGCTGGCGGCGAACGGGAACATCCCCTACCCCAGCACGCCGGCGGAGTTCGGGGCGGTGATGCGGGCGCAGCGCGCGGTCTGGCAGGAGCTGGTGCGAACGACGGGGCTGCAGCCGGAGTAGGCGGCCCTCGAAGGCCCGCCGTTCAGGGCCGGGGCGACGCGCGTTCGCAGCCCGGCCTTGCGGTTCTCCTCGTGGCATCCAGCGGCGAAGCGGGCGCGCGCGGCGGAAATGCGGCCTCCTCGTTGTGCGGCGGCCAGGCTGAGGCTTGGCCGGCCTGGCTGCGCGTTCGCTCGCCGCGCGCGGAACTCACTCCTGCATCCCTCGTTGTCGCTCCGCCTCGCGCGGCCCGCGTGCGGGACGGGAAAAGGGAGAGATCCGCCATGATGCCGCTGCAGTTCCTGCTTCTCTGGCTGACCGGCCTCGTCTCGCTCGCGATCCTCGGCGGCGGGATCTGGGTGGCCTGGGCCTGGTATGTCGGGGAGCTGATCGCGACGGCCTGGATCATCCTCGCGGTGCTGATGCTCCTCTACTCCGTCGCGGGGCGGTACCTCGTGCTGCTGATGCGGCCCGGGGCGCCGGACGAGCCGCGGTCGGAGCGCGGCGGGCGGCAGATGCGGGTGAAGGGCGCTGATGGCAGCGACCTGCAGGTGGAGGTCCATGGGGCGGAGGGACTCCCGACCCTGGTGATGACCCATGGCTGGGGCATGGGCGCGACGGCCTGGTACTACGAGAAGAAGCACCTGTCCGGGCGCTTCCGGCTGGTGGTCTGGGACTTGCCGGGCCTCGGCCTCTCCACCCAGCCCGGGGATGGGCAGTACAGCCTGGAGCGGATGGCGGAGGACCTGCGGGCGGTGATCCTGCAGGCCGCGGGGTCCGGGCCGGTGGTGCTGGTGGGTCACAGCATCGGCGGCATGACCACCCTCACCTTCTGCCGGATGTTCCCGCAGATGCTCGGACGGGAGGTGGCGGGACTCGCGCTGGTGAACACGACCTACACGATGCCGCTGAACACGATCACGGCGGGCGGGCTGCTGCGCGCGATCCGCTGGCCGATCCTGGAGCCGCTGCTGCGGCTGACGATCCTGCTCTCGCCGGTGGTGTGGCTGATGAACCTCCAGAGCTATCTCAGCGGGTCGGCGCACCGGACGACGTCCTGGACCTCCTTCAGCGGGCAGGAGAGCCGCGGCCAGCTCGACTTCGCCGCGTATTTCGACGTGAAGTCCTCTCCCTCCGTCCTGGCCAAGGGCGTGATCGCGATGCTGCGCTGGGACGAGACGGCGACGCTGCCGCGGATCACCGTGCCGACGCTCGTCATCACGAGCGATGCGGACAAGATCACCTTGCCGGAGGCGAGCGAGGTGATGGCGCGGACCATCCCGGACGCGGAGATCGTCCGGGTCGCGCCGGCGGGGCATCCGGGATTCCTGGAGCGGAGCGAGCGCTACGACGAGGCGATCGCGGGCTTCGCGGCGCGGTGCCTTGGCGCGGTGCCGCCGGGGGTCCGGATCGTGCGCCGGCCGCAGGGAGCCACGCCCGCGGGGCGGGGGTGACCGGGGGCGTTCCGGCGAGATCGCCCTGACGCCGCTACGTCTGGCGTGCCGGCACCGGGCTTGCGAGAAGGGCCGGGCATGGATCACGCGCCGCCCTTCCTCGCGAGCCTCGTCATCGCGCTCGTGCTGGCCTTCGCCTTCGGGGCGGCGGCGCGTTGGCTGCGGCTGCCGCCGCTGATCGGCTACCTGCTGGCAGGCTTCGCGGCGGGGCCGCATTCCCCGGGGATGGCGATCGATTCCGCCTTCACCGCCACGCTGGCGGAGGTGGGGGTAGGGCTGCTGCTCTTCGGCGTGGGGCTGCACTTCCGGGCGCGGGACCTGCTGGCCGTTTGGCGCGTCGCGGTACCGGGGGCGGTGGCGCAGGTGGCGCTGGGCACGCTGCTCGGCGCGGGGCTCGCGATGACGCTGCTCGGGCTCGGCTTCGGGGCGGCGCTGGTGTTCGGGCTGGCGCTCGCCATCGCCTCGACCGCGGTGGCGACGCGGGCGCTCGAGGAGCGGGGGCGGCTCTCGGGCGAGGCGGGGCGGCTGGCCCTGGGCTGGCTGGTCGTACAGGACCTGATCGTCGTGCTCGGGCTGGTGCTGCTGCCGGCCGCGAGTGGCGGGCCCGGCGGCTCCTCTGGGGGGCTGGGGCTCGCGGTGCTGGTGGCCGTCGGGAAGCTGGCGGCCTTCGCGGTGCTGATGCTGGTGGTGGGGCGGCGGGTGCTGCCCTGGGCGCTGGCGCGGGTGGCGCGGTCCGGCTCGCGGGAGCTGTTCACCCTGGCGGTGGTGGCGGTGGCGCTGGGCGTGGCCTTCGGGGCGGCGGTGACCTTCGGCGTGTCCTTCGCGCTCGGCGCCTTCTTCGCGGGCGTGGTGCTGGGGGAGAGCGACCTGGGCCATCAGGCGGCGGCGGAGACGCTGCCGCTACAGCGGGTCTTCGCGGCGATCTTCTTCGTCTCGGTGGGAATGCTGCTGGACCCGGCGAGCGTGATCCGTTCGCCGGTGCTGGACGTGCTGGCGCTGGCGGCGGTGCTGCTGGGAACGGGCGCTGCGACCTTCGCGCTGCTCCTGACGCTGCGCGTGCGGGCGGAGGTGGCGGCCATCGTCGCGGGCGCGCTGGCGCAGATCGGCGAGTTCTCCTTCGTCTTGACGGAGCTGGCGATCGGGCAGCGGCTGCTGCCGGACGAGGTGCGTGGGCCGATCCTGTTGGCGAGCTTCGGCGCGATCCTGATCACCCCCCTCACCTTCCGCGCTTTCGCCTGGGTGGCGGGGCGGATGCCCGGGCGGAAGGTCGCGGGGGCGCATCCGGATGCCGCACGCTTCGTCGCGTCGCTGCCCGTGCTGCGCGGGCACGCGATCCTGGTGGGGCACGGGCGGGTCGGCACGCTCGTCGCGGCGGCGCTGCGGCGGCACAACCTGCCGGTGCTGGTGATCGAGAACGACCGCCGCGTAGCGGAGGCGCTGCGGGAGCGGCGCGTGCCCGTGCTGTGGGGCGACGCCGCCCTGCCGGAGGTGCTGGAGGCGGCGGCGCCGTCCCGCGCGCGGCTGCTGGTGGTGGCGCTGCCCGGCGCCTGGGAGGCGCGGCGCGTGGTGGAGTTGGCCCGGCACGCGAACCCCGACATCGAGGTGGCGGTCCGCGCGCATCATGACGCGGAGATGGAGTGGCTGCGCGATGAAGCGTCCGCGGGGCTGGTGGTGATGGGCGAGCGGGAGGTGGCGCTGGGCATCGCGGATTTCGCCATGCAGCGCATGGGCGTGGCGGCGACGACGGCGCAGGCGACGGTCGACGTGCTGCGGGAGCGGCGGATCGTGGACGCGGCGCTGGACGGGGTGGCGGCGTGAATTCTCCTCCGGGTTCGGTGCAATTCTCGCCGCGCGATGGTGCGGCGGCGCGGACGTGGCTGGTGCTGCTGCACGGGGCGGCCTGCGGGCCCTGGGTCTGGGCGGAAGGGTTCGGGCAGCGTCTGGCGGATCGCGGCCATGGCGGGATCGCCCTGCCGCTGTCGCGGCCGGGCGAGGAGGCCTCGCTGTCCGACACGGTCGCCTCCGTGCGGCGGATGCTGGACGGGCCGGTCGTCTTCGTCGGTCACTCGCTCGGCGCGCTGGTCGCGCAGCGGCTGCTGGCGCATCCCGGCGTTCGCGGCGCGGCCCTGCTGGCGCCGGTGCCGCCGGAAGGACTGTGGTGGTCGAACTCGCGGCTGGCGCTGTCCGACCCCTCCCTCTGGGCCGAGGTGGCCGGCATGGTGGAGCCGTCCGCGCCGCCGACCGAGCGGCTGGTGGAGGGGCTGTTCGGGCCGCACATGGATCGCGCCGCGGCCTGGCGTCACGTCGCGCGGCTGGGCGCGGAATCCCGTTCCGCCATCCTGGAAGCGCAGATGCCGCAACCCGTGACGCCGGGCTGGGTCCTGGGGCGGCGGGTGATGGTGCTGGGGGCCGAGGGCGACCGGTTGATCCCGGAGGATGCGGTGCGGCGCTGCGCGGCCTGGCACGGGACGGGCGCGGCCTTCGCGCGGGGCATGGGGCACCTGCTGATGCTCGATGCCGGGTGGGAGGCGGTGGCGGACCGGGTGGCGGACTGGCTGGACGGGCTGGGGGCGTAGCGCCCCGCCCGCGCATCACGCCGGGATCAGTCGCTGGAGCTGGACGAGGAGGAGGAGCCGCTGCTGTCGCTGCTGCTCGACGACGAGGAGTCGCTGCTCCAGGAGGAGCCAGAATCGGAGGCGTTCGAGGCAGAGGAGCTGGAACCGCTGTCGCCGCCGGAGAAGGAGAACCAGTTCCGGCGCTCCTCCTGCGGAGCATCTGGCGCGGAGCGATCGTCGTTGGTGGAGGAGGACCAGCCATCGTCATGGTCGCTTCCACCGGAGGAGTCGTCGTCGTCCCGCTCGCGCCGGCGGCCGCGGTCGCCGCGGGCCTTGGCGGCGGCCCAGGCTTCCCGGCGGCCCGGGCCCCAGTACCAGCGCGGCCGGTCGCGCTGCATGTCCTCCGGCGTGAAGTCGTACTCCATGCCCGTGACTCCTCAGGGACCGGCCAGCGCGGCGCGCAGGCGGGCGGCGTTCTCCTCGTCCATGCCCACGTCGCGGCGCGGGTCGAAGAAGCGGCGGTCTGGGGTGCAGACGAAATAGGCCATGGCCTCGTTCGCCATGAGCGTCTCGTTGGCGGTGTCGTAGCCCTCCCGCACCATGAAGGCGCGGAACGCGGCGCGCTCGCTCTCGGTGAAGACGGTGCGCCAGACATGCATGACGAAGGCGGCGTAGGGCGGGTCGGTGAAGAAGCGGCCGTGTCCGGCCTCGTGCTCCAGCACGGCGCGGCGGGCGCGGGCGTCGAAGCGGTCCTCCAGGCCCGGAAGGGTGATGAGGGCGAGCGGGCCGGGGCCGCCGGCCGCGCGGATCTCCGGCAGACGGGCCTCCAGCCAGCGCTCCCCGTCGTTCAGTACGACGTCCCCCGAAAGCGCCAGCGCGTAGAAGCGCAGGATGTCGTCCAGCGTGTAGTTGTGGCCGTAGTAGTAGGTGTCGGGGGTTTCGCCATCGGCCTCGATGACGGCGGCCAGCTCCGCGTCGTTCAGCACGCGGTCGCGGGGGGCGCGCGCCTTCTCGATGAGGGCGGCCATGCGGTTCATCGTCCGCGCCTGGGTCGAGAGGTCGGGGAAGCCGAGGAGGAAGACCGCCGGGCGGTCGGCCATGCGGATAAGGGTCGGCTCGGCCGGGTTCCAGGCGAGGATGGCGTCCCGGTCCATCAGCGGGAAGGCGGGGATGGCGGGTGCCGGCGGTGCGGGCGGCATCCCCGGCGCGCCTGCGGGCGGCTCCGTCGCGATGATGGGCGGCGGGGGTGGCGGGGCCCGCACCGGGGCGGGCTCGGGCCGGGGCCAGAACCACCAGGCGCCGGCGGCGATGAGGACGAGGACGAGAAGGAGACCCGCGCCCGCGGCGAGCGGCGCGGCTTCGGCGGGGCGCGCCGGGGCGGGTTCCGCCGCCGGCGATCCCCAGGTGAGGGGGCGGACATCCTCCCGCGGGAGGCGGACCGTGTCGTCCGGTTCGTTGGACACGGCTCCCCCCTCCCGCCGGACGGTGCGTCAGCTGCCGATGTTCAGGACCTGGACGCGGCGGTTCCGCGCCTCGGGCCGGTTGTCGCCGGTCTGGATCAGGAGCTGGCTCTCGCCGAGGCCGACCGCCTCCAGCCGCTCCGCGGCGACGCCGTAGCGGAGCATGAGGAAGTTGCGGACCGTCTCCGCGCGGCGCTGGGACAGCTCGCGGTTCATCTCGTCGTCGCCGACGGTGTCCGTGTGGCCCTCGATCCGGAAGCGGTAGGGGGCGAGGGCGGCGGAGGAGAGCGCCTGGCCGAGCGGCGCGAGGGCGCGCTCGGCGACCGGGGTGAGCACCGAGGAGCCGGTCGGAAACTGGATGGTGATGGAGACCGCCGGGACGTCCGACGGGGCGGTCGTGGTCGGCGCCGCGTTCACGGGCGGCCGCGGGGTCGCCGGCCGGGGCTGGACAGGCGGGCGCGCCGCGACGGGGTTGGGCTGCGCGCCGGAGGAGCTGGAGGACTGGGCCGGCGCGCCGGAATAGGGCTGGGCGGGGGCCGCAGGGGCGGCGGGCGCGGCCGCCGGGGGCTCGGCGCCGGGCATGCGGATGCCGCGGGTGCCGCTGCCCGGGCGCAGGCGCTCGATCATGTCCAGCGCGGAGCCGGACTGGGCGGCGGCGGGGGCGACGGCGCCGCCGAGCATGGCGGCCCCGAGGAGCAGGAGTGCGAGGGGTTGGCGGGTCATGGCGGCGTGCCTCCAGGGCTTGGCCGCGCGCCGGTCCGGCGTGGCGGCGAGAGGGGTGAGGTGGGGGTCAGGCTACACCGAAGCGTTGCCAGACGGGATAACGCTCCGTCACGATGCGTGTCGCGACGGTCACGGCATCGGGCGGAAAAGCATCCGGCGCCGTGAGGCGGGCGACCGCGTCGGCCGCATCGCTGGCGCCCTGCACGGCCGGATGGGCGGCGAGCCGCATCTCCAGCGCGCTGGCAGGAAGGCCGGCGCCGACGAGGGGCGCGGCGAAGGCGTGGCCGCTCCCCTCCCCGCCCGTGCGCGCGAGGGCCGACGCCGCGGCGCGGTTGAAGCGCCGGGCGCGGGCCACGGCGGCGGCATCGGCCGCGAAGCGCCAGAGCGGGAGGACGGCGCCGGCGGCGTCGAGCATCACGAGCAGCTCCTCCGGCGTGGGGGCGTGGCCGGGGGTGACGCGGCGGAGGTCACCGAGGCGGTGCGGGCCGCGTCGCAGGGCGGCGAGGACGTTGCGCGCGACCTCCGGTGCCAGGCGGGCCATGCCGCGGGGCGTGGGAAGCGGCGGCAGCGTCTCCATGTCGTCGGTCGCGAGGGCGAGGACGAGGCGGTCGAGCGCGGTGCGGCGGTCGATGCGGCGCAGGCCGCGCATGTAGATGTCGCGGCGGAAGGGGATCTCGACACAGAGGTCCTTGATGAGCTCGCGCGGAGCTCCCTCGGGCATGCGGTCCCAGACCGCGCGCTGGGCCGGTTCCAGCAGCATGTCCGGAAGGTTCTCGATGAGGGTGGCGCTACCGAGGTGGTCCAGGCGGGCAGGAGCGAGGGCCTCGGCGAGGTCGGCCTGAAAGACGGGGCGCCAGTGGTCCGTCATGAACTCGTTCGCCAGGAGCGGGGCGTTCTCCTCGTCTCCCGCCTCCTGGAGGATGCGCAGGCTCGTCGTGCCGGCGAGGTGCTTGGCGCCGGCGGCGTGGAGATCGTTGACGAGGGGAATGGCGCCGAGCACGCGCTGCGCGCTCGATCCGGCGGGCTGCAGGGAAGCGCCGAGTCGCAGAAGGCGTTGCAGGGCCGCATCCTGCCCGAAGCCCGGTAGTGAGTTGTAGGAGATGTAGACCACCCCGCCCGGCTTCAGCCGGCGCGAGAGAAGACGCACGATGCCCGCCCGCACCGGATCGGCCACCCAGGTCCAGACCCCGTGCAGCATCGCGACGTCGAGCATCGGCAGGCTGTCCATGTCGGAATCCGACATGGCAGCGAGGTCGGCCTCGACGAAGCCGAGATTGTCGAGCCCGGCCTCCTCGGCGAAGTCCATCGCCTCCGCGATCTGGCCGGGGTTGTAGTCCAGGCCGATGCAGTTCCAACCGGGGTTGGACGCCGCCAGCGCCGCGATGACGTAGCCCCGGCCGCACCCGATGTCGGCCACCGTCATCCGCTCCCGCGGCTGCCAGTCCACCCCGTTGATCGCCGCCGCCAGCGCGAGATGGGCCGGCACCTGTGTCGGCTGGTAGTTGCCGGCGTAGGCGGCGTCCACGGCGTAGCCGCGGCTCCATGCGGTCATGGGGCGGCGTTCCCGCGGTCAGCGCCGCGCGGAGGCGCGGCGATCAGACCACACCGAAGCGCTGCCAGACGGGAAGGCGGTCGGTGAGGGTCTTCATCGCGGTGGCGATCGCCTTCTCGTCGGCCTCCGGCGGCAGCAGCGGGCGCAGGCGCGCCTCCGCCTCCGTGGGGTCGGTCACGCCCTGCAGCTCCGGCCGGGTGGCGAGGTAGAGTTCGAGCGAGGTGACCGGGAGGGCCGCGCCCATGAAGGGGCTGGCGAGGCCGTACTGGCCCTCCGACGTGCCCTGGCCGGCGTAGTGGGCGGCGGCGCGCTCGTTGAAGCGGCGGGCGCGGGCGACCGCGTTCGCGTCCACGCGGGTGCGCCAGATCGGCTCCACCGTGCCCGCGCCGTTCAGCATGACCAGCAACTCCTCCGGCGTCGTGCTGCGGCCAGGGGTGAGGCGGCGAAGGTCGCCGATGCGCTGCGGGCCCTGGCGGAGCGCGGCGAGGACGTCGTTCGCGACCTCCGGCGCGAGGTTGGCCATCCCGCGGCTGGTGGGCAGGCCGGGGAGTTTCTCCGTCTCGTGCGTGGCGAGGGCGACGATGATCTTGTCGAGCGCGGCGCGGCGATCGATCTTCCGCATGCCGCGCATGTAGATGTCGCGGCGGAAGGGGCGCTCGATGCAGAGGTCCTTGACGAGTTCCTGCGGCGAGCCCTCCGGCATGCGGTCCCAGATGGCGCGCTGCGCCGGCTCCAGGAACATGTCGGGGATGTTCTCCACGAGCGTGGAGCTGCCGATGTAGTCGAGGCGCGCGGGGGCGAGGGCCTCGGCGAGGTCGGCCTGGAACACCGGGCGCCAGTGCTCCGTCATGAACTCGTGCGCGAGATAGGGCGGGTTGGGCGGCGGGCCTTCCTGCACCAGGCGCTTCAGCATGTAGGTGTTGGCGAGCATCTTCGGGTTGGTCGCCTGGAGCTCCTTCACCAGCGGAAGAGCGTGGAGCACGCGCTCCACGCTGTCCCCGCGCGGGGCGAGCGAGGCGCCGAGTCGCAGAAGGCGTTGCAGGGCCGCATCCTGCCCGAAGCCCGGTAGTGAGTTGTAGGAGATGTAGACCACCCCGCCCGGCTTCAGCCGGCGCGAGAGAAGACGCACGATGCCCGCCCGCACCGGATCGGCCACCCAGGTCCAGACCCCGTGCAGCATCGCGACGTCGAGCATCGGCAGGCTGTCCATGTCGGAATCCGACATGGCAGCGAGGTCGGCCTCGACGAAGCCGAGATTGTCGAGCCCGGCCTCCTCGGCGAAGTCCATCGCCTCCGCGATCTGGCCGGGGTTGTAGTCCAGGCCGATGCAGTTCCAACCGGGGTTGGACGCCGCCAGCGCCGCGATGACGTAGCCCCGGCCGCACCCGATGTCGGCCACCGTCATCCGCTCCCGCGGCTGCCAGTCCACCCCGTTGATCGCCGCCGCCAGCGCCATGTGCGAGGGCACCTGCGTGGGGTGATACGACACGGTGTAGGGCGCATCCGCGACGTATCCGCGGCTCCACGAGGTCATGGTCTCTCTCTTCCGGTCAGGGGCCGCGGGGGGCGCGGCGGGTTGGGGGGCGCGTCACCGCATCCCCGGTTGCAGCTTCACGTCGGCCGCCGGGCGCGTGCGCGGGCGGGCGGCGTTGATCCAGCCGGTGCGCCCGAGCTGCGCGCCGCCCGCGCCGTCCCTTCCCAGGCGCAGCGGCGGCACCGCGGCGGCGGAGAGGACGGGGTTGAGCACGAAGTCCGTCTCCGGCCCGACATGCAGGCGGGTGAGGTCACAGATCCGGCGGAACATCTGCCGGCCCGGCAGGAAGTCGGCGAAGGAGGCGGCGTCCAGCGGGCCGATGCGGATGATGAAGCGCGCCGCGGGGTCCCAGGTCTGGGCGCCGGCGGCGGCATCCACGCCGAGGCGGGCATAGGCGCCGCCGAGGCGCGTGCGCTCCGCCGTCGGGAGGCGTTGCCAGGCACCGGCGAACTCGATGATCTCCACCGTTCGGCCGGTCTCGTCCTCCAGCATGGCGGCGAGGCGCTCCGCGCTGCGGGTGCGGCTGGCGAGGTGGCCGGCGTGGTAGAGCAGCCCGGCCAGCGGCGTGACGAGGCGGCCGTCGAGGCCCGGCGTCGCCATGCCGATCGCGCCCGCCAGTGCCGTGTCCACGCGGGAGGGATCACGGGCCGGACGGACCTTTGCGCCGGCCTTCACCCAGAGGCCGGTGAAACGGCGGGACAGCATCTCCAGGAAGGCGACGAGGGCGGCGCCCCGGCGGCGGAGGCTGGGCGGGAGGTTGCGCAGCTCCGCCGCAGCGACCGCGGTGTAGTGGCGCGGCAGGGCCGCACCGCTGCCGATGAGGCCGAAGGTGGGCGCCGCGAGCTCGCCGCTGTCCACGTCGCCCGACAGCACCTCCCCGGCGGGGAGTCCGAGGCGGGGGACGGCGCGGAAGGGAAGGTCGGCGATGTCCCGGCCCCGTGCCACCATGTGGGCGGCCTGGTCGAGGTCGAAGCGCTCGGGCTGCTGTGCCAGGCGCTCGGCGGGGCTGAGCGCCGGGGGATCGGGCGGGAGAAAGGGGGCGGCGGCCGTCACCACCCCCGTCACAGAACGGGAAGTGGGCGCGGCGTTCCGGGGGACCGGTGGCGCGGTGGGCTCCGGCGGCGGTTCCGCAGCCGAGGGCGGCGGGGCGGCATCGGCCCAGGGCAGCGGCACGGCAGCGGGTGGCGGCGGCACGGCGTCGGCCGCGGGTGGCGGGGCGGCCGATGGCAGCGGG
Organism: Muricoccus radiodurans; assembly: GCF_050154705.1. GTDB lineage: Bacteria > Pseudomonadota > Alphaproteobacteria > Acetobacterales > Acetobacteraceae > Roseomonas > Roseomonas radiodurans. Next base: position 5,818,547 of record NZ_CP189561.1, on the reverse strand, counting down.
GCGGCGGGCGCGGGCGGCCGTGGCGGGCGGAAGGAGACCACCGTCGCGTCGGGGTCGAAGGGCTCCTTCTCCTCCTCGGGCGTCGGGGTGCCGACGCGGAGCCAGGGCGGGTCCTCTTCGTCCGTTCCGCTCATCGGTGACGGCTCACAGCAGGATCCGCGTGCCGCTGCGGGGCGGCCACTGGGCGACGGATTCCGTGCGGCCGCGCAGGACGGCGCGGGTGCGGACGAAGCCGTTCACCGAGATCTGCAGCGCGAGGAAATGCTCCAGCACCGCGGCAAGGAGGTAGAGGCCGCCGGAGACCCAGTCCTGCGGGTCGAAGGTGAGCGTCACGTCGATTCCGCGGGTGAAGATGCCCGGGCGCTGGCCGGGGATGCGGGCGAGGCCGGGCTTCGCGTCCACCGAGAGAAGGGCGGCGATGGCCGTGCGCGTCTCCGGCGCGTCGCGCAGGTCGTGCAGGCGGAGCTGCTCTCGCAGGGCGAGCGCCGCGTCCTCCCCGCCCATGACGCCGAGGTGGTTGAGGGCGAGGTGGGAGATGAGGCGCCAGCCGCCCTTGCCGCGCAGCCGGAAGCGCAGCGTGGAGGTGGGGGCGCGGATCGCCTCCACCGACTGGACGTTGATCGGGTCCACGATCCGCAGCCGCGGCTCGCCGTTTCCGAAGGGCAGGAGATCGGGCAGGTCGCGGTTGAGGCAGAGAGCCTCGACGGTCAGAACGCCGTCGGCCGGCATCATCGGGTCGAAGCGGTGGTCGCGCAGCATCAGCCGCGTCTCGGTGCCCGTCAGGGGGCTCGGCGCGGGCAGGCGGCGGGCGATCCACTGGACCTCGGCCTCCGCCACCTCCTGGCCGTTCGGCTCCCGCGCCAAGCGGTGGAAGGGCTGGACGATGCGGCGCAGCCCGTCCGACCGCGTCTCCCGCAGCTGGCGGATGGAGTGGACCTCCAGCGCCGCGGGGCGCCGCGCATCGGGCAGGACGAGCCAGTCCGACTTCGTGCCGTCGAGCGAGATCGGCTCGCAGCGCTGGGGGAAGAGGTTGACCGCCGGGGTGCAGTGGAGGGCGAGCGTCTCCGCACCCACCGCGCGCTCCAGCGCCGACGCCGCGCGGTTGAGATAGAAGAAGATTTCCAGCCGGTCGCTTTTCTGCAGCGCCGTCCGGGCCTCCAGGCCGTCGAGGTCGAGGTACAGGAACTTTTCCGGGAAGGCGAAGTACTCGGTCAGCAGGCGGTGGCCGTCGAACGCGCGGCGGGGCCACGGCAGCGCCGCTTCCTCCCGCAGGAAGCCGGCCGGGCGGAGGGCGGTGGGCGGCAGGAGGGTAGGGTTCGGGTCCGCCGGGCCGTCCGCCAGAGCGATGCCGATCGTGGCGGTGGAGAGGAGCTCGTGCAGCGCCAGGGCCGTGGGGCCGGAGCCCGGCAAGTGGAAGCGCAGCCGGTCGAGGCCGGTCTTCGCGAAGTCGAGGTCGGGCGCGCTCGTTCGCAGCGTCAGCCGCAGGCAGGCCGCGGCGCGCGGCGCACGCGGGTTGGCGGGGGCGGCGAAGGGCAGGCCCATGAGCCGCGCCGCCTCGATCCGCACGGGCCAGAGGGTCAGGGCGTGGCAGGTGACGTAGCGCAGCCCCTGCCCACCCGCGACCGGGTCCGTCTCCACCGCCAGGCCGCGCGGGACCTGGGTGGGGCCCGTGGCGTCGGGGGAGCCGGTGAAGCGCAGCGTCGTCATGCTCGGCACGGGGGCGAGCAGATGGGGGGAGAGAAGCTCGATCAGCGCGTCCGAGAATTCGGGGAGCTCGTCCTCCAGCCGGTGCTGGACGCGGGCGGCGAGGAAGGCAACGCCCTCCAGCAGGCGCTCCACATGCGGGTCGTCGGCGGCGCCGTCCCGCGTGACGCGGAGGCGGCCGGCCACCTTCGGGTGAGCCTCGGCAAAGTCGCCGGCGAGCTTGCGCAGCGCCTCCAGCTCGGCGTTGTAGAAGGGGAGAAGGCTCTCGCTCATCGCCGGTTCATCATCGCGAGGCCCTCATCGTTCGGCGACCTTCACGTCGTGCGAGACGGCCTCGAGCACGGTGTCGAAGGAGATGGGCTCCGGCACCGGGTCGGTTCGCAGCACGGCGGTGACCCGCAGGCGCATGGTGCGGTCGAGGTCGTTGCTCGGGCGCAGCACGACCTGGATGTTCATCAGCCGCGGCTCGAAGCGGCGGATCACATCCTCCACCTCCTTCGCCAGCGCCTCGCGCGATTCCTCCAGCGCGTAGGTTCCGGAGGTGGCATCGGGGATGCCGTAGCCGAGGGGAGAGGTGACGAGTTCGGTCAGGTGCTCCGGCAGCAGCCAGCGACGGCGGCGGGCGTTCAGCAGCGCCTCCAGGTCGCGGCGCACGCCGGCGCGCAGCACCTCCAGCGCACGCGTGGCGTTGGGAGGGGACTCGGTGGTCTTCTCCGGGGCCTCGTCCAGCAGCCGGTCGAGAAGGGGCAGGCGGACCCGAAGCGACCCGGGGCGGGTGGAGTCGCTCATGGGCCGCGTCGATGCCGTGGCGCCGGGACAGGCGCGTCGGACCGATGCGTCCGACACGGTTCCCCGCGCACCCGTCCTTCAGAGGAAGGGCGGGTCGCGGGGGCCTCAGGCCCCACGGCGGAAGGTCCGGGGTTGGACGCATGCGTCCAGCCCGCCTCCCGGGGTCCCGGGCGCCACATCATCCTCATCCCAGGCGGAGCGTCGCGACCTCGGAGATCGGCACCGCTTCCTCGCCCATGAGCCAGAGGCGCTGGCCCATGCCGCGGACGAGGACCTGATCCCCCTCCCCGCTTTCCTCCCACTCCGTGACGCGTCCGAGGCGGAGCTGGTCCGAGACCTGGCCGGTGCCGCGCGGATAGAGGGCTGGGACGAAGATGACGCCGTCCGAGCCGTCCTTCAGCGTGATCTCGGCGCGGCGCCACACCACGTCCCGCGGGCGGCGGCCGGGGGTGAAGGCGAGGCTGCCGAGGCGCTCGAAGGAGACGAGCATGTGCTCCCCGGCGGTGGTCAGGATCTCCAGGCCGGGGGCGATCAGGTCGTCGGCGTCGCGGATGTCGTCGAACTCGATCGTCTTGCCGTTGACGAGCTCGGCGGTACCGGGGGCGCGGGGGCGGGTGGCCTCGGCCTCGGCGGCGGCCGCGGCGGCGCCGGCGGCGTCACCGGCACGGAGCGCGACGATGGCGCGCAGGGCGGCCTCCTGCGCCGGGGTGGCCTGCTGGCCCTGGAAGTTCGGCGCGCGGCCCTCGGCCCAGACCTGCTGGCGCACGACCTCCGCGCGCAGGAGGCGGCGGAACTCGAGGACGGCGGGGTTCGGGTCGTCGAGGACGGCGGCGTCGAGCATCCGGTCGGCGCGCTCGGCGTCCCCGGAGAGGAGGAGCAGCTCGGCGAGGAGCCAGCGGGCGTCGGCGTCGCGCGGCGCGGCCTTCACCTTCGCCTGGGCGGCGGCGATGGCGGCGGCGATGTCGCCGGCTCGGAGGGCTTCGGCGGTGGTGGACACGGTGGGCGTTCCCTTCAGGTGATCGGCAGGTTCAGCGGTGGGCCGCGCGGGGCGTGGTCCGCGGGGCCGCCGAGGGGCGGGCGGGCGCCGGCGATCGGCCGCGGCGCCGGCTGGGGGGTGTGCGGGTCATGCGGAGCGCGGCCCCGCGATGTCGGTGACGAGGCGGAAGACAGCCCCCACGTCATCGAGCTGGTAGTGCGGCTGGAGGTGGACGATGCAGCCATAGGTGCCGGGGCGGCCGGGCTGTTCGCGCACCTCCACCCGCGCCTCCCGCAGGGGGTAGCGGGAGGCGGTGTCGCCACCGCCCACGAGGCCGCTGACGTAGTTGCCGATCCAGCGGGAGAGGCGGAACTCCACCTCCTCCGGGCTGAGGTAGGCGCCGATCATGTCGCGCCCCATCACCTTCACGCAGTGGGCGAAGCGGGAGACGCAGAGCACGTTGTTCAGCTGGGCCGAGAGGCGCTGGTTGGCCTCCGCGATGTCGGTGTTCATGCGGGGCGGGCGGTGCATCGTCGGCAGGGCGCCGAAGCTGGCTTCCGGCAGGCCGTCCAGGCCGCAGAGCGCGACGATGTTCGACTCGGAGAGGGCGCGCTCCTGGTCGTCCGTCAGGACGAGTTCCAGCGGGGGGCGCGGCGGGGGACCGGGCGGGTCGGAGGGAAGGCGCTCGAGCGGGAGGGTGTCCACCACGCCGCCGCCGGCGATCTCCGACGGCTCGGCGCCGCGCAGCTCGCCGGGCCAGCGGTAGCGGGCGAAGGCGCGGATAGCCACGGCGCCCATCGAATAGACGGGGGTCGTCCAGACGCGGCCGGATTCGCCGCTGATGTGCTCGGCGTAACGGAAGCGGTCGGCGCGCGTGCCATCGGCCCGCCAGGCCGCGCGGCCGAGGACGCGGGGGAGGAGGAGGGAGAGGAAGCGCGTGTCCTCCCGCCCCGAGAGGGAGCGCCACCGCGTGCGCTCCGGCGAGCGGAGGGCGATGGTGAGATCGTTGGCCGGCCCGGCCTCGGAGAAGCTGTCCAGGCCGAGCATGGCCGGGGAGGCGGGCAGGATCATCGGGGCGAAGGCCGCGGCCGCGACGGCGGCGAGGCGGCCAAGCACGGCCACGTCATCCACGTTGTGCGTCGGCGAGGGGCCGGGCTGCACCTCGTGGTCGCACAACATCAGGCTGTACGGCTCACCGCCCGCGAGGCCGAACTCCTCCTCGTGCAGCTTGCGGAAGAGGTGGGACTGGTCGAACTCCGCCGCGCGCTCAAGGTCCCGGGCGAGCTCCGCCCAGCGGATCGGCATGACGCGGATGCGGATGCTGCGGTCCATGTCCGCCTGGTCCGCGAGCCAGGCGAGGCCGCGCCAGGAGCCCTCGAACTTCGCGAGCCGGGGATGGTGGAGGACGGCGTCGAGCTGGCGGGAGAGAAGGGCGTCGAGGGCCGCGATGTCGCGGTCCACCGCCTCTTCCAGCCGCTCCACCCGGTCCTGGGCGGAGAGAAGGGTGGCGAGGAGGTCGTCGCCGAACCAGGCGCGCAGGGCGGCGCCGCGGTCCCGCTGCACGGTGAATTCCGCGAGGGCGGCCGCCTCCTCGGCGCGCTTGGCGCCGAAGAAGCGGCCGGACCGCACGTCGTCCCGGATGGCCACGTCCGTCAATCCCGGTGGATCGTGGCCGTGACCGGAGTCAGCTCTTCTGCGGGATGCGGGCGACCATGCGCATGGAGGTGGTCAGCTCCTCCATCTGCAGCCAGGGCTGCAGGTGCGCGACGGCGTTGTAGGAGCCGGGCTTGCCCGGGATCTCCCGCACCTCGATCGAGGCGGCCTTGAGCGGATAGCGGGCCCGCGCCTCCTGGCCGGCGCCCTCCATCGGGTTGACGTAGTTCTGGATCCAGCGGTTCAGCCAGGTCTCGCAGTCCGACGCCTCCATGAAGGAGCCGATCTTGTCGCGCGCCATCACCTTCAGGAAGTGCGCGAAGCGCGACGTCGCCATGATGTAGGGCAGGCGGGCGGAGATGGCGGCGTTGGCCGTCGCCTCCGGGCGGTCGTACTTCTTCGGCTTCTGGACGGTCTGGGCCCCGAAGAACACGGCGTAGTCGGTGTTCTTGTAGTGGCAGAGCGGCAGGAAGCCGAGGTTGGACAGCTCCGCCTCGCGCCGGTCGGTGATGGCGATCTCGGTCGGGCACTTGGCGTCGAGGTCGCCGTCATCCGAGGTGAAGACGTGGTTCGGCAGGTCGGAGACCTTGCCGCCGCCCTCGGCGCCGCGGATGGCGGTGCACCAGCCGTACTGGGCGAAGGCGTCCGTCATGCGGGCGGCCATGACGTAGGCCGCGTTGGACCAGCAGTAGTGCTCGTGGTTCATCGCCTTGGCGGAGCCGTCGGCGTTGAACTCGGCCTCCTCGTAGCCGAACTCCTCGACCGGCTTCGTGGCGGCGCCGTAGGGCAGGCGGGAGATGACGCGCGGCATCACCATGGTGACGAAGCGGCTGTCCTCACGCTCCCGGAAGGAGCGCCACTTGGTGTATTCCTGCGTCTCGAAGATCTTCGCGAGGTCGCGCGGCTTGGAGAGCTCGGTCCAGTTGTTGAAGCCGAACATGCCGGCGCCCGCGGCCGTGACGAAGGGCGCGAAGCCCGCCGCCGCGACGGAGGAGATCTGCGAGAGGGTCTCGATGTCCTCGGGGTGGGAGCCCCACTCGTAGTCGCCGACGAGGGCGCCGTAGGGCTCGCCGCCCGGCAGGCCGAACTCGCTCTCGTAGATCTTCTTGAAGAGCTGGGACTGGTCGAACTCCACGGCCTTCGTCAGGTCGCGGTGCATCTCCTTCTTCGTCAGCTGGATCATGCGCAGCTTGAGGGAGGTGCCCGTCTCCGACTTGTCGACGAGGTAGTGCAGGCCGCGCCAGGAGCCTTCCAGCTTCAGGAAGCGGGGGTGATGCATCACCGCGTTGAGCTGCTTGGAGATCTTCTCGTCCAGGGCAGCCACGGCGCGGTTGAAGGTCTGCGTCATGTTGCGGCTGAAGGTGACGGTGCCCTTCAGCGCCTCCTCGGCCAGGGCCTTCACGAGCTCCTGGGCGCGGTCCTTCTCGGTCTGGCGCGTCGCGCCGACGACTTGGTCGAGGAGGGAGAGGCCGCCCTCCTCGGTGGTGGTGCTGGCGCCCGCGGCGCTCGTCTGGGTCTCGCTCATGGGATCAGGCCTCCGGCTTGTTCAGGCCGAGCTCGGCCGAGAGTGCGTCGAGCTTGCCCTTGTCCTGCAGGACCTGCTCCAGCAGGCCCTCCAGCTCCTCGGACATGTCCGCCTTGCTCATGAGGTCGCGCAGCTTCGCGCGGGTCTCGAGCATCGCCTTCAGGGCGGGGACCTGCTCGGCGACCCGGGCGGGCTCGAAATCGTCCAGCGACTTGAACTTCAGGTTGACGGCCATCTCGGAACCGTCGTCGGCGAGGGTGTTCTCGACCTTCATGTTCAGGCCGGGCGCGATGCGCGCCATGACGTCGTTGAAGTTGTCGCGGTCGATCTGGGTGAACTTGCGGTCCGCGAGCGGCTTCAGCGGCTCGGTCGGGTCGCCGGCGAAGTCGCCCATGACGCCGACGACGAAGGGCAGCTCCCGCACGATGGCGGCGCCTTCCGTCTCGACCTCGTAGGAGATGTGCACGCGCGGCTTGCGCACGCGGTTGAGCTTGTCATGAACTGAGCCGGACATCGGGTGCTCCCCTTGAAGGACGCGGGTTTGATCTTCTGGCAGGCTGCGGGGCCGCGCGCGGCCCCGGCAAGTCCGGTGACCCGGTGCCGCCGCTGGCCCGGGCCGCGTCCCCACCACTCGGCGCGGAGCGTAATCGGGGGCAAAACACCCCGTCAATCAGCTTCCTCGGGACGGCCGCAACCGTTTCTGTCGCGTCTGTCTCGCCCCGGGTGACCGATCCGTCATTCCGGCGGCGTGGGGCGGATGCCGAGGGCGGTGAGCATGCCCACCCGCGCCGTCTCGTCACCCAGGACCTCGGCCAGGAGGTCGGGCAGCGTCATGCGGCCGCGCCGGGCGGCGTCC